>JANLRZ010000218.1:0-89871 GCA_031362155.1 Acidimicrobiia bacterium | reverse complement strand
CCCCAGATGGCGCGCTGCATCGTGATCACGATGGGCGTCAAGGGGTTGAGGAGTGCCCAGTTCCCGATTTTCTCGTGCACCTGCGCGAACACGTACACAATCGGCGTCATCCAGAACCAGGCGAGCATCACAAGCTCCAAGAGGTGTTGGGTGTCGCGGGCGTAGACGTTGACCGCCGACAGGGCGATCGCCAGCGCCGACACCAATACCAGCAGAGTCAAGAGCGCCGGGACGATGAGCCAGAGGTAGGACCATGCAGGCTGATACCAGAAGACGAGCAGGGCACCGCCGAGGACGAGCAGTTGCAGTCCGAAGTGCACGAGCGCGGCACCGATCGCGGCCAACGGCAGGATCTCCCGAGGGAACCACACCTTGCCGACCAATCCGACGTTGCCGGTGATGGAACCGGTGCCGCCACCAAGGCTGGCCGAGAACAAGTTGTACGGCAACAAGCCGGAGAGCAAGAAGATCGCGAACGTTGGGATTGCCGCCGGCATCAGATACGTGAAGACCACGTAGAACACGAAGAGGTAGAGCATCGGGTTCAGGAGCGACCACACGAACCCGAGGGCGCTGTTCTTGTACTTGACCTTCAGCTCTTTGCGCACCAGATTGCCGAGTAGTTCTCGATATGTCCAGATGTCCCGGATCCGACGAATCGGACCGGGACGATCGGAGACGTCCGACCGGTCGATCGACCGGGGCGCGGCGGAGTGGAGTGAGGAAGCCAAAATGAATGCGTCGCTCCGCAGGAGTGCGGAATCAGCTTTCGGAGTCTACCGAGACGACACTCTCGACCCGGGAACACGTCCGATCTTTCGGGCGCGGCAGGCCCGGCCGGGTCGCTACGGAGCGATCGCGAGGCCTCGGGAACCCATTACCGGCCAGCGCAGCAACGTCTGCACGTTCGGCGCGCCCCCGAAGGGGAACACCTGGCCGATGCCGTCGAGCACGTAGCCGCGTCCGGGTGCCCCGCCGCCGATGAGCGCGACACCGCCGGCGACGTCACGCCCCGCCCACGAACGCCCGATCGATCGGGCCGGAGCACCGCCAAAGGGATGGACTCCTCCGTACCCGTCCAGCACGTACCCACCCACACCGGCGGGGTCGGTGGCGATTCCCTTCACGATGTCCCAACCCAGCCAGTACCCCGAGCCCTTCACCGTCGGCGCGCCACCGAATCGATGGATTCCACCGAACGCGTCCACGACGTACCCCTTCGGCGAGATGAGGGTCGAGTCGGGTGTGAGCGCGATGCCCCGCACCAGATCGCGGCCCGGCCAGTAGCCCGAAAACGACGACGGTCGTTGCTGGGCGCCGAATGGGTGCAGCCCCCCAAAGGCATCGACCACCAAACCGCCGGCACCACTCGGGTCGAGCGCAATCCCGCGGGTGATGTCCCAACCTCGCCAGTAGCCAGTCGCTCGTACCGGCGGAGCACCGCCAAACGGGTGCAGGCCTCCCCATGCGTCGAGGGTGTACCCACCTCCCTCCGGGGCGGCGGCAACGCCCCGCACCAGTCCGCCGGGGATCGGCGCCCACGCCACCGGCGGACTCGACACGGAACCGACCACCCCGGCGGACGAGGTCGTGTAGGCCGCACGGAACGGCTGGACCCGCGTGGCCGACGGCGCGATCGACACCGAGCCGAGGGTGTTCCATGGCGATCCGTTCCCGGCCCGATCCCACGCGCGCGCACGCACCGCGTACGTGTGCCCGCCCAGTCCGAACAGGGTGTGCGATTGCGACACGGTCTGGCCTGGGTTCCCCGCGGGCCCATTGCGCTTCACGTACGGGACCCAGACGTCGGAGTCCTGGCGTACGTCGATGTCGATGCCGGCGACACCGGTCCCGGCGTCAGCTGCGGATGCGTCGATTCGGATGCTGGTGGTTCCGGCGGGCGCGACCGTGACCGCGCCCGAGATCGTCGGAGCAACCGGGTCGTCGTAGGTGCCGGTTCGCTTGACGTTGTTCTTGAACGTCGGCCAGGCCAGCGCGCCCGACCCGACTCCGGTTCGGTAGATGGAGATCACGTGTTGGTCGCCGGTACCCGGCGAGCCGTCGGGGTTGGCATCAGTGGTTGCGCTGACGATGATGTAGGTGTCGCCGCCCCACTGGGCAATCGTCGGGTGCGAGCCGGGCAGCCACGTGTTGAGCAGGCCGACCTGGGCCTCCTTGGCCCCCGTCGCCCCGTTGAACACCGCGAGATCCGATTCGGTGGCAGTCACGACATCCTGGACGCCGTCCCCGTTGACGTCACCGATCGACGGTCCACCATCGAAGTTCAACGGAGCACAGGGTCCGTAGGACCGGTTGCACCAGCGTTTCCACACTGTGCCGGTACTCGAGATGTACGAGATCTGTCCGTCCGAAGACTGTTGGGCCACATCGAGTCGGCCGTCGCCGTCGAGATCGGCGACCGCGGGGGTACCCATCGTGGCGCCGGGCATTCCGACGGGCCAGCCGGGCAACGCGTAGCCGAACCGATCCACCGCGAAGAGTTGCCGACCGAGTCCGGCCCAGTTCTCCCCGGTGCCGACCACGATGTCGAGGTGGCCATCCTGGTTGAGGTCGACCACCGATGGGCTCGACCAGATCACCTGGTCCGACAAGAGCCGCGGGAATCCCGCCAAGTTCACCCCGTCCCGCCGGAACGCCCAGAGGTATCCCCCAGCGGCAGGGATGTTCGGCAATCCGATGGCGCCGTTGCCGCGGTCCATGTCGGCACCGACGATGACATCGAGCTTGCCGTCTTCGTCGAGGTCCGCCAGCGCCGGGCTCGACCACGAGGTGTCGTAGATGAAGCGGGCGAAGAGTTTGACGCCATCGTGACGGTACGCCGCGACCTCTTGGCCCCAGGTCGCGATCGCGAGGTCCGGAAGACCGTCACCGTCGATGTCGCCTACGGCCGGCGTTGCGAAAACGCCACCGGCCGTCGCGAAATGGAACAGAGGAACGCCGTCGCCCCGAAACCCGAACACGCCGCCGGCGACGCCGCTGACCACGATGTCCAGCCAGCCGTCGCCGTTCCAGTCGACCAAGGCCGGCGAACTCTGGATCCCATTCGCGCCGATCGAAATGCAGCCGGAGATCGTGACCCCCTGCAGCGTCATCACCCGGATACAGCCGTCCATGCCGGCGCTGACGATCTCCGGCGTGGACGAACCGATGACATTGCCTACGGCCGGCGACGAGAAGGCGGCGGACGTACCGAGCTTGGAGAAGAACCCGCCATAGGTCGTGGCGTTCCGACCGACGGGGATCAGCGAGACCGCCGCGCCAGCGGGCTGCGCATCCAGGACCCCGCTCGCAACCAGGCTCGACAGCGCGACGATCGAGGCCGCGACGACCGAGCCCAGTCGCGTCAATCGCCTCGTCACCGAATCCTCCGTCGTCGAATCGAAAGCACTCAGCTCTCGTATCGACACCAGCCCGGCGAGACCTGAACGGCCCCGTCCGAGAATCGACCGGGCTCAGACGCGCCGAGAAGGCCGGTCGGGCTGGTCGGGCTCTCCCGCGTCGACCGAAATCTCCGCCACGGCTTCGATGGTGGCCTGTTGCAAGCGGTTCAGCTGGCCGATGATCGGATCGATCTGCCAGGCCGTCAAGCGCTTGACCACCCGTTTCATGGACGACGCACCGGGGCGCGCCGAGCGCGCCTCGGGCAGGTTCAGCGGCGTCAAGCGCCGCAGCGGCGCGGTCTGCGCGGTGTTGGATCGGGCGGCCTTCACGGGCGTGCCCGCCGCACCGGAGTAGGTCGGTCGGCGCCGGGCGGCCCGAGCCTGGATCTCGGCCATCACCGCGGCACGACCCGTCGTGGGCCACCCCCCGGTCTGGCGTGCCCCGGAGTCGAGTCCCGCGACCGATCGCATCGCAGCTGCGAGCGCGGCATCGTCGTCGACGAGGATCGCGTGTTCGGACAGCTGATCCCCCAGCCCGCCAATTCGGGACGCGATCACCTGGCGTTGGTACATCTCCGCGCGCTCGCCGACGCCCGACGACCAGATCAGTCGGTACGGCAGAACGACCGCGTCGGCGGCCACGATCCAGATGTCGAACTCGGCGTCGGATACGTAGCTCTCGTGGAGATGCGCGCCATCGGTCGCGTCGACCAGTGCTCGCAACTCGTCGACGTAGGCGACGTACTCGGTGTCTTCGACCCTGATGGAGCCCACCACATCAAGCCGGCATCCGTGCTCGCCGAGGCCGGCAAAGGCACGCACCGCGCGGTCGAAGCCCTTGTGGGGCTGCACGAAGCCGATCGAGAGGAACATGAATCCTTCGACGGGAAGACCTAACCGCTCGCGTGCGGCGCCCCGATCGAGACTCGTACGCCGCTCGAAGTGCTCACCGTGTACCGCGAGCTGCACCCGCTTCGGCGCGATGCCGAACGCGGCCGCGAACTCCGACCGCTCTTGTTCGGTGTGCATCGAGATGAGATCGACCGCGGCCCACATCTGGCGGGCCGCGAACCGCTCGCTGGCGGTTTCGGTCCCGGCGTGGGGAAACTCGTGCACCCGGACTTCCACATGACCCGCGGCCCGGAATGCACCGGCCAACGCGAGATACACCTTCGTCCGCTGCGACGGGGTGGGGTTCGGCGGCAGGAAGATCGCCGGGTGGTACTGCACGATCAGACGGTCATACCCGCGCGCTCGACGCCCCAGGGCCACGGCACCGCGCACGCCCTGCAAGTCGAGGTGGTGATGCGCGGCCGACGGTCCGGGCGACAGCACTTCGACGTCGTTCCCCTCGGCACGGAGCCGCTTGACCTCCTGAATGGCGTAGTTGGCGATGCCATCGCGCGCCGGCGGATACGGGCTGACCATCAAGATTCTCATGTCAGCTCCACGGCAGCCAGGCCTCGAGGGTTGCCTCGGCCGCATCCAGAACCCGGGGCCACGTGTAGTGCTCGAGGACGTAGTCCCGACCGGCTGCGGCGATGGCGGCGGCCTCGTCGGGCGCTTCCACCACGAATCGCAAACACTCCTCGAACTCGTCGTCGTCGTTGTAGATGAGACCGGCACCCGATCGCTCACAGTGCCAGCGGTTCACGGCACCCGCGCCCGTGGCGAGCACCAACGTTCCCGCCAACCACGATTCCATGATCGTCCGAGAGAAGCTCTCGAACCCCGAGGGTTGGATGTACGCGGACGCGGCGGCAAAGGCGTCGTTTCGGTCCTGCTCGCTCACGTACCCGAGATCGATGACCCGATCGGCGATCGCCGGCGGCGGATCAACGACACCATGGCCCATGGTGACGAACTGCAACGGAAGGTCGGCGTTCAGCACCGCTCGAGCGAACGCGTCGAGCGTCCGTTCCCAGTTCTTGCCGCCTTCTCGTCGACCGGCGTACATGACGAAAGGTCCGTCGATCCCGAACCGGGCCCGGAATCCCTCCGGGTCGTACTGCTCGGGAACGTCGAGTCCGGATCCGATGACCTCGAAATCGGTCAACCGAGGATGGATCGCCTCGGCGAGGTCCCGCTCGGGATCCGACAAGAACCACAAGCCTCGTGAGCCGGAGAAGACCGGATGGAAGATATCGAGGTAGGCCTCCGGCTCGTCGTGCAAGCACGGCATGAGGATCGTGCGGTCCGGTGCGACCTGCCCACAGGCGAACGCCGGCCAGAACAAGTACGGGGCGAAGACCAACGCTCGGTAGGAAGCCGCCTCGTCGACGAGGTAGTGGAACAACTCCGGGAGCCGGACGTCGTCGTTCATCCAGCGCTCTTGATCACCGAGCCGGAGATGCGCGCCAGCCGAGATCGCGGCGTTGAGACTCGCGCGTTCGGCCCGCGGCGTGGAGATGACGGTCCGGAACCGTCGGAGTGTCACACCGTCGGAGGTGACTTCGACGCCCGGATCGAACTCGTTGGCCCAGGTGAAGTGATCCCGCGCGCACGTGGTGAGAATGTCGACATCCCACCCCCGGGCGGCCAGGCCGTGGGCCATCTCCCGGAGGACGGCTTCCGCACCGCCGACCACGCCATCGCCATAGCGCGCCGGCACAAAACCCAATCGACCCTTGCGTTCCACCGGGTCGAGACTACTGGCGTTCACCGGGAGAACCTGGCTCTCTGGGCGCTCGCCGCCCGGCGATACCATCCCCCGATGGACATCGTCGTGTGTGGCGCTCAGGTCCCGTTCATGCGCGGCGGCGCCGAAGCGCTGATGGACAATCTGGCCGAGGCGGCCCGGGCCGCCGGGCACCGCGCCGAGGTCGTGCAGATCCCCACCGTGTGGGACCGCGAGCGCATCTTCGAAGCCGCAATGGCCTGGCGCATGGTTCCGATCGACGCCGATCTGGTCATCGCGATCAACTTCCCGTCCTACTTCGTCCAGCACCCGAACAAGGTGGTCTGGCTCGCCCACCAGCATCGTTCCGCCTACGACGGTGCCGGCGGGCAATGGTCCGACTTCGGACTCGACGACGAATCACTCGAGCTGGCACGCCTCCTGACCGAATGGGACACCCGCGCGCTCTCGGAGGCGCGACGCATCTTCACGATCTCGGAGGTCGTGAGCAGCCGGCTCGCCCGGTTCAATGGACTCGCGTCGGAACCGCTGCCCCACCCGGCGCCGCTGTGGGACGCGCTCCACGCCGGCCCGTCGGGAACGACGATCTTCAGTGCGCTGCGCCTCGAGGGCAACAAGCGGCCAGGGCTCCTCGTCGAGGCGCTGGCCCATACCGAGTCCGACACCGCCATGGCCATCGCCGGACGCGGATCACTCGCCGATGAGCTGCGCGATCGAGCCGACTCCTTGGGAGTTGGCCACCGCCTGAACCTGCTGGGGTTCGTGCCCGACGATGCACTGGTCGAGCACTTCGCCACTGCGCTCGCCGTGGTCTACGCCCCCTACGACGAGGACTACGGATACGTCACGCTCCAAGCCTTCCGCGCGGGGAAGCCCGTCATCACCGCGGCCGATTCGGGTGGTGTCCTCGAGTGGGTCGAAGACGGCGTCAACGGGATTGTGACCGACGGTTCCCCGGTGGCCATCGGTGCCGCGATCGATCGGCTCGCTGCCGACCCCGACTTCGCCGCCAAGCTGGGCCGCGCGGGCCAGGAACTCGTCGCCGACCTGGAGTGGGAACCGGTCGTGGCGAAGCTGATCGCACCGTGAGCCTGCCGCGCGTCGAACTGCTCGCCGACCACGCGGAGACGTCGTGGATCACCGACCTCGTCGTCGCCCTCCGGGCCTGGTCCCGACCCCTCGCCCCGCACCCCGAGACGCCACTCCCCGACGCGTACCTGGCGGTATCGCCCCGAGCTCCGCGGTTGGCCGCGGCACTGCGGTCGGCGATACCCGTCGCCGTCGTGGTCGACGATCCCGCCCTGACCGACACCAACCTGACCGATTCCACGCTCGCCGATGCCACCCTCGCCAACGCCGACGCGATCGTCGTGCGCGATGCCCAGGTCGCGGAACGGATTCCGAACGCGATCCTGTGGCGGCGTGACGCGGTGGACGCGGGACGCCATCCGTGCGTGTCGCCGTTCGTGCGCCAGCGTTGGCGGACGGCATTGGGTCTCCCGGACCCATGGATCGTCGCCTTCGACGGCCACGGCGCCACCGCGCTCGACTCCGACCTGCACGCCACCGCACTCGCGCTGTGCTCGGTCGCCATCATCACCGGCCCCGGCCTCGTCACCGCGCTCTCCCTCGGCGCCCCGGTCGTGACGAGTCCGGCCGCGGCCGAGCGGGTCGGAGCGGAGCCCGGCGTACACCTGCTCACCCCGTCGAACGATCACCACGGTGCCGCCACGTCACTCGCGAACGACATCGCCCGGGCCGCCGCGCTCAGCTGGGGCGGGCGAACGTTGGTCGAGGAGCGTTTCGATCTCCGGACGGTCGCCATCGCCCTGCTGGACCAGCTCGGCATCGGACCCGCGCCGTTTCCGATCGCACCCTTGGCGGGACTCGACGCCGAACTCGCCGCGCTGGGGACTCCCGCGAGCTCGGCGACCGCGAACCGAATCATCCGTCGCGTCGCAACACTGATGCCCGGTGTCGACTGGGCCGACCTGACCGGAAGGCGCCGATGAGCCACCCCGACCTCACCCCGGAGCGACGCGAACGCCTGATGGATGCAGTGCGGCCTGGGCCCACTGCGGTCGGGACACCGATCACCGCGGAGATGATTCCGGGCCCTGTTTCGCAAGCCCCGGCCGGCCGGAAGGCCCGGCTCAAGGCGAGTGTCCGGGCCGCCGTCACCCCCGCGGTGTCGCCCGCCCTCGACCGACTCGCCGATCTCGTCACCACCCGGCTCCGGCATGTGATGCGGTCCGAGTATGACGACCTCGCGGTCGAAGTTGTGCACCTGCGCGCCGAACTCGACGCCATACGCCTCGGGGTCGAAGGTGCGCAAGCATTCACGGCGGGTGCCGCGGCCACCCGGCTGGATGCCGCCGAGATCAATCTCGAGCTCATGAAGGGTGAACTCGGCGCGTTCCAGGCCACGCTGGATCTCGTCGGCCGCGCCATCGCTCCCTCGGCCGGTCTCGCCGGCGTGCCCTCACGGTTTGCCGAACTCCGAGAGCAGGTCAACGCGCTCGACCGCCAACTGCGGGCCGCTCGAACCGCGGCTCCGGCCGAGCCGCCGAGCAATGCGGCGCCGAGTACTGAGCCGCCCGCATCAGCCGGCGCTGCGACGCCACCCGACTCCGGATTCGACTACGTCGGGTTCGAGCGTCGATTCCGCGGCGACTCGGACACCGTGTTGGCGACGTTGGCCGACCGGTACGACGCGCTGCTGCGCGATCACCAGCCCGTCCTCGACTTCGGATGCGGACGCGGCGAACTCGTCGCCGCGCTGGCCGACCGCGGCATCACGGCCGCCGGTGTCGACCCCGATGCCGGAATGGTCGAAGAAGCCCAGGGCCACGGCCGGGCGGTCCACCTCGGCGACGGTCTCGCCTACCTGCGCGCCCAACCGCCAGCATCGCTCGGCAGCGTCATTTCGGTCCACGTGGTCGAACATCTCGCCCTCGACCAACTCGTCGAACTGCTCGAACTGGCGGCGAGTCGTCTGGCTCCGGGCGGCATTTTCGTGGCCGAGACACCGAACCCCGCCTCGCTGATCGTGCTCGGGAACTCCTACATCCTCGACCCGACCCACGTGTGGCCCCTGCACCCATCGCTCATGACGTTCATGGCCGAGCGCGCGGGATTCCGCGACGTGGAGATCCGCTTCTACTCCCCGGCCGAGGGCTATCACCTCGCGCCGATCGACGGCGGACCCGACGCACCGGAGTGGGTCGCACAGATCAACACCGCACTCGAACGACTCAATCACGTGCTGTTCGGCCCGCAGGAGTATGCGTTGGTCGCCACGATGCCACCGGCACCGGCCGACCGCGATTCAGCTGCCTGACCGCGCCAACGCCGCGGGGAGCGTCTGCATCAGGATCCGGAGGTCGGTACGGAAACCGATCGTCGCGACGTACGCGAGGTCAACGTCGGTGTAGAGGTGCATCATCCCCTCGCCGCGACGCGAGATCTGCCAGAGCCCGGTCATGCCGGGTTTGACCAGATGACGCTGGCGCTGCCAGGGCTCGTACCGCTCGACGACGCCCGTGAGTTCGGGGCGCGGGCCAACCAGGCTCATCTCGCCGGCGAGCACGTTCCAGAGTTGAGGCAGTTCGTCCAGGCTCCACTTGCGGAGTTGGCGTCCGAGTGCGGTGTGCCGGGGGTCGGTCTCGCTCTTGTGGGTCTGACGCCGGTCGCGGCCGCGGGCGCGTCGGTTGCCGCGGCGGTCACCCATTCTCCGGTCGGGGGCCATGGTCCGGAACTTCACGACATCGAACGGCTCGCCGTCGAGCCCAACCCTCGGCTGGCGAAACAACACCGGACGGCCGATTTGGATGCGAACCAACACCGCCACCAGCAGGAACAACGGCGCCCCGATCACCAGCAGCGCCGCCGCGATCGTTCGATCCATCACTGGCTTTCCGACCCGCACGTAGAAGCCACGCGGCGGACGGACGAAGCTGAGATGGGCGCCCTCGGATGCCGGAGCGCGCAGGGGAATCGGTTGCGCGGTCATCACCCGAGTTCTCGGCACTTCAGCCGCCGAACCTGACCCCCGGAACGTCTCCGGGATTCAGGCCCGAGACGCGAAAACGCGGCCGGCAGAGCCGACCGCGTTTTCAGAGTCCTTGCTGGGTGTTCAGATCAGGCCATCGCCTTGCGCCGAGACTGACGAACGACCACCGCACCGACGCCGACGGCGCCGACGCCGATCAGCGCCAAACCGGTCACGTCGCCACCCGTGAAGGGAAGCGAGGACGAGTTGCTGGCCTGCGCGCCCTGCACCTCGCTGCTCGGGTCGACCTCGGTGTTCCCACCGTTCGGGTACGGAGCACCGAACGCAGCTGCGGCCGGAAGCAAGGTGCCCAGCACGATGCCACTCGCCGCAGCGACGCGAAGTGCCCGTCCGCCGTTGTTCCGCTGCTTGCTCACATTGACCTCCACGCGATTCCGTCCGCAGCTTGCGGATCGGCCATTCGAAAACCCCTGCCCCAAGAGCGGAGATTAGGAAGACCAGTGTACAGGGCGTCAAGAGTGCCTGCAAGCCACATTTCCCCTAAAATCGGACACCTGAATAGGTCATTCGCCTTGTTTTCCGGGCATTCACCCCTCACGGTGAGTGGCTTACCAGCGAATCGGGTGGGGCGCGTCGTCGGTCCAGGTCTCGGCGCCGACCCGGAACCGGACCGCCGGGAACCGAGCGGATGGCACGACCTGCATCGCGTGCAGCTGCGTCGGCACCGTGAATTCGAGCGTGTAGGTCTTCGATTCTCCCCGCAGGAGCGCCACATCACCCGCGATCACCTGGCTCGAGCCGTCGGCACCGGCGGCGACCAGCTTGGAGACACCGTCGAGCGAGACATCGCCCGCCGGTCCGGGGATGTTGACGCTGAGAATCCCGCGGTACTCCCCGGCCACATATTCTGAGAACGGGTACGGGCCTTCCACGTAGGTACTGAGCCCGGTCGCGGGCGCCTGATTGGTCAGGGTGATCTCGGCCCGAACCCGCGTACCGAGCTTGACTCGCCGGTGGGTGACGGTCGCCTCGACCGGGAGGAACTGGTCGAGCTTGTTGCCACCGCGGTTGTCGACCGAGATCATGAATCCGTTGCGGGGCAGCACTCCCGAGACGCCCGCAGCCTTCCACGCCCGTTGTTGCTCGGGCTTGGAGGACCAAAACAACACGTGTCGACCTTGGGCCGCACTGCGCAGGTCGTCGACAAGATCCGCGATGTCCCACCCGGCCTTGTCCAGCTGATCGACGATCGCCCGGGCGATCACCCCGTTGCGGTCACGGCGGGCGCGGTTGGCCGGCAGGTCGCTCTCCGGGTCGTTCGCGTCACTCGGATAGTCGAGGTACTGCTGGAGCAAGATCTCGTTCACGACATTGTCGGCATCGATGATCTTGCCCTCCACTGCGACCGGTCCCGATACCTTGATCAGAGCCTGGAGCGCGACCGCATCGAGCGCCAGCACGCCGTCGACCTCCTCCCCCGTCTTGGCCTTCCACATCTGGGCCGCGAGCGAGCCGGTCACGTCGAACTGGGGCGACATGGCCAGATATCGCCACTCCTGCGTGGGGTCGAGCCAACCCCAACGGGCCCCGAAGTCACCCGGAACCGCGACCGCACCGGGCGGCAGTTCCAGATCGGCCACCGAGATCATGTCGCCGAGTGAGAACTGTCCGCCCAGCGTGGTGAGAATCCCCGCCGAGAGCAACATGCCCGACCCCGAACGCATCTCGCCTTCGTTGGCGGCCAGCAGGAGGTACCGCGACGGTCCCTTGAGCATCGATGCCACGCCGGTCGTCGCCACCGCGACGTCGTGGGTCGCACGCCGGGCCTTGGCCAGCTGGGTCCCAAACTTGTGCCGGGCCCGGGCCAACGGACCCGCGAGCGCCTCTCCCGGGCCGAGCCCGACCTTGGCCAAACCATCGGACGCTTCCGTGCCGATCGCACCCAACCGATCGAGCAACGCAATCCGGTCGGCGCCCGACGCCGTCTTCTCGGCCAACTCGTTGGTCGAGCGCTCCATCGCGGTCACTCCGACATCCACGACCGTGGACGCGCCCGACGTCAGGGCTTTGACCGACCGCACTTGACGGCCGACGTAGGGAACCACCTGAAACGGGGTCAACAGCGGTGAATCCGCTGCGTCGGCCGCCCGATGGAACTCGTCCTGGGCTGACCGCATGGCCGCCAAGCCCTCCCCGCGGATCAGCGCAGCAGGATCGAGGCCGTCTTGCGCCGTCTGGAGTTGGTCCAACCCGGACTGGGCGTGATTCTTCGCTTGGACGAGCTGGTACCCGGCGGCGGCTGTCCAACCGAGCACGAGGAGGACCACGCCCGAAATGATCCAGCGGCGACGAGCGCGCCGAGCCCGAGGGTGTGAACCACCGGGGCCGGGAGTCATCGTCCGATCGTACGGTGTCACGCACAGTGCTTCGGCGCGCGTCGCGTCAGGCCTGAGAACCGTTCAGGTCACAGGCGGCCGCTACGGTCGGCGGTGATGCAGGCATCCGAACCCGGTCCCGAGTACCCGCGGGTCACCGTGAGACAGCTCGCCCGGGCCGAATCGACCTGCCCACGCCGGCTGGATCTCGACCACCAGGACACCCGGGCGAACCGCGGCGCGAACCGGGGCTTTCGGGTGCGATCCCAGGTCGAAGCCGATGCCCGGCTCGCCCATACAGGGCTCCGATCCCCTGCGCCGGACCATTTCCACGCGACCGACGATCTCTTTCCGGAGGAGCGAGAGGTGTACGACACCGCGGCGCGCTGGTACGTCGCCTTGTTCGGGGACGAACCAATGGCGGTCGCCGACGTCGACACGCACGACTTCGAGACCATCGCGCCCCGGACCGGCGTCCGCCTCGTCGGCGGTGCCGGGCTCGCTCTCGAAGCTGGCGACGGTCGGCGCGAACTGCGGATGCTCTCGATCGGCGACCGCTCGACCGAGGAGCTCCTCGATGCCGCGTCGGTGCGGTTCGCACTCCTGCGGCGGCCGCACTGGACGCGCTTGGGTCCGCTGCGGATCGTGCGCGCCGACCTGCTCGGCGGTTGGGCGGTGGCTACCGAGACCGACGGCGCGCACATCTGGCCCGATCTGAGAGATTGGCTCCAAGATCGCGTCGCCGTGATCCGCGCCCACGCCGACAAGCGACAACCTCGACCGGGGTGGGAATGTGCTCGGTGCCCGTACATCGCGGGATGCACGGCCCTCCGATGAGCGACCGCTTACTGCCCGACATCGTGTCGTTGTCCCCCAGCGGGCTCGACGACTGGGAACGCTGTCCGCGTCTCTACCTCAACCGCCATATCCTTCGGCTCCCGCCGAGCGACGACGGAGCATCGGCCGGGCTGGGCAACCTCGTCCACGACCTGTTGCGGCTCCTGCACGAGTCCGGCGACTGCCACGACGACCTTCGCCAACACGAACTCCTCGAGAACCACGGCGTCGAGGACAACACCGCGGTCAGCGCGATGGCGCGTCAACACGCGCAGCGGTGCCCGTCGCCGAGCCCCGCGGTGGGCCACGAACTCGAGGTCGTGCGGCTTCGCCGCGGTTCACCCGTGTGGATCGGCTCCGGTCGGCTCGACGCGGTGTGGAGTCACGACGGAATTCTCGACATCCGTGATTACAAGACCGGAGCCCCCCGTGACGGTTCCCTCGCCGAGGACTCGCGCGCGCGTTTCCAGGCCTGGCTCGCCGCGCCGATGGCCGACGGGCGGCGGATACGAGTGCGGTACGAGCACCTCGGCCACGACATCAGCGCCGACCCCATCGAATACGAACCCGATGCCGACGACCTCGCCCGCACCGAAGCCGACCTCACCCAGGTCATCGACGACCTCCGCCATGCCGCCGCGCGTTCGGAGTTCGTCGGCGTACGGGACCGCGAGATCTGTCGCACGTGTTCGTACCGATCGATCTGTCCGGACAGTGCGGCGGCCGGAACACCGACCTGGCCACTCCCCGACGACGTGGGACCGCCCGCCGCGACCTCCTAGGATCCGCGCCCGATGACCATTGATCCACGGACCCCCGTCGTGGTCGGTGTCGGCCAGGTGACCCAGCGGACCGCCGACCCGATGACGAGCCTCGAACCCATCGACCTGCTCGCCGACGCGGCCCGCGCCGCGATCGGCGATGCCGGCGGCACCGGCCTGACCCTCGACACCGTGGCCGCCGTCGAGATCATCTCGTGGCGCTACCCCGATCCGGCCGCGCTCCTGGCGCGCCGGCTCGACATCACCCCGCGCACCACGGTCTCGACCTCGACCGGCGGCAACAGCCCCCAGATGCTGGTCAATCGCTTCGCCGACGCGATCCAGACCGGTGAGGTCGACGCCGTGCTCATCGGCGGCGTCGAATGCATGTACAGCCGCCGTCGGGTCCGCAAGATCGATCCCTCGCTCCGACTCCCGTGGACCACTGCGGACGACCCGCCGTGCCCGAACGTCTGGGGCGACACGCGCCCGGGCACGACCCAGTACGAGATGGCGCACCGCGCGCTGGCACCGACCCAGGTCTACCCACTGTTCGAAACCGCCATCCGGCACGCGTCCGGCCGATCGATCGCCGAGCACCAGGACCACCTCGGCGCGCTGTGGTCCGAACTCGCGGCGGTGGCCGCGACGAATCCCTATGCATGGTCACCGACGGCGTACACGCCGGACGAGATCGTCACCCCCGCCACCGACAACCGGATGGCGTGCTTCCCGTATCCGAAGCGATTGTGCGCCAACCTCGACGTTGACCAAGCCGCCGCGATCATCCTGTGCTCATACGAGGCCGCCGTGGCGGCCGGCATCGCCCAGGACCGAATGGTGTTCCCGTGGTCCGGCGCTGACGCGAACGATCACTATTTCTTCACCGAGCGCGAGTCGCTGTCGCGTTCGACTGCGATCGGCATCGTCGGCCGCGCCGCACTCGCGGCGGCCGGACTCGACCTCGATGCGATCGCCCGGTTCGATCTGTACTCGTGTTTCCCGTCGGCGGTCGAGGTCGCGCTCGAATCCATGGGGCTCGACGGTCCGCGCGGCGGCGACACCCGCCCGATATCGGTGACCGGCGGCCTGGCCTACGCCGGCGGGCCGGGGAACAACTACGTCACCCACTCCATCGCGGCGATGGTCGAAGAGTGTCGACGCGATCCCGATTCGGTCGGCTACGTCACCGCGCTCGGGTGGTACGTGACCAAGCACAGCGTGGGGCTCTATTCCGCGACCCCTCCGCCCAACGGGTTCCGCCGGGTCGAGCCGGCACTCACCCAGGCGCAGGTCGATGCGCTGCCGCGGCGTGAACCGGCCGGCGTCGTCGACGGGTCGGGCGAGATCGAGGCGACGTCGGTCGCATTCGATCGCGACGGCGCACCGACGATCGGCATCGTCAGCGTGTTGCTCGCCGACGGTCGCCGGGCCCTGGCCAACTGCACCGATGTCGACACGCTGCTCGCGATGTGTGCCGAACCGTGGGAAGGCCGCACCGTGTCGTTGCGCGGAGACGGCGACACCAACGTCGTGAACTGATCAGCGACTCTGCTTCCAGCCGTTCCAATAGGTCACTTCTTCCATCGGTCGCCGCGCCGCCGGCTTGAAGTCGTCGCCGGTGAAGTACGCGACCGGGATGAGTCCCACCTGCGTGACCCCGCTCGGGATCTCGAGCAGCTCGGCCGCCCGATCGGCGAGTGGCAGATGCAGCGTGGTGAGGACCGAACCGAGCCCCCGGCTGCGCAACGCGAGCTGGAAGCTCCATACCGCCGGGAAGATCGATCCGTAGCTCCCCGCGGCCGCGAAGTTCGGGAGCGCGTCGAGTTCGCCGTAGAGACACGGGATGACATGCACCGGGACGTCGTGCAGTCGCTCGCTCAGGTAGGTCGCCGAATCCACGACCCGTTCCTGCTGCGCCGACATCGAACCCGGCTCGCCCAGCCCGGCCTTCAAGTACGGCGTCGCGATCTCGCGATACATCTCGGCGAGCGCGCGGCGCTTCGCCGCGTCGGTGACGACGATCCAGCGCCAGCCTTGGGTGTTCCCGCCGGTCGGTGCCTGGATCGCGAGCCGCAGACACTCCTCGATCACCGCGGGTTCGACCGGCCGATCGAAGTCGAGCCGCTTCCGCACCGACCGAGTGGTCGCGAGCACATGGTCGATCGCGGTGAGATCCAACGCAGCCATTCCGAGGCCTTTCCGAGAGGAGGGTGACGCTATGTTGGCCGATCGTGGCACCCAACGCACCCAGCCGAGGACAAGGTTTCTGGTGGGGCTTCACGAAGAGGTGCGCACGCTGCGGATCGGGCCACCTCTTCAAGGGCTACCTCTCGATGATCCCGGACTGCCCTCGGTGCGGACTCCACTTCGAACGCGAATCGGGATACTGGGCCGGCGCCCTCGCCGTGAACATCATCGCGACGGGCGGCCTCTTCGCCATCATCTTCGTGTCGATCCTGATCGCGACGATCCCGCACATTCCCGTCGCGGTCGCGCTCGCAATCCTCGTGCCCGTCGCCGTGCTCGGCCCCGTCGTGTATTACCCGTTCTCCAAGACGGTGTGGGTCGCGATCGACCGCGGGGTGCTGCAGCGGCTGGACCCGAACGAGCGCTACGACGAGGACCGCTGAATCAAGGGTTGAGATCGATCCGCAACGTCAGGACGCCGTCGACGAACTCCCAGGTTGCGTCGGCCACCATCGCGTAGTCCTGGAAGTCGTGTTGGGCCTGGCGCACGAACTGTTCGCGCTGGGGCCCGGCAACGGGCGGGAGCGGCCGCTCCCGGACGGCATCGGCACGAGCGCGGAACCGCCCCAGCATCGCGTCGACATCGAGTTCATCGGTGGAGTCATCGGCTGACATCCGGGCGAATCTATCGATCCGGTCGGCGCCGAGCGACCAGCGCCCGATCATGTCCGGCGAGGTCGGGCCGCACCGCCACCTCGGCGAACCCGGTCGCGCGCGCAATTGCCATCGCCGTCTCGGCCTGGTGCGGCGCGAGTTCGACCACGATCGTGCCGGCATCGTCGAGCCACTCGAAGGCCGTCGTCACCACATGCTCCACGGCCTCGAGCCCGCTCGGTCCGGAGTACAGCGCGCTCGTCGGTTCCCACTCGGTGACCGAGTGCGGCAGCACCTCGTGGTCTGCGATGTAGGGCGGGTTCGATACCACGACCAGCAGCGAGCCCCGCAGCTCCGGCGGCAACGCTTCGAACCACGAACCGTGCCCGACCCGCACGCGGGTCGCGAGCGATCCCGCCGCTGCGATGTTCGCGCGCGCCACCGTCAGCGCCGGTTCGCTGACGTCGGTGGCCCACACTTCGGCATCGGGCAACGAGGCCGCCATCGCCAAGGCGAGGGCGCCCGAACCGGTACCCAGGTCCGCGACGGCATAGTGGGTGAGCCCACCCGCCCACGGTTCGGCGGTGCCGACGCGCTCACCGAGCCGCTCGACCTCAGCGATCGCGATCTCGGCGACCGTCTCGGTTTCGGGCCTCGGGATCAGCACCCGGCGATCGACCATGAGGTCGAGACCACAGAAGGCCCAGGCCCCGAGGACGTACTGAATCGGTTCGCCGGCGGCCCGGCGGGCCAGGAGCGCGTCCAACTCCGCGGTCGCCCGTCGGGTGGCGAAGCCGTCGGCCTCGATGATCTGTTCCGCGAGGCTCATGCCCGACACCGCCTCGATGAGCCAGCGGGACTCCGCGACCGGATCGTGCACACCCAATGCGCGGAGCTGCGTCTCGGCATCGGCGCACACGGCACCCCACGTCAGGTTCAGGAGTCCGCATCCTCGAGCTGGCTCTGACGTTCTTCGGCCATCAAGCGCTGGACCAACGGGTCGAGGTCGCCCGAGAGGACGGCATCGAGGCTGTGCAACGTGAGACCGACCCGATGGTCGGTCACCCGGTTCTCCTTGAAGTTGTAGGTCCGGATCTTCTCCGACCGACCGCCACCCCCGACCTGACTGCGACGCGCGTCGGCCACCTCCGCCGCCTGGCGCTCCTGCTCCACCTGGAGCAAGCGGGAGCGCAAGATCCGGAACGCCTTCTCCTTGTTCTGGAGTTGACTCTTCTCGTCCTGGCACGTGACGACCAACCCCGTCGGCCGGTGGGTGATACGGATCGCGGAGTCGGTCGTGTTCACCGATTGCCCGCCGGGGCCGGTTGCTCGGTACGTGTCGATGTCCAGATCGCTCGGGTCGATCGCGATGTCGACCTCTTCGGCTTCGGGCAACACCGCGACCGTGGCCGCGCTGGTGTGGATGCGACCTTGGCTCTCCGTGGCCGGCACCCGTTGGACCCGGTGCGGACCGGCTTCGTGCTTGAGGTGCGACCAGGCATCGGATCCCCGCACGACGAAGCTGATCTCGCGGAACCCACCCATGTCCGAAGGTTGGCTCGAGAGGACTTCGGTCTTCCAGCGGTGCGCGTCGGCGTAATAGCTGTACATGCGGTACAGGTCGCCGGCCCAGAGATTGGCTTCCTCGCCCCCCTCGGCCCCACGGATCTCGACGATCACGTTCTTGCCGTCGTTGGGGTCCTTGGGGATCAGGAGTTCCTTGATCTCGGCGTCGAGGCGAACTCGTTCGCCTTCCTTGTCGGCAATCTCCTGTTTGAGGAACGCCAACATCGCCGGGTCGGACTCCGCGTCGGCCATCTCGTGGGCCTCGGCGAGGTCGGATTCGTTCGTCTGATACGAGCGGTACGCCTCCACGATCGGCCGCAACTCCGCCGAACGTCGCCCCGCATCGGCCGCCGCCTTCTGGTCCCCCGCCGCGTAGAGGTCGGCCAGCGTGGCCTCGACCCGATCCAGCTCCGCCTCGAGTTCGGCGAGGCGGGAGAACATCGGATCGGCCATCGGGAGATCGGTCAGGCCGCGACGCGTGCGTCGACCTCGGCCGACTGTTCCGCGGTGAACACTGCGCGCAGCGCCGCGATCGCGACCTCGATCTGATCGAGGGTCGGTTCACGAGTTGTGAGCTTCTGGAGCGACAGGCCCGGGATCATCATCGTGCGGACCCAGCGCCGATCCATGTGGCGCGCCGCGAACCGGATCAGTTCGTACGCCAGGCCGGCGATCACCGGGATCAAGATCACTCGGGAGAGAATCAGATACGGGATGGCGGGCCGGCCGATGAACGAGTACACGATGATCGCCAACGTCAGCACGGTGAGGAGGAAGTTGGTGCCGCACCGAACGTGGGCGGTCGTGAAGGTCTGCGCCGACTCCGGGGTGAGCGGCACGTCGTTCTCGTACGCGGCGATCGACTTGTGTTCGGCCCCGTGGTACTGGAACACCTTGCGGATTTCCTTCATGCGCCCGATCAGCGCCAGGTATCCGAGGAACAGGCTCAGCACTAACGCCCCTTCGAGCGCATGGAACGCGATCCCCGTCACACCGAAAAGACTCCCCAGCCCGCGTGCACCCAACGCGGGTAAGAGGATGAACAGGCCGATCGACAACGACACCGAGATCGCCATCGTGATCCCCATCGCAGTCCCCGAGAGCCGCTCGTCTTCGGGCATTTGCAGGTTGGCCGAGTACGAGAGCGCCTTCATCCCGAGTCCCATGGACTCGCCGAGATTCATGACGCCCCGCACCAGGGGGATCTTGTTGTACTTCTCGGCCCAGCCGGGAACGTCATGCACTGCGACGTCGATCTCGCCATCGGGCGTGCGCACCGCGACCGCCCACGTGGAGACCCCGCGCATCATCACACCTTCGACGACCGCCTGGCCGCCCATGTATCGCGGCTGGTCACTCAAGGGGCTTACTTCTTCTTCGCGTACCGCTTGTTGAAGCGCTCGACCCGACCACCGGTGTCCACCAGCTTCTGCTTGCCGGTGTAGAAGGGGTGGCACTCGGAGCACAGCTCGACGCGCAGCTCCGACACGGTCGAACGAGTGACGAACTCGTTCCCGCAGGAGCAGTGCACCTTGCACTCGGTGTAGGTGGGGTGAATGTCGGTCTTCATGATTGGTCCAGTCTATGAACTCGGGCTGTGTGAAGGAGAACCCCTCTCTATTCCCGAGGTCGGCGATGGTGGTGATCAGCCGCCAGGCGTGGGTGCCTTGGCGATCTCGGCGAGGAACTCGTCGTTGGATTTCGTGGTTTTCAGCTTGTCGATCAACAGCTCGAGGCCGGGAGCCGACGAGCCCTCCTGGGCCAGGGCGTTGAGCACCCGGCGCAGCTTCCACACCTGGGCCAGCTCGTCCCGACCCATGAGGAGCTCCTCGTGGCGGGTACTCGACGCATTGACGTCGATGGCCGGAAAGAGACGCCGCTCGGCCAGCTTGCGGTCGAGCTTGAGCTCCATGTTGCCGGTGCCCTTGAACTCTTCGAAGATGTGTTCGTCCATCTTCGAGTTCGTGTCGACCAGCGCGGTGGCGATGATCGTGAGCGAGCCACCCTCTTCGACGTTGCGAGCGGCACCGAAGAACCGCTTCGGCGGGTAGAGCGCACCGGCATCGATACCACCGGACATGATCCGACCCGAGGCCGGTGCCGCGAGGTTGTAGGCACGCGCGAGGCGCGTGATCCCGTCGAGCAGGATGACGACGTCCTTGCCGAGTTCGACGAGCCGCTTCGCACGCTCGATGGCCAGCTCCGCGACCAGGGTGTGCTCGTCGGACGGGCGGTCGAACGTCGAGGCGATGACTTCACCGCGCTGGACGTGGCGACGCATGTCGGTCACTTCTTCCGGTCGCTCGTCGACGAGCAGGACCATCAGATGCACTTCGGGGTTGTTCCGCTCGATGGCGGCCACGATCTGTTTCATGATCGTGGTCTTGCCGACCTTCGGCGGCGAGACGATCAGACCGCGTTGGCCCTTGCCGATCGGCGAGAGTAGGTCGACGATGCGCCCGGTGAGCAGCGTCGGGTCGTCCAAGAGTTCGAGACTCAGGCGCTCATCCGGGAACAGCGGCGTGAGATCCTCGAACCGCGGACGGTTCTTGGCCGCTTCGATGTCGAGCACATTGATCTCGTCGACCCGGAGCAACGCCGGGTACTTCTCGTTGCTCGCCGGTGGACGGGTTGCGCCCTTGATGAAGTCGCCCTTGCGCAACGCGAAGCGACGCACCTGCGACGCCGAGACGTAGACATCGGCGCGGCCCGGCAAGTACCCGGTCGTACGCATGAAGCCGTAGCCCTCGTCCCGCAGGTCGAGCAGGCCCTGGACCTCGATCGGCTCGCCGGAAAACTCCCGGCTCGCGGCATCGGTGCCCCGGTCGCGATCGCTCCCGCCGCGGTCATTGCCGCGGTCATTGCCGCGGTCGTTGCCGCGGTCGTTGCCGCGGTCGCCTCCGCTACTCGGTCCGCCGCTGTTCCCGCCGCCCCCACCGGTGCCGGCGCGGTCGCGTCCCCGCCGCCGCCGGCGTCGACCCGACCGGTTTCCCTCACCGAAGGAGGCCCGCTCGTCGTCCGAATCGGTACGCGGGGCGCGAGCCGAGTCGTCGTTCGACCCACCGGACTTCGTGCCTTCCGCGGTGGCGTCCGCGCCAGAACCCGAACCCGTTCCCGAACCCGTTCCCGAACCACTGCGGGACGTCGTCGTGGACTTGGCCTCGGAACCGGTTCCGATGCTGCTCGGCGCGTTCCGTCGCATCGGCCGGGGGGCCAGTTCGGGTTCGTCGGCGCCGCCGAGCGAATCTTCTTCGGCCGCGATCGCGGCGAGGTCGCCGTCGCCGCCGGCGAGTTCGGACGCCCGCTTCGAGCGAATCGCCTTCCGGGGAGCCGCAGGTGCGGTCTCAGCCTGCGACGCGGCCGGCGGGTCCGTGCTCGGCGTGTCCGTGCTCGCGGCCCGCTTGGTGGTCTTGGTGGCCTTGGTGACCTTGGATGCTTTGGCAGGCTTGGCGCCTGCATCTCCGTTCGCGTCGCCGTTGGCGGCGCCGTTGCTGCCGCCACCGGTCGCGGCCCCGAGGATCGCGTCCACGAGATCGGCTTTCCGAAGGCGGGTGACGCCCTTGATGCCCATTGCGCCGGCGATCGCGTGAAGTTGTTCGCGATCCTTGCCGTCGAGCATCGAGCGTTCGAGTTGCTGCTCGGCCATGAAGTGTTGCTCCTTGGGTCGATGGACCACAGAAGTTGGAATCCGGCTCGGGGGATTTCCGGTCCGGGTGCGAGCGGGCGAACCCGTCGCGATGAGAACGAACCTCGCCGGGGGTCACGACCATGTTCGGTCCCGCACCGGGGCAAGAGAAAAGCTCAGAAAATCCGAGCTGGCGCAGTCGCTCTGGCGGGGTCCCAACGAACGCTGGGGTACCGACGAGGTGGCGCTGGAGCCATCATAGGCCGGAACTCAGGCGGATGTGACCATCCGGGCCAGGAGGGTATGCGCGGCCACGGCGGGGCAGTCTTGCGTGGCCGTCTCGGTATAGGGCAAACCGGTCACGGTCGACGCGCTGTCGTGCAGCAAATACGGGACCGGATCGGAGGTGTGGGTCCCGAGATCGACTGGTGTGGCGTGGTCGGGCAGGAGCAAGATCCGGAAGTCGCCGAAGGCCGGGAGCGCGTCGAGCAGGGGTCCGATGATGTCGCGGTCCCATGCTTCGAGGGCCTCGACCTTCGCCGCGGCGTTCTGTTGGTGACCGGCTTCGTCGGTGGCCTCGACGTGAAGCAGGAAGAAGTCCCGGTCGGCCAGCGAATCGATACAGGCCATGCGCTGGGCGACGTAGTCGTTGTCGAACCCGGCACTCGCGCCCGGGACGTCGAGGACCTCGATGCCGGCGAGCACGCCGAGCCCACGGACCAGATCGACCGCCGAGGTCAGCCTTCCGGTGACGCCGTAGCGATTCGAGAAATCCGGCAGTTGGGGTTTGGTGCCCTGACCCCAGAGCCAGATCTGGGTGGCGGTGGAACCCACGTCGGCGGCGACGCGCGCCACGACCGAGCGGGAGGCGTTCATCAGCGCTTGGAGGCGACTCGCCGCTGCGCCGGTGGGCCAGACCGCAGGTCGAGCGGTGAGATCGTGCGGCGGGACGCACTCGGCCTCGGCCCACTCCCCCGGCACCACGACGAGGTGGCGGTACTCCACCCCCGGATAGAACCGCACACCGTCACGACCGCCGCCGAGTTCGGCATCGAGCGCGGCGATGATGGGGTGGCTCTGCTCACTCGAAACGTGACCGGCCGCGAAGTCGACCATCGTGCCCGCATCGTCGATCGTCACAAGATTGCATCGATAGGCCACCTCGCCGGGCGCGAGGTCCACGCCCATCGCGGCGGCCTCGATCGGCGCGCGCCCGGTGTGGAAGACCTCGGGGTCATACCCGAGGATCGCCAGGTTGCCGACGTCGCTGCCGGGCGGAAGACCGGCCGGGATCACTGCAGCCCGCCCCACCTCACTGCGCGCAGCGAGCGCTTGCAGGTGGGGCAAGTGGGCCGCCTCGAGCGGGGTCTTCCCACCGAGCGCGGCAACGGGTTCATCGGCACAGCCATCGGGAACGAGCACGACATACTTCACGGCGCAGAGCGTAGGTGACCCTGAGCCAAGCGTCCGGCTCGATACCGTGGCCGAATGCGTCGATCCCTGGTCCTGGTCGTTCCCGTCGCGCTGGCCCTCGCGGCCTGCGGCTCCGGGAGTACGAGAGCCGGCTCGAGGTCGACCTCCACGTCGACACCTTCGACCTCCGGCCCGACCACCTCCACCACGGCAGTGCCCAACCCGCGCGACGCCCGCGTCACCCTCACGCCCGTCGCCGACATCGACGACCCCATCGCGATGGCCGTCCGCACGGGCGACGATGCGCTCTACGTGACCGAACACGTCGGGCGGGTGCGCGCCATCCGCGATGGCGCGCTGGACCCGAAGCCCGTGATCGATTTGCGTGACACCATTTCGGCCGGCGGCGAACGCGGGTTACTCGGGATGTCGTTCTCGGCCGACGGCACCCAGATGTTCGTCGACTACACCAACCGCAACGGCGACACCCGGGTCGACGCGTACCCGATGCGCGCCGACGGCACCGCCGACCGCGGCGGTCGCCGCGAACTGCTCGCGATCAAGCAGCCGCAGAGCAACCACAACGGCGGCAACCTCGTGACCGGCCCCGACGGCATGCTCTGGATCGGCACCGGCGACGGTGGCGGCGCGGGCGACACCGGCGCCGGGCACGCGCCGGGCGGGAACGGGCAGTCGCTCGATACCTTGCTCGGCAAGCTGCTGCGCATCGATCCCGGTCCGATCGGCGGGACCACCGCGATCCCGACCGACAACCCGTACGTGAACGGCGGGGGCTCGGCCGAGATCTGGGCGTACGGGTTGCGCAACCCCTGGCGGTTCTCGTTCGATGCCAAGACCGGCGCGCTGGTCATCGGTGACGTCGGCCAGAACGCCTGGGAAGAAATCGATTGGATCGCACCGGGCACTCCTCCACCGCTCAACTTCGAGTGGCCACTCCGTGAGGCCACGCACGAGTTTCGGGGCGAGCGTCCGCAGGGTGGCATCGAACCGGTGCTCGAATACCCGCACGACGGCCGCTGTTCGATCACCGGCGGGTACGTCTACCGCGGCACGAAGATCCCCGACCTGGTCGGTACCTACCTCTTCGCCGACTTCTGCGGATCCAGCCTGCACGGCACGCCCGTCGGCCCCGGGGTGAAGGGCGAGGACATCGACCTCGGACTCGCAGTGAAGAACGTCAACTCGTTCGGCCAAGACCAGAACAACGAGCTGTACATCCTCTCCGCCTCCGACGGCCTCCTCCGCCTCGACCCCGCGTAACTCGCCGACTCACTACTTGTCAGCACGCTTCACGATGAGGCCGGCAACGCGGCGACTCACACTCGACGGGACGGTCCCGCTGAAGCCGGCAGTGGTCTGGTTGAGCAGTCCCGGCACGCAGACGGCCTTGCCTTTCGCGAACGCCTTCATCGCGTAGTCGACCACCGTCACCGCGTCCTGCCAGAGGAAGTCGGGAATGTCGGCCGAATCGATCCCGGCCCGTTCCTGGAACTCGGTGCGCGTGAATCCGGGACACAACGCCATGCAGTTGACGCCGGTGCCCTTCAACTCCTCGTGAATGCCCTGGCTCAAGCTGCTCACGAACGCTTTCGTCGCGCCGTACGTCGCGTTCGTGGGGGTCGGTTGGTACGCCGCGATCGACGACACATTGATGACGCCACCACTCCCCCGGCTCACCATCGGCGCGAGCGCGGCGTGGGTGAGCCGCGTGAGTGCAACCACGTTCAGCGCGATCTCCTGCTCCTCGCGATCGACGGGCAACTCGTGGAAGGTCCCGATCGTGCCGAACCCGGCGTTGTTCACCAGCAGGTCGATCGCCCGATCGGCATCGGCCAGCCGCGCTTCCACGGCGGCCAACTGTGCCCGGTCGCCGAGATCGGCGGTCAAGACCTCAGTGGAGGTGCCGTGCGCCGCCGCGAGTTCCTTGTCGAGGGCTTCGAGCCGGGCGGTGTCGCGGGCGACGATGACGAGGTCGTAGCCGCGCGCCGCGAGTCCTTCGGCGAACGCCCGGCCGATGCCGGCTGATGCACCGGTGATGAGGGCAGTGGGTCGTGCCATGGGAAGCCTCCTGATCCGACGAAGGCTCAGTGTCCCATACCGCTCGCGCGGCCTGCCGGAGACCCGACACGAGGGTGGCGTCAGAGGCCGAGTTCGGCGGCCACCGCCGCGAGCGTGGCGTCGACCGGGCTCCCAACTGCCACCTCGTCGATGGCGCGCTGGGGGTCCTTCAACCCGTGCCCGGTGACCGTGCAGACCACTCGTTCGCCGGCCTCGACCAGGCCGAAGGCCGAGGCCTTCATCAGACCGGCGACCGAGGAGGCCGATGCCGGTTCGACGAACACCCCCTCGGTGTTGGCGAGGAACCGGTACGCGGCGAGGATTTCGTCGTCGCTGACCATGTCGATCGCGCCACCCGACTCGTCGCGGGCGGCGATGGCTCCGTCCCAACTCGCGGGGTTGCCGATCCGGATTGCGGTCGCGATCGTCTCCGGGTGCAGGACCGGCTCACCGATGACGAGCGGCGCCGCGCCCTGGGCTTGCCATCCCAGCATTCGGGGCCGACGGGTCGCGTGGCCGAGCGTCTCGTACTCGGCGTAGCCCTTCCAGTACGCGGTGATGTTGCCGGCATTGCCGACGGGAAGACAGTGCACCTCGGGAGCATCACCGAGCACGTCGACGATCTCGAACGACGCGGTCTTCTGCCCTTCGATGCGGAACGGGTTGATCGAGTTGACGACTTCGACGCCGTCGACATCGCCGAGGGCACGCACGACGTCGAGCGCCTGATCGAAGTTCCCGCGAATCTGCACCACGTCCGCACCGTGGATCAGCGCCTGCGCGAGCTTGCCCAACGCGATCTTCCCCTCGGGGATCACGACCGCACACGTGAGCCCGGCCCGCGCCGCGTAGGCCGCCGCGCTGGCCGAGGTGTTCCCCGTCGAGGCGCACACGACGACCTTGGCGTTGGCCTCGAGCGCCTTGGTGATCGCCATCGTCATGCCGCGGTCTTTGAACGAACCCGTCGGGTTCGCGCCTTCGACCTTGAGGAACACGTCGAGGTCAAGCTGCTCCGACAACCGAGGCGCGGGCACGAGGGGCGTATTGCCTTCGAGCAGCGTGACGACGGGAGTCGTGTCCGTCACGGGCAGAAGATCGCGGTACGCCTCGATCAGGCCCGGCCAACCGTTCGCGCGCATGCTCACCCTTCGTCGCCCATGACCCGCAGGACCGAACCAACCTTGTGGACCGCACCTACTTCACGCAACGCATGGATCGTCGCCCGCAGGTCCGCCTCGCGAGCCGAGTGGGTGATGAAGATGAGTCGAGCCTCATCGCCGATCCCCATCTGTTGCATCGACTTGATCGACACGCCCCGCTGACCGAACTGCTCGGCGATACGAGCCAGAACGCCCGGCTCGTCGGCCACTTCGAGCTGCAGATAGAACTGGCTCTCCACCTCATCGATCGGGCGGATCGGTTTCCGGGCCAGGGCGCCCACCGTCGCACCGCGTGCGCCACTCACGAGGTTCTTCGCGGCGTCGATGACATCGCCGAGCACCGCGCTCGCGGTTGGCATCCCACCGGCACCGCGGCCGTAGAACATCAACTCGCCGACGGCGTCCGCCTCGATGAAGAGCGCGTTGAACGAATCGCGGACCGACGCGAGTGGATGGGACTTCGGCAACATCGTGGGATGGACCCGCACGGCGATGCCCTGATCGGTCTCGTCGGCGACCGCCAACAACTTGACCGCGTACCCCAACTCGTCGGCGGAGGCAATGTCGGCATCGGAGATCTCACTGATGCCTTCGCGGTAGACGTCGCCGGCGACCACGCGGGCACCGAACGCGATGGTCGCGATGATCGCCGCCTTCGCCGCGGCGTCGAACCCTTCGACGTCGGCCGTGGGGTCGCGCTCGGCGTAGCCGAGCGTCTGCGCCTCGGCGAGCGCGTCGGAGAATGACGCGCCCGACTCCGCCATGTTGGAGAGAATGAAGTTGGTCGTGCCGTTGACGATGCCCATCACGCGCCGGATGCGGTCACCGGCGAGCGACTCGCGCAACGGCCGGATCAACGGGATCCCACCGGCCACCGATGCTTCGAAGAGCAGGTCGACGCCGGACCCTTCCGCGGTCTCGAAGAGCTCCTTGCCGAAGTTGGCGAGCAACTCTTTATTGGCCGTGACCACGGGCTTACCGGCCTTGAGCGCTTCGATCATCAACTCGCGCGCCGGCTCGATCCCGCCGATGACCTCCACGACGATGTCGATGTCTTCGTCGGTGACGACGGCGGTGGCGTCGTGGGTGAAGATCGATGCGGGCAACGCGACGTCCCGGTCGCGAGCGAGGTTGCGGACCGCAACCCGCCCGACCTCCAGGTGGACGCCGGTACGCGCTTCGATCGCGTCACCGTTCTCGGTGATCAACCGCACCAGCGCGGAACCGACATGGCCGCATCCGAGCAGCCCGACTTTGACGGAACGTGAGTTCATGACACCGAGTCTCGCACGGGCACCTTCAAGTTACGCGTCCAAACGAATGAGGTCATCCAGGGTCTCTCGACGTACGACGACCCGAGCTTGACCATCCCGGACGAACAGCACCGCCGGACGCGGGACCTTGTTGTAGTTGCTGGCCATCGAGTAGCCGTAGGCCCCGGTGACCGGAGTCACGAGCAGGTCGCCGACGGCCACGTTGGCGGGCAGGAATCCGTCGGGCACGATGACGTCGCCTTGCTCACAGTGCTTGCCCGCGACCGCGACCGCCAGCGGACGGGCCGCCTCGGGCCGATCGGCGAGGTAAGCCTCGTACCCGGCGCCGTAGAGCACCGGCCGCGGGTTGTCGCTCATGCCACCGTCGACCGCCACGTAGGTACGGCCACCGGGAATGGTCTTGACGGTCCCAACCCGATAGAGAGTGAGCGCCGCCGCGGCCGCGATCGACCGACCGGGCTCCACCATCATCGGGCGGTCACCGAGTCCCGTCCGCAACGCCGCGGCGTACTCGGATACCGACGGGTCCGGGTCGGAGTTGAGATAGCGCGCACCCAGGCCGCCGCCCAGGTTCACCAGTGGGATCTCCGCACCAGTGGCGCGTTCGCAATCGTCGGCGAACCGGCCGACGACCGCCGCCGCCTGCGCGTAGGAATCGAGCCGGAACACCTGGGAGCCGATGTGCGCGTGGATGCCGCCGAAGCGCAGTGCGCTCGACCGCACGACCCGGGCGACGGCGTCGGCGGCCGCGCCCGTCGACACCGTGAATCCGAACTTCGAGTCGTCGGTGCCGGTCTGGATGTACTCGTGGGTATGCGCTTCGACTCCGGGCGTGACCCGCACGAGGACGTCGCCCCGGAAGCCGCTCGACTCGAGGCGATCCAGCTCGTCGAACGAGTCGGCCACGATGCGGCCGACGCCCGCTGTGGTCGCGGCGGCGATCTCGGCATCGCTCTTGTTGTTGCCGTGGAAGACCAACCGCTCGGCCGGGAACCCTGCGTGCCTCGCAACGTGAAGCTCACCGCCCGTGGCCACATCGAGATGGAGGCCCTCCTCGGCAATGAGGCGCACCATCGCAGTGCACAGGAACGCCTTCCCCGCGTAGGCCACGTGGTCGGCGCCGAAGTTCGCCAGGTACTCCTGACAGCGGGCGCGCAGGTGACCCTCGTCGTACACGAACGTGGGCGTCCCGAACTCCGCCGCGATCGCGTCGAGATCCAGACCGGCCAGACCCGCGGGCAGGAGCGTCTGGTCGACGGGCCCGCTCGCCCCGTCCGGCACACCACTCACGCGTTCACATCCTCGCCGTCGGCATCGCCGTCGGCATCGCCGTCACCGTCGCCGTCACCGTCGAGGCGCTCCATCACATCGGGCGCGCTCACCCCCAGGAGGTCGAGCGCATTCGAGAGCCCGACCCGGGTCGCCTCGGCCAACCAGAGGCGGGCCTGGGTGAGTGCAACGTCGTCAGTCATGACCCGGCAGTCGCGATAGAAGCCGTGGAAGCGCGCCGCGAACTCACGGACCCAGGTCGTCAGCCGGTGCGGTGCCCGCAGTTCGGCCGCGGCGCGGAGTGTCTCGGGGTATTCGGCAAGTGAGCGCAACAGGTCGAGTTCACGTTCGTGGACGAGGAGCGTGAGGTCGACGTCGGCGAGCGGCAGCCGGGTGATACCGGCCTCATCGGCGCGGCGGGCGATCGAGGCAACCCGAGCGTGGGCGTACTGCACGTAATAGACGGGGTTCTCCATCGACTGCGAGGTCACGACGTCGAGGTCGAACGTCTGTGCCGTGTCGATGCCTTGCAAGAGGAAGGTGAGCCGGGCGACATCGGGATCGACCTCGTCGAGGATGTCGGCCAGCGTGATGATGTTGCCGGTCCGCTTCGAGATCCGCACGACGTCACCGCCCTTCACGAGGGTGACGAGCTGCCCGAGGATGATCTCCGGTTCGGGCTGGGCATCAGTTCCGAGACCGAGCGCGCGCAGACCGACTTGGAGTGACTTCACCTGGCCGTGGTGATCGGCGCCCCAGATGTCGATGAGGTGATCCCACCCGCGTGCGACTTTGTCGCGGTGATAGGCGAGGTCGTTGGTGAGGTAGGTGGTGGTGCCGGTGCTGCGCACGAGCACTCGGTCGCGTTGGTCCCCGAGCGCCTCGCTCGCCAGCCATTCCGCGCCGTCCTTCTCATAGGTGTGCCCGCCCGCGCGCAGCGCGTCGAGCACCGCGGCCACGTCACCGCGCTCGTGGAGCGTGCGCTCCGAGAACCAGGTGTCGAACTCCACACCGACGCGCGCCAGATCGCCCCGCAGACTCGCCAAGACCTGCGCGTACCCCCACTCCTGCGCCTGCGCCGCGGTGACGTCGTCGCCGAGTTCGGCGCGCAGCTCGGCGGCCATCTGTACGAGATAGGCCCCTTGGTAGCCATTCTCGGGCGGGTCGGTCCCTTCGTACCGGGCGAGCAGCGAGGCCGTGAAGGTTTCGAGCTGCGACCCGGCGTCGTTCAGGTAGTACTCGCGGTGCACCTCGGCACCTTGCGCGGCGAGCAGGTTGGCGATCGCGTCGCCCACCATGACCCACCGACCGCCGCCCGCATGGAGCGGACCCGTCGGGTTCGCGGAGACGAACTCGAGGTTGATGCGCTGACCCGCCGCCGCGTCGCCGTGCCCGAACCGGACGCCCGCGGTGACCGCGGCTCGCACGACGTCGTGCAGCCAGGTAGGCGCCAGAAAGAAGTTGACGAAACCCGGGCCGGCGATGTCGAGTCGTTCGACGTGGGGCGGCATCGCCGTCTCGAGCGCGGCGACCACCCGGGCGGCCACCTCTCGGGGCGACGCGCCGACCGGTTTCGCCAACACCAGCGCGACATTCGTCTGCCAATCTCCGTGGTCGCGGTGTTTCGCCGGCACCACCTCGACCCCGCCGGCGGGCACCGGCAGGTCGGCCCGATCGAGGGCGGCGTGCAACGCGGCAGCAAGATCGTCGGCAATCACGAGTCACACAGTTGGGTCGGCGGCGGGAGCCGGTCAGCATCGCACACGCCATCGCTCCGCCCCGATGCCTTTGGTGGTGAACCGCTGCGTGGGATGTCCGGTCGCGAGGAGTGCCGAGGACCGATGACGCGAGCACCGCGCGTGGCGGATAATCTGCACAAGCTGCCGGTCCGGGGACAGAACGGTCCGACACTGATCACGTAGGGGCGGCAGAGCGTGACACGACAGCGCCGATGGGGCCGAATGGGAGGAACTTCGTGGCACGACAGGGTGGTCTCGGACGCGGACTCGCCGCGCTGTTGCCTGTCGAGGGCGATCCCCTTCCCGACGAGCACCTCTTCATCCCCATGGCCGGAGGTCCTGCGGTGACCGGCCTGGGCGGCGAGTTGGTCAACAGTCTGACCAGCACGCAGAGCGGGCTCTCGATCATCTACCACGCGCTCGACACCTTGGTGGCCGAGCACGATCTGGTCGACGCGGCGGTTGTGATCGACGAAGCCGGGCTGGGCCGACAGGTGTTCCGGGCGGGCCGCAAGCCCCTCGACGATCCTGGCGGTGAGGCCCTCCTCGATGCCGCCCCCGGCCTCTATACCGAACCCGCGCTCGATCCGGCGGCGGTCGACGGTGCGCTCGTCGTGAGCCTCTGCGTCGTGGCGTTACGAATGGAAGTCCTCCGCTACGACTCCTGGCACGACCCGCTGACCGGCCTCTTCGACCGGCGGACGTTCGACCGGCTGCTCGAGATGTCGACCGCCCGCAGTGTGCGGTACCGCTGGCCGTTCACGCTCGTGCTCATCGACCTCGACGACCTCAAACAGATCAACGACACCGACGGCCACCCGGCCGGGGACGCCGCGCTGCGGGCCCTCGGCGAGCGATTCCGCCGAGTCCTTCGCTTCGGCGACAACGCGGCCCGGATCGGCGGCGACGAGTTTGCGCTCATCCTGCCGAGCACCGACCCCGACGACGTGCCACCGCTGCTCGAACGCATCGGCGCATCGCGAGTCGGCGAACGGAGCTGCCCGCCGTTCTCCTACGGCGTTGCCCAGTGTCCCACCGAAGCCGAAAGCGCCGAGGCGCTCGTCGCCCTGGCCGACCAGCGCCTCTACGAGGCCAAAGCTGCTCGTCACGAAGGACGCTGACGTGGAACCCTCCCAGCTCGACGACCTCGAACTCGAACTCCGCAAGCTGCCCGGCGTGCGCGCCGCCGGGTTCACCGAGCGCGACGACATGCTCCTGGTGCAGGTCCAGGTGCAGGGCGACCAACCGCCGGCGACCCTCCCTCAGCAAGCGGCGCGCATTGCGTACCGCCACGCCGACAAGCCCGTCGCACTCGAGATCGTCCGCTGGCGCACCGTAGAAGTGCCCGCCCCCGCCGCCCCTCCGGAGCCGACGACCATTGGCCCGGCAGTGATCGACCCTCCTGCCGCGGGGACGAGCAGCACTGACGGCGAAGCGTCGGCGAACGACACCGGGCCGAGGTCACGGATTCGCCTCCTCGCGGTCCTGACCTTTCCCGACACCGACGAACTCGAAGTGCATCTGACCTTCGGCGGCCGCCGCATCATCGGCCGGGCCGCAGCGAGCGCGGGCATCGCCGGCGCCGCGAACGCGACCCTCGAAGGGCTGCGATCCTTCGCGTCCGACCTGACCACCGCGATCGACTGGACCAACGAACTTGCCGATCAGGACACCGACGGCGTCTACGTCATCGCGGTCTCCGTCCATGCCGACGACACCACGCGCCTCGGGATCGCCGCCGGCGGGAGCCGGATCGAAGCCGCCGCCCGCGCCACCCTCCACGCACTGAACCGCTCGCTCGAAGCGCACCTCACCCCGACCGAACCGGCCTGATCGGCTCGGCCGACCACCTTCGCTCGCAGCCGCGCGCCGCGAGCTTGGTAGTGTCGCCCGCCTTCCCGCCCTCGTAGCTCAGGGGATAGAGCATCGGCCTCCGGAGCCGTGTGCGCAGGTTCGAATCCTGCCGAGGGCACACCCAGATCAGTACGCCCGATGCCGCGCATCGGCGCCGAAATCCGAGCCCCGTGTGCGCAGGTTCGAATCCTGCCGAGGGCACACCCAGATCAGTACGCCCGATGCCGCGCATCGGCGCCGACCCTGCGGAACGAGGCGGCCCGTCAGCGGGTCCTCAGGTCCGGCGATACCAGTGTCGATACCACCGGGGAGAGTTCTGAGCGCTGGCCCGAGGAGACGCAGTGAGCGCGCGCCACAATCCGGACACTGCATCCCCGACCCGCCCGAAGCCGTACCGCGGTCCGGACCGTCGCGGCGTCGCCCGATTCGTCATTCCCGCCGCCCTCCCCTCCGTGATCCTCGTGATCGTCGCCGTGCTCTGGATCACGGTGGCCGGCAATGCGAGGTGGACGGTCGGTCGCGTCACCCTCGAGGAGCTAGGCGCGATCGCGGCCACCCTGGCCCTTCTCGCCGGTGTCGCCTGCATCCTGCGCTGGCGAATCGACGGGGTCGCACGCGGGTGGTGGTGCGGCTGGGGTCTGATTGTCTTGGGCGTCGGACAGTTGGCACTCCAGCCGTTCATGACGTCGACGAGCGTCGGCATCGAACTCGGATCGGTCGTGCTGAGCCTCGCGCTCTTCGCCCGAGCGGTGCTCGGACCGGAAATCGACGCGTCGATCCGGTTGACCAGTTCACTGACGATCGCGGCCAGTGGAGTTGCGATTGCATTCGCCACTGTCGTTGTCGTCCAACGGATACCCGGACGTCATGACGCGGAGTTGGCCATCGTCGGCCTCGCGTGGGTACTCATCGCCGCTCTCGCTGCCTTACGTCAGCGCGACTCGGGTCAGGATGCCGAGGCCGGCTGGATCATCCCGGTGGCGCTCGCACTCGGCGGCGCGGAACTCGTCCCCCTCGCCTTGGATCACGCTGCGTCCGGAGCGCTGGCGGACCGCTGGTTCGAGATAGCGGCGATGGGCATGGCCTGCGTGGGCGCACTGGGCGGGCTGGTACGCGCGGCAGTCCACCACCGGACGCGAGCGCTGCGCGAGCAGATCGAACGAGCACGTGAGACTGCCAACCACCGGCGAGTCGAAGAGTCGTTCGCCGACCGGTTGCACGAGATGCGATCGACGGTGGTGGCGATCGAAGGTGGTGTGGCCACGTGGGAACCACAATCGAGCTCCCCGATCGCCCCCACCGCCGAGGCGACCCTGCGGGCCGCACTCATCGCAGAAATTCGTCGACTCCGTACCCTCGTGAACGAAGCGCCGAATGCCGTCGGCGTTGAAGCGTTCGATGTCACGACCGCGTTGCTCCCCACGATCGATCTCCACCGGGCCGGCGGTCAACGCATCGAGTACACCCGTGACCGGTCGACCCTCGCGCTCGGCCGCCCGGCGGAGATCGCGCAGGTGCTCGAAGGCCTGCTCGCCAACGCCGCGAAGTACGCGCCGGGTGCGACGGTGTGGATCTCAGTTCGGCATCAGCTCGACGAGATCGCGATCCGTATCGAGGATTCCGGGCCCGGCATCGATCCCGCCCATTGGGACCAGGTCTTCGAACGTGGATTTCGCGTCGATCCATCCGACCAGCTCGGGAGTGGCCTCGGGCTTGCGGTCGCCAGGAAACTCGTGCGCAGCCAGGACGGGGACCTCTGGGTCGAGGGCGGGAGCCATGGCGGTGCCGCGTTCGTAGTGTCGATTCCGGCGGCACCCGCGCTCAGGGTCATCACCGGACGTGCCGAAGAGACATCTGTGGAACAGGACCTCGACCAGTCAATCCGAGACGCCCGATGACCGGGACGTCAGTACTCGGCGGGCGATATGCCGGGGTCGAGGCCGCTCGACTCGCGATCGTCGAGGACCACGAACTCCTTGCCCAGTCGTTGGCGTTTGCCCTGGCCAACCTCGGCATCGACGTGACCGTGGTCGACGACCTCCAGCCGAACGCGGTCCTGCAGTCGCTGCGCTCGCTCGACCTGCACTTTGTGCTGCTCGACTTCGACCTCGGGAGTGCGGGGCTCGGCCTTGATCTCGTACGTCCCATCACCGAACTCGGCTTCCGTGTCGTGATGTTGACCGGCGAGACCAACCCGATTTCGTTGGCGCAATGCGTCGAGGCCGGGGCTGTCGGCATCATCAGCAAAAGCGAGCCCTTCGAGCGATTGATCGAACATGTCGGCGACGTCGTCGACGGTCGTCGCATTCTCAGTGCCGGTAGCCGCGAACGTTTGCTCGCGGACCTTCGGGAACACCGCGCCGCGGAAGGCGAGCGCCTCGCACCGTTCGAACGGCTGACGGTTCGCGAGTCCGAGGTGCTCGAAGACCTCATCGCCGGCAAGAACGCAGAGACCATCGCGAACGAGAGCTTCGTGTCGGTTGCGACCGTGCGCTCACATATCAAGGCATTGCTCTCCAAGCTGGGCGTCAACAGCCAGCTCGCCGCGGTGGCCATGGCCCAGCGGGCCGAGTGGTCGCCACGCCGCACGCGCGACTCGCATCGCTGAACCGCGGGCATGGGGCCAACGACCCCTGTCGTCGCGTTTCCCGAATGTTGGGGATGGCAACGCCGAACCTCTCCCTCATAGTGGCTCCCAACGAAGGGGCGGGCACTCCGCTCGCACGACAAGGGAGAAACAACCACATGAGCGACAGCATCCTTGCACTTTGGACTCGGCTTCAGAACGCCAAGTTCGACATGGACGAGCGCGGCGCGACCGCCGTTGAGTACGGAATGATCGTTGCGTTGATCGCCGCGGTCATCGTCACGGTCGTTGCGGCCCTCGGCGGCAAGATCAACACCGCGTTCACCAAGATCAACAGCGCCCTCTAGGACGTTGCCGTCGACCCGGTGCTCGCGTTCGGCGAGCACCGGGTGACGGACTTCTTCTCACTCGGCAACGAGCCCTCCTCGCAGGAGTCGACGATGCACCACTTCGAACACCGCAACCGCGAATGCCGCAACCGCGACCAACGCGGCGCCGCCGCCGTTGAACTCGCCATCGTCCTCCCCATTCTGATCCTGCTGGTCTTCGGCATCATCCAGTGGTCGATCTACTTCAACCGTCTCCAGGGCCTGCAGGCCGCCGCCCGCGAGGGTGCGCGAGTCGCGGCGCTTCCGCAGTCCACCCAGACCGACGTCAACGACAAGGTCACCTCCGCACTGGCGGGGGTGCTGCCGACGACGCAGTCGCCAGTCGTCACGGTCAACCCGAGCAGCGGGAACCCCTGCGACCTCCGGGCCTCGGGCGCACGGGTCACCGTCACCGTCAAGGCCAACACCAATCTGGACATCCCACTCTGGGGCAGTCAAACCGTGACGCTGACCGGCAAAGGCGAGTTCAAATGCGAGTAGCACGCGATGAAGGTGGCGCAGTTGCGGTGATCGTCGCGATCTGTTCCGTCCTGATCTTTGGGTTCGCGGCGTTCTCCATCGACGCGGGCCAGGCCTGGACCGCCCGGCGCCATCTCGTGACCGCGGCCGACGGCGCCGCCCTCGCCTCCGCCGGCGACTACGCGACCGGAAAGGTCGGCTGCGCGTCAGCAGCCGGCGACTACGTCTCGAGCAACTATTCCGCGGCCACACTAGAGAGTTGCTCCGCGAACATCACCCCCACCTCGGGGAACGTCACCGTCGATGCCAGCCGCACCGTTGACTACGCGTTCGCTGGCATCTTCGGCGTCAACAACAAGAAGATCCACGCCATCACGACCGCCGAATGGGGCATCCCGACCGGCGTCAACAACCTCCGGCCGTTCGGACTCTGCATCAACTCGAACCTGCAGATGCAGCAGTGGCTCAACTACCCGTCGGGCCCGACCGGAGACTCGGGGACGATCCGGATCACCTACGGCAAGTCGCAACCCGACGCATGCGGAACGAATGTGCCCGGCAACTGGGGCATCCAGGACTTCGACGGTGGATCGAACTCGAACAACGACATCAAGGACTGGACGCTCAACGGCTACCCCGGCCTCGTGACGATCGGCACCAACCTCCCCGGCGACACCGGCGCCTTCTCGAACAGTCTCGACAGTGAACTCACCTTCCTGAAGAACTCCGGTCAGGCGTTCGTGCTGCCGGTGTTCGACACCGCGACGGGCAACGGCTCGAACGCGCAGTTCCACATCGTCGCCTTCGTCTTCGTCAAGTTGGTCGGTTACCAGACGACCGGTGCCCAGGCGGCGCGCTACCTCGACCTCGTCTTCACCAGAGGCGTCGTCTCCGGCACCTGCTGTGCGACGAGCGGCATCGACACCCTCGTCCGCGCCGTTCGCATCTGCGACGTCAACACCCTTACACCCAATACCAGCGATCGTCGCGCCTGCTGAGGCAGACGACCGTTCTAGAAAGGTTGCACCGTGGAAACTCGAAGGATCATGGGACTCATCGTTGCGGTGGTTCTCGCGCTGGCCGGAACGATCGGCATCGTCACCTATGTGAACGCGGCCGAACACCGGGCCCAGGCCGGCGAGGCACTGGTCAAGGTGCTCGTCGTCAAGGAATCGGTTCCGGCCGGCACCCCCGCCAAAGAGCTCGGCGATCGGGTGGGCCTCGAGTCGATCAGCCGCAAGGTCATGGCTGATGGCGCGGCGACGAGCGTGAAGGCCCTCGGCAACAAGGTGGCGGGAACGACGTTGGTTGCGGGCGAGCAAGTGCTGAGCACGCGCTTCGTCGCCAAGAGCAACTTCTCCGCCACCGGGGCCAATGTCCAGGTGCCGCCCGGCCTCCTGCGCACGACCATCGCCCTCGACCCGCAACGGGTTCTCGGCGGGGTGGTCACTCCGGGCGCCCGGGTCGCGGTGTTGGCGTCGTTCGATCCTTACCAGAACAACACCGGTCGCGATCTCAACATCGACGGCGTGACCGTAGCGGACGGCAAGTCGTCGTTGAGCTCGACCCGCTTGATCCTCCACAAGGTGCTGGTCACCAACGTCCAGCTGACGGGCACCGTGACCACCTCCGACGACACCAGCGGTGAGAAGACCGCCGACACGAACAAGCCCGGAAATGCACCTTCGAGTCAGATGCTGGTCACCTTGGCGTTGGACCCGACCGCCACCGAGCGGATGGTGTACGCCCTGGAGTTCGGTCGCCTCTGGTTGTCCATCGAACCGAGCGACGTCGCCGAGACCCCCTCCATCGCTCAGCAGCGGAGCACGGTCACCAAATGAGCTCCTCCACCCGCATGCTTCTCGCCACCAGCGAGCCGGCGTGGGAGGCCCGAGTCCGGGACTCCTTCGAGGGCACTCTCAACGGTGAGCTCACAACCTGGGCCGAGCCCATCTCCGGCTCGGAGGGTGCAACCGCGACACTGAAAGCCGTCGAGGACCACCGCGCCCAGGTGGTCGCCCTCGGCCCGGGGATCGACACCGACCTCGCGCTCGAGGTGGCAACGGACCTGGATCGGGCCCGCCCCGACCTCTGTGTCCTGCTCGTTGCCACGCCGACACCGGAGCTCTACCGACGAGCGCTCCGAGCGGGTGTACGCGACATCGTCGATCCAACATCAGACCTCGGCGACGTGCGGTCCGCGTTCGACACCGCGATCGAGACGGCCGAACGCCTCCAAACGCACGCCGAGACGACCGTCGAAACCAACGACCAACGCACGATTGCTGTCGTCTCGCCCAAAGGCGGCGCGGGCAAGACTGCGATTGCGTCGAACCTCGCCGTCGGGCTCGCGAACGCTGCGAACGGCGAGACCGTCATCGTGGACCTCGACGTGCAGTTCGGCGACGTCGGCAATGCCATGCGCCTGGCACCCGAGTTCACCATCACCGATGCCGTGGCCCAGGGCGCCGCGCTCGACGCCACGACTCTGAAGGCGTTTCTGACTTCCCACCCGAGCGGCGCCTATGTGTTGTGCGCACCGCACACTCCTGCCGGCGCCGACCTGGTCACCACGGAGGACATCCACCGAATCCTGACGCTGCTGGCCGGCGAGTTCCGGTTCGTGGTCATCGACACCGGCGCGGGTTTGGACGAGAACACGCTCGCGGCGATGGAATCCGCCACCGACCTCGTCCTCGTCGCGGGAACCGACGTCGCGAGTGCCCGAGCGGTTCGGAAAGAGATCGAGGCATTCGATCTGCTCGGCTTGACGACCCAACGGCGGCACTTGGCGCTCAACCGGGCCGACGCACGGGTCGGACTCTCCGCCGAAGACATCGAGGGAACTGTCGGCCTCGAAATCAGCGTCTCGATCCCGAGCTCCCGGTCGGTGCCGTTGTCCATGAACCAAGGCATCCCACTGCTCGAGGGCGCCCAGAAGTCGCCAGTGAGTCGTTCGCTCACCCAACTGGTGGAGCGCCTGATGGGCGACGCCGCACCAACCCCACCCAGCCCGACGACCGGCACATTCCGCCGACGGAAGGACAACCGATGACCCTCTCGGATCGACTGAAGGCGGCTCGGGCCGAGTCTCCGACTCCGCTCTCGACGCTTCCTCACTCTCGGAACGTCGCGCCGGAATCCGACAGCGCGCCCACCGTGCATGACCCGTTCGCCGCGCTGAAGCGCCGAGCCCAGGATGCGCTCTTCGCCCGGATGGGCCAGCGGCTGTACGACTCGTCACTGTCCGAGCAACAGCTCGATGCGCTGGTCGTCCAGGAAATCGGACGGGTCATCGAATCGGAGCAGCTTCCCCTCTCGGCGGCCGAACGCTCACGGGTCGTGGCCGAGGTCACCGACGACGTCCTCGGTCTGGGCGCGATCGAACGCTACCTGGCCGATCCGACCGTCACCGAGGTCATGGTCAACGCGACCGACGGCATCTACGTCGAGCGCGCCGGCCAACTCACGTTGACCGACTCGCGATATCTGTCCGAGGACCACCTCCGTCAGGTCATCGAGCGCATCGTGTCGAAGGTCGGGCGCCGCATCGACGAATCGTCCCCGATGGTCGATGCGCGGCTGCCGGACGGATCCCGCGTCAACGCAGTGATCCCGCCCTTGGCGGTGGACGGTCCGGTGCTGACCATTCGAAAGTTCTCGCACCACGCGTTCAGCCCCGACGACCTCGTCGACCGCCGCACGCTGACTCCCGAAATGGTCGCGCTGATCGAGGCGTGTGTGAGCGGTCGGCTCAACATCCTCATCAGCGGCGGGACCGGCACCGGGAAGACCACGTTGCTCAACGTCGTGTCGAGCTTCATTCCCGAGGAGGAACGCGTCGTCACCATCGAAGACGCGGTCGAACTCAAGCTCAAGCAACGACACGTGGTTCGGCTCGAAGGACGCCCGCCGAACATTGAAGGAAAGGGCCAGGTCACCATCCGGGATCTCGTTCGCAACTCGCTCCGCATGCGGCCGGACCGCATCATTGTCGGGGAGGTCCGCGGCGCGGAAGCCCTCGACATGTTGCAGGCGATGAACACCGGCCACGATGGTTCGTTGACCACCCTCCACTGCAACTCGCCGCGCGATGCGCTCGCCCGGATCGAGACCATGGTGCTCATGGCGGGCATGGACCTACCGGTTCGAGCAATCCGCGAGCAGGTGGCCTCGGCGGTCGACGTCATCATCCACCTCACCCGCCTGCGAGACGGCACCCGTCGCGTGACCCAGGTCAGCGAGGTCTGCGGCATGGAAGGTGACGTGATCACGCTCGCCGACCTGTACAAGTTCGACTACGCCGCGGGCATCGACGAGCACGGCTTCTTCCGGGGACAACCGATCAGCACGGGGCTCCGGCCGCAGTTCTCGGACCGACTCCGTGACAACGGCATCGAACTCCCCGCGCATCTGTTCGGCGCTGCGGAGATCACCCTCGTCGCCGCGAACCGAAAGGTTCGGTCATGACGCTCGCCTTCACCGGGAGCGATCCCGCCTGGTACCAGAGTTCGGCCGCACTGTGGATCGGAGTTGCGGTCTTGTTCCTCGGCCTGCTCGTCGGACTCGTGCTGGCGTTCGCGCCCCGAGCGGCACGGAGCCAGATCGCCGGCGCGTCGATCAAGGGCGTTCGCAACGGTTCGGTCATCACCACGTTGGGGGAACACGCCACCCGAGCCGCGGAGCGGTCGCTCGAGCGGAACGAGCGCGGGAGCAACCTGAACCGAGCGCTCGAGCGCGCCGGCATCGCGATGCGGCCGAGCGAGTTCGTCGTCCTCGCGACCACCGTGACCTTCGCGGTCTTCGCCGTCACCGCGGCGCTGGTCAATCTCCTCCTCGGATTGGCGTTGGGTGCACTGGTTCCGGTCGTGTGCCGGAGTGGGCTCGCCACGCTGGCCCATCGCCGATCGGAGAAGTTCGCCGACCAACTCGAGCAGACGCTCCCCCTCATGGGTGGAAGCTTGCGAGCCGGGTTCGGGATCATGCAGGCCTTCGATGCCGTTGCCCGCGAATCCGAGGCGCCGACATCCGAAGAGTTCCACCGTCTGGTCGTCGAGACCCGAGTCGGCCGTGATGTCCACGAGGCTCTGGAGGCCATGGCGGACCGCGTCATGAGTGAGGACTTCGACTGGGTCGTGCAGGCCATCGACATCCACCGCCAGGTCGGTGGCGACCTTGCCCAGGTTCTGGACAACGTCTACGCAACCATCCGGGACCGCAACCGGATCCGTCGTCAGATCAAGGCCCTCAGCGCCGAAGGCCGATTCTCGGCCCTCATCCTGCTGATCCTGCCGGTCGCGATGTTGCTGGTGATCACCATCCTCAACCCGACCTACATCAGCGAGCTCACCACCCATTCGATCGGGGTCGTGATGCTGATCGCGGCCGCCGGATTCATGACCGTTGGTGCGCTGTGGCTCAAGCGCATCACGCGTCTCGTCTTCTAGGAGAGTTCAAATGCCAATCGGAATCTGGTTCGCTGCATTCGCCATCGCGGCCGCTGCACCCGTGGCGTGGTGGGCATTCAGTGGGATGCAGGTCGAAGGCCGCGCTGCACGCTCCAACCTGGCGCATGCCGGCACGCCGATGACCAACCTGCGTCAGGCGACCCTCGCCCAATCGGCCACGGATCGAGTGTGGACGCCGATCATGAATCGCCTGGTGGCCCGGGCGCGGCGAGTCACGCCCCAGGGCGTGATGGAACACCTCGAACGCCGGGCCTTTCTCGCCGGACTCTCCGACTCCTGGCCGACGGAGCGACTGCTGACGGTCAAAGTCATGCTGGCCTTCGTCATGGGCGCCGCCGGGGCGTTGGCGTTCGTCGCCAACCCATCGCTGCTCAGCGCCCTGCTCGGGGCGGTGCTCTTCTTCATCGGCTACTTCGCCGTCGACTATCTGATGGACCTGCGGGCCAAGGATCGGCAGGCAACGATCGAGCGAGAGTTGCCGGATGTGCTCGACCAGATCACGATCTGCGTCGAGGCCGGATTGGGCTTCGAGGCCGCGATGTCCAAGATCGCCGAGAACGACGGACCACTGCCCCAGGAGATCGGTCGCACGCTCCAGGACATCCAGATCGGTGTCACTCGTGACCGGGCGCTCGAGTCGCTCCTCGAGCGCACTGATGTCAAGGACCTGCGCTCCTTTGTCCACGCGTTCATCCAGGCCGAGCGATACGGGATCCCGATCGCGCAGGTACTGCGAGTCCAGGCCGACGAAATGCGCGAGAAGCGTCGCATCCGGGCAGAAGAGCGGGCGATGAAGATGCCGGTGAAGATCGTCTTCCCCGTCGTGCTCTGCATCCTTCCCGCACTCTTCGTTGTCGTCGCCGGCCCTGCGGCTGTCCGAATCGCGAACACCAACCTCGGAGGCGGATGATGGTCGACCTACAGACAGACCAGACCAACCACGTGGCGAAGGCCACCGCGGCCGACCTGCTCGCCGGGCTCGGCCCCGCCGCGCCACAGGCACGTTCGGTCCAGTTTCCAACGGGTTTCCAACCACTCGACGACGTCTTGAACGGCGGGTTCCGGGCTCAGGACCTCGTCCTGCTGGGCGGCCGGCCCGGGATCGGCAAGACCGTTGCCGCGCTGCAGTGGGCGCGGTGGATGGCCATGCAGGGACACACCGCAATCTTCGTGTGTTACGAGCATTCCCCGCACTCGCTCCTTGGACGACTCTTGGCGATGGAGCTCGGCAGCCTCGCTCGACCGGACGAGATCGTCGAACTCACACGACTCCGGACCATCGCCCAGGAAGTCGCCCTCGGCGCCTTGCCGGCGTCCGCGCTCACCACTGATCCGCTCGGCGAGGAAGCGTTCCACCGCCTCGAGGCGTACGGGCCGCGGCTTCACCTCGTCCAGGGCTCGGGCATGCGCACCGGCGTGGTGGAGCTCGCGCACATCGTGTCGGAGCACCGATCCGGGCCGACCGCGCTCTTCGTCGATTACCTCCAGAAGGTCCCGATGACCGGCAACACCGCCAGCACCGAGGAACGGACGACCCACCTGACCGAACGCCTCAAGGAGCTCGCGATGGTGGTCGAGGTGCCGGTCATTGCGTTGGCCGCATCGGATCGCGATGGTCTCACCAGTCGCCGGCTCCGGCTCCACCACCTGCGGGGCTCGACCGCATTGGCCCACGAATCCGACATCGCAATTCTGATGAACGAAAAGGCAGTGGCGATCTCGAAGTCGCATCTGGCCTATGACCCGGTCCGCGCGGAGCAGTTCAAGCGCTGGGTCATCATGAGCGTCGAGAAGAACCGCGAAGGCGCACCCGATATGAACCTCGAGTTCCGCAAGGATCTGGCGAACTACCGCTTCGATCCGCAGGGAGGATTCGTGAGCGAATCCCTCGTGGACTCGGTGTTGTTCGAGGAATAGTTCGGGCAGGCAGGATCTATCCTGCCGAGATGACTGAACTCCACCCGCTTCGCATCGGCGCCGACCGCGTCACCACCGGCGACACCGCGACCATTCGCTCTCCATTCGACGGCACCGCGCTCGGCGACGTCGCGATCGGGAACGCCGAACATGTCGACGCGGCCGTGGCCGCAGCCCAAGCGGCGGCCCGCGCCCCGCTTCCCGCCCACCAACGGGCCGCCATCCTCGATGCCGCCGCCGATCGGATCGCGCAACGACACGAAGACTTCGCGCGCTCCATCGCCGGCGAAGCGGCCAAGCCGATCACCACCGCACGAGTCGAGGCCGCGCGCTCGGTCGGGACCTTCCGGTTCTCTGCGGTCGAGGCCCGCACCCTCACCGGCGAGATGATCGCGATGGATGCCAACGACGCCGGCGTCGGCAAGTTCGGCTTCACGTTGCGCGTTCCGGTCGGTGTCGTCGGCGCGATCAGCCCGTTCAACTTCCCGCTGAATCTCGTCGCCCACAAGGTGGCGCCGGCGATCGCGGCGGGGTGCCCGGTCGTGCTCAAGCCCGCATCCCAGACGCCGCTCACCGCGCTCCTCCTGGCCGAGGTCTTGATCGACGAGTGCGGTCTCCCACCGGGCTGGCTCAACGTGGTGGTCGGAGGTGGCGGTACCGTCGGCAACGCGATCGTCGACCATGACGACATCGCCTACATCACCTTCACCGGCTCTCCCGAGGTGGGCTGGGGTATCAAGGGGCGGGCGCCGCGCAAGAAGGTCGGCCTCGAACTCGGCAACAACGCGCCCGTCATCGTCGAACCCGATGCGAACCTCGAACTCGCCGCGACCAAGATCGTCGCCGGTGGATTCGGCTACTCGGGCCAGACCTGCATCTCGGTGCAACGGGTGTACGCGCACGACTCGATCCGCGACGAACTCGTCGATCGGGTCGTCGCCCAGGTCGACCAGCTGGTGGTCGGTGACCCGATGGACGATGCCACCAACGTGTCGGCGTTGATCAACGCCGGCGAACGCGACCGCATCGTCGGATGGATCGATGAAGCCACCGCGGGCGGGGCCAAGATCGCGACCGGTGGGTCGGTCGAGGGCGACGTCCTCCGGCCGACGGTGCTCACCGGTGTCCTCCCCGCGATGCAGGTCTGCTCGCAAGAGGTCTTCGGACCGCTCATCGGGTTCCAGGGCTACCAGACGCTCGACCAAGCACTCACGGCCGCCAACGACAGCCGGTATGGGCTCCAAGCCGCGATCTTCACCACCGACCTCGGCGCCGCATTGACCGCCGCCCACTCGCTCGACTTCGGCGGTGTGACCGTGAACGAGATGCCGACGTTCCGCACCGACCAGATGCCCTACGGCGGCGTCAAGGACAGCGGGAACACCAAGGAAGGTCCCCACTACGCGGTGCGCGAGATGACCCAGGAGCGGTTGGTCGTCATCCAGATGTGAGGAACGACTCCGTCAAGACAGGATGCGTTGGATCAGCACTAGGTCCAGCCAGCGATCGTGTTTCCATCCCACCTCGGGCATCCGAGCCACTTCGGTGAAGCCCATCCGCTCGTGGAACCGAAGTGAGTCGACGTTGTCGGCGTCGACCGCGCCGACCATGACGTGCACCCCTGCCTGGCGCGCCCGATCGATCAGCCCGTCGAGCAGCGAGCGACCGATGCCGTTGCCGCGCTGGTCGCCCCGCACGTGCACCGAGTGTTCGACCGAGAATCGGTATCCCTCGAAGCCCGCGGTGTTACGAAAGTCCGAGTAGCTCGCCATTCCCACTACCTCGGTCGTCGCGGCATCGATCGCGACGAGGACCGGGAAGCTCCGGGCGCGGTGCCGCTCCCACCACTGATGCCGACCCTCCACCGTGATCAGAACATCGGTCCAGGCGATCGTCGTCGTCGGAATCAGTTCGTTGAAGATCGCCACCGTCGCGGGCAGATCCGCCGATTCACAGTCTCGAATTGTGATCGTCATCGGTTCCTGGGCTTCCGGGTGGTGAGGAGACCGTCGAGCAATGCGTCGAGTCCCACCGCGAAGTGGTGATCCACATCGATCGTGGCGAACCGAGCTTCGCTCCCCGCCAGATGCGGGAACCGCTCGGGGTGACGCTCAATGGCCGGAATCGTTCGCCGGCGGCCGCGGGCCAGCACGGCCCGTTCGGCGATAGCCCGGGTGAGCACATACACGAACACGGCGTTCGCGATCGCCACCTGACCCGCGGCATCCGTCGTGTGGTCGGCCGCGACCCGGAGGAGGCCCTCCATGATGCGGCAGCCTTCGATCATCTTGGGCCAATCGACGAGGCAAGCATCCGCAAGGCCGCGGGTGACCCGTAGCCGGGGCCGGGCCACCTGCGCCCACTCCCGCAGCCGGCTCCTCACACTGCCGGCGGCCGGCGGATCGGGGATCCGCACGAGCGCGGAGCTGACCGACGCCAACCGGAGGTCTTCACTCGAATCGAAGCACCGGTACAGCGCCATCGGAGTGACCCCGAGCCGATCCGCGACCTTGCGCAGCGTGACCCCGTCCACGCCCTCGCGCCGGGCGACCGACGCGCCCATGCGCGCCACCTGGTTTCGTCCAATCTTGCGGGCCCCCGGCCTGATCGTTGTCGACACGTATCCCCGTTTCACGGAATTCGAGTTAGCTATATGACTGTATAGCTAACTCGAATTTGCAAATTCGACTACACATCCACCCCGGGAACGCCGGACGCCGACCAACGGACCAAGGAGCACACCATGGGCGCACTCGACGGCAAGGTCGCACTGATCACCGGCGCAGGCTCGGGGATCGGCCGGGCGACCGCGGAACGGTTCGCACATGAAGGCGCGACGATCTGCGCCGTCGACTTCGACGATGTCAGCGGTCAGGCAGTCGCCGACGCGGTCGGTGGGGCCTTCGTGCACGCCGACGCCGGCGAGTCGGCCGAGGTGGACGCCGCCTTCGCCACGTGCGAGCGCGAACTCGGTGGGGTCGATCTCGCGTTCCTCAACGCCGGGATCGCGATCGGCGTGGCCGACATGACCACGCTCGCCGACGACGTCTACCACCGCATCATGCGGGTGAACGTCGACGGCGTGGTGTGGGGCACCCGCGCCGCGATCCGCGCCATGGAACGGCGCGGCGGAGGGGCGATCGTCGCAACCAGCTCACTCGCGGGCCTGATCCCGTTCCCGTTCGACCCGGTCTATGACCTCAGCAAACACGCCGTCGCCGGGTTCATCCGCAGCGTGGCGCCGCCGTTGCAGGCGAAGGGCATCACGGCGAACACCGTGAACCCGGGCATGACCGACACCAATATCTTGAAGGAGGACACCAAGGCGCTCTTCGCCGCGAACGACTTCCCGCTGATGCCCGCGTCTCAGATCGCCGATGCGGTCTTCACGATTGTGACCACTGGCCGCACCGGCGAGTGTTGGGTGTGCCAACCCGGGCGCGAGGCCGAGCCGTACCGATTCCACGACGTTCCGGGCCCCCGGGCCGCCGGTGCCGTGGGCCGGACACCGCCCGCGGTGTTCTGAGAGCGATATCGCTGCGGCTCCCGGAGCGCACGACCGGTAACGTTGCCCGAATGTCGAGTCCTGAGTCCGCCCCCGTCGTGCCCGACATCGTCCTCAACGGCGACGCCCCGAACCCCGACGCCCTCGAACCGAACACCCTCGACCCGAACGCGGAGTCGGACGCGGCGTCGGCGGCGAAGGACGTCGAGGAGTTCGACGAGCAGGTGCTGCGCCCGACCAAGCTCATCCGCATTGCGTCGATGGTGCGCTCGATGTTGGACGAAGTTCGCCGGGCCCCGCTCGACGACGCCGGCCGTCGGGCCTTGCGCGAGATCCACGAGCGGTCGGTCCACGAGCTCGAAGGCATCCTCTCTCCCGAGCTGCGCCAGGAACTGCGCGAAGTCGCGCTCCCCCTCAACGACCCGACGCCGAGCGAGTCCGAACTCCGGCTCGCCCAGGCACAACTCGTCGGCTGGCTCGAAGGTCTGTTCCACGGCATTCAAGCAACGCTGTTTACGCAACAGGCCACGGCGCAGCAGCAGTTCGAGGAGATGCGGCGCCGTCACGCCCTCGAGATCGGCGCGCCCGAAGGCATGACCGAGCGTGCACCCGGGCAGTACCTCTGATCCGATGACTCCCACCGACCCCACTCCCGAACACCCGTGGAGCCCCGCGTCCTGGCGGACCCGGCCCGTCACCCAGCATCCCGACTGGCCCGAACCCACCCTGGGCGACGTGCTCGGCGAACTCCGCGCCGTCCCACCGCTGGTGTTCGCCGGCGAGGCCCGCACACTCACCGAGTCGCTCGCCCTCGCGAGTGAGGGCAAGGCGTTCGTCCTCCAGGCCGGCGACTGCGCCGAGGCGTTCAGTGCGTTCTCGGCCAATGCGATTCGCGACAAGCTGAAGGTCATCCTCCAAATGTCGGTCGTGTTGACCTACGGCGCCGGAGTGCCCACGATCAAGATCGGTCGCATTGCCGGCCAGTTCGCCAAGCCGAGGTCATCCGCGACCGAGCTCATCGACGGCGTCGAATTGCCGAGCTTTCGCGGCGACATGGTGAACGACATCGCCTTCGACGCGGCGGCCCGCCAACCCGACCCGCATCGACTGATGCGCGGCTACCACCAGTCGGCCTCCACCCTGAACCTGCTGCGCGCCTTCACCAAGGGCGGGTACGCCGACCTCGCCCAAGTCCATGCGTGGAATCAGGACTTCGTCACCGCCAGCCCCGAGGGCCGCCGGTACGAGAGCGTGGCCTCGGAGATCGAACGCGCCCTGCGATTCATGCGGGCCTGCGGCATCGACCTCGACGCCGAGCTCCAACTGCACGAGGTCGACTTCTACACCTCGCACGAAGCGCTGCTCCTCGACTACGAGGAAGCGCTCACGCGCCAGGACACCCTCACCGACGATTGGTACGACTGCTCGGCGCACCTCCTATGGATCGGTGACCGCACTCGCCAGCTCGACGGTGCCCACGTGGAGTTTCTCGCCGGGGTCGGCAACCCGATCGGGGTGAAGATCGGACCGTCGAGCAGCCCCGACGAAGTGATCGCGCTCTGCAAGCGCCTCAACCCTGACGCGCGACCCGGTCGGCTGATGCTCATCAGCCGAATGGGCAAAGACCTCGTCGCCGATCGGCTCCCACCGCTGGTCGATGCCGTTCGCGACACGGGGTTGCCCGTCGTCTGGGCCTGCGACCCGATGCACGGCAACACCTTTACGCACTCGAGCGGGGTCAAGACCCGCCAGTTCGACGACGTCATGGCCGAGCTACGGGGCTTCTTCGAGGTCTGTCGCGCCGCCGGGGTCTGGCCCGGAGGCGTCCACGTCGAACTCACCGGCGACAACGTGACCGAGTGTCTGGGCGGGACCGCCGAGGTCCTCGGTACCGACCTGGACCAGCGGTACGAGACGATGTGCGATCCCCGTCTGAACGCCCGGCAGTCGCTCGACTTGGCGTTCCAGACCGCCGAACTCCTCCGCGGCTGACCGAAACACCGGCCTGTAGCCTCAGGCCCGTGACCAACACTTTCGAGGACCTCGGCCCCAACTCCGGACTCGTCGACGAGATGTTCCGCCAGTACCAGGCGGACCCGTCGTCGGTCTCGGCAGCATGGCGGGACTTTTTCTCCGATTACTCGGCGCCGGCCGCCACCCCGGTGCCGACCAACGGCGATCACGTCGCACCGGCGCCGGTTACCCCATCGACCCCGTCGATGACCATTCGGCAGGAGCCACCGAGCGAACCCAAGCGGGCGAGCACCAACGCGCCGCTCGTGCTCGACGGCGAGGAGCCCAAGCCGATCCGCGGCGCGGCCGCGCGCATCGTGGAGAACATGGAGGCGAGCCTCGGCGTCCCGACGGCGACCTCGGTCCGCAACGTCCCGGCCAAGCTGCTCGAGGTCAACCGCCAGATCCTGAACAACCACCTGAGCCGCACGGGACGCGGCAAGGTGAGCTTCACCCACCTCATCGCCTACGCCGCGGTCCAAGCGGTGCGCCGGGTCCCCGCGATGGCATCGGGCTACGGGGTGGTCGACGGTGGGCCCGTCGTCGTGCGCCACGATCACACCAACCTGGGGCTCGCGGTCGATGTCGCAAAATCCGACGGCTCGCGCACCCTCCTCGTCCCCAACCTCAGAGGCGTCGACACGCTCGACTTCGCGGGGTTCTTCGCGGCGTACGAGGAGATGATTCGCAAGGTCCGCACCGGCAAGATCACACCCGACGATTTCGCGGGCACGACGGGGACCATCACCAACCCGGGCATGATCGGCACGGTCCACTCGGTCCCGCGCCTCATGCCGGGCCAGGGCTTCATTCTCGGAGTCGGTTCGATCGGGTATCCCGCCGAGTACGAAGGGGCCGATCCGCAGACCATCGCCCGCCTCGGCATCAGCAAGATCATCACGCTCACGAGCACCTACGACCATCGAGTGATCCAGGGCGCAGAGAGCGGGGAGTTCCTGCGGTCGATCCACGATCTCCTGCTCGGTCAAGACGGTTTCTACGACGGGATCTTCCAGAGCTTCTCGGTGCCCTACGAACCCGCCCGGTGGAGCACCGACATCAGCCCACTCGACGACGAGGCCGCGCACAACGAGAAGGTCGTCCACGTCCACCAACTGATCAACATGTACCGGGTGCGTGGCCACCTGATCGCCAACCTCGACCCACTCGGCCGGCGCGAGCCCGACACCCACCCGGAGCTGGACATCACCCACTACGGGCTCAGCATTTGGGACCTCGATCGTGAGTTTCCGATCGGCAGCCTGGCCGGCGGGACCACCGGCCAGAAGACCATGCCCCTGCGCGACATTCTCGGCATCCTCCGCGACGCGTATTCCCGTTCGGTCGGCGTCGAGTTCATGCATATGCAGGAACCCGAGCACAAGGAATGGGTCCAGGAGCACGTCGAACGACGCGCCCCGGCGCCCGACCCTGCCGTTCAGCAGCGCATCCTCGACCGGCTCAATGCGGCCGAGGCATTCGAGGGATTTTTGCAGCGCAAGTACCTCGGCCAGAAGCGGTTCAGCCTCGAAGGCGCCGAGAGCCTGATCCCGATGCTCGACGCGCTCTTGAACGCCGCGGCCGACGGCAACATGGCCGAAATGGTGCTCGGTACCGCCCACCGCGGCCGGCTCAATGTCTTGGTCAACACGGTGGGCAAGAGCTACGGCCAGATCTTCCGCGAGTTCGAAGGCGCGCTCGATGCGTCGTCGGTGCAGGGCTCCGGCGACGTGAAGTACCACGTCGGCGCAACCGGAACCCACACCGCGCCGTCGGGCAAGCAGATCGGCGTGTCGCTGGCGTCGAACCCCAGCCACCTCGAAGCGGTCGACCCCGTGGTCGAGGGAATGGCCCGGGCCAAGGGCGACCGCATCGACGACAGCGAACGCTGCCACGTGCTGCCCGTGTTGGTGCACGGCGACGCGGCCTTCGCGGGCCAGGGAGTGGTGGCCGAGACCCTCAACCTCTCGGAGGTTCCCGGCTACGAGGTCGGCGGCACCATCCACATTGTCGTCAACAATCAACTCGGGTTCACGACCGCGCCCGAACTCGGCCGCTCCGGCGTGTACGCGACCGACATCGCCAAGATGGTCCAAGCGCCGATCTTCCACGTGAACGGCGACGACCCCGAGGCGTGCGTGCGCGTCGTACAACTCGCCTACGAGTTCCGGCAGCGGTTCCACAAGGACGTGGTCGTCGACATGGTCTGCTACCGCCGGTACGGCCACAACGAGGGCGACGAACCTGCGTTCACCCAGCCGAAGATGTACCAGTTGATTCGGGCTCGACGCAGCGTGCGCAAGCTCTACACCGAGACCCTCGTCAACCGCGGCGACTTCACCCTCGACCAGGCCGAGGCCGCACTCGAAGACTTTCAGGTCCGCCTCGACAGTGCCTTCGAGGAGACCCACGCGTCGGGTCCGCCGACCATCCCGGTCAACATCTTCGTCGGCGAGCAGGTGGAATCGGCGGTCGTCACCGGCGTGGACCGGGCGCGATTGCAACAGGTCGTCGACGCACTCGTCGGCTGGCCCGACGACTTCGCGATCAACCCGAAGCTGGAGAAGATCCTGCGCGCTCGCGCCACCGATTTCGCCTCCGACCAGATCGACTGGGCGCTGGCCGAGTCGCTCGCGTTCGGCACTTTGGCGCTCGAAGGCATTCCGGTGCGGCTCTCGGGCCAGGACACCCGCCGAGGCACGTTCAGCCAGCGCCACGGGGTGTTGGTCGACTCGGAGAACGAGTCCGAGTTCTGCCCGCTCCGTCACATCTCCGACGACCAAGCCCCCGTGATGCTGTACGACTCGGTGCTCTCCGAGTACGCCGCGCTCGGCTTCGAGTACGGCTATGCCGTCGCCGACGATCGAGCCTGGGTCGGTTGGGAAGCGCAGTTCGGCGACTTCATGAACGGCGCGCAGATCATCATCGACCAGTTCATCGTCGCCGCGGAAGACAAGTGGGGACAGCAGGCGCGCCTCGCAATGCTGCTCCCCCACGGGTTCGAAGGTCAGGGACCCGAACACTCGAGCGCGCGCATCGAACGCTTCCTCGCCCTCTGCGCCGAAAGCAATCTACGGGTCTGTTACCCCACCACCGCGGCGCAGTACTTCCACGTGCTCCGCCGCCAGAGCCACGCGCCGTCGCGCAAGCCGCTGGTGTGCTTCACGCCGAAGAAGTACCTGCGGGTCCCCGCGACGCGCTCACCGGTTGAGGCGCTGACATCGGGCAGTTTCCAGGAGATCCTCGACGACCCGCGACTCACGATCGATCCCGCGCAGGTCACCCGGGTGTTGCTCTGTTCGGGCAAGATCGCGCACGAACTCCTGGATCGCCGCGACGAACGGGGCGCGCCGGTCGCGATCGTGCGCGTCGAGCAGCTCTACCCCTGGCCGGAGGAGCAGCTCATCGCGTTGGCCGAGAAGTACACCGGGTGCAACGAGGTGTACTGGGTCCAGGAGGAACCGGCCAACATGGGTCCGTGGAATTACGTGCACGGCAAACTGCATCGGATCCTGCGGGATCAGGCCCGGCTGCGCCACATCGCGCGCCCGCCGTCACCGAGCCCCGCGAGCGGGAGTTCAACCGTGCATGACCGGGAACAGGAGAACCTGTTGCTCGACGCGTTCGCCGACGTCCCCGGTTCTTGACCGGTCAGGGACCGAGCACCTGGTCGATCATCGCTTCGAGGTAGGCGTCGGTGACCTCCTGGCCGGTCACGAAGACCCGCATGAAGATCGCGCCGGTGACGAGGTCGGCAATGACCCACGGATCAGCATCAGCAGCCAGCTCGCCCCGATCGATGCCCCGCTGGATGACCTCGACCGTTGCGGCGCGTCGGCCGAGCACGAAGGCCTCGTGGGCCACCGCGAGCTCGGGATTGCGCGCCTTCGCGGCCAGCGTCATCGGAATGGCCTTGCCCGCGTTGGACTCGGTGAACATCGCGTGGAGGCGTTGACCAAGGGCGATCAGATCCGACCGGAGATGACCGGTGTCCGGGGTCAGGACCGTCCCCGCGCTGAGCTGTTCGACCGTGGCCATCACCAGGTCGAGCTTGGTCGGGTAGCGACGGTAAATCGTCGTCTTGCCCACCCCCGCACGATTCGCAACACACTCCATCGACAGGCCTTCGTATCCCACCTCGCAGAACACGTCGGACGCGGCCGCGAGAATCGCCGCATCGGCCTCGGCACTCCGCGGCCGACCGCCCACCGCCGCGTTCACCCGACTGCGCCCTCTGCCGCGAGGTCGTTGGTCTGCTCGGCAATGTTCGCGGCACTGGCACGCGCGGGCAGGAACCGGACGACGATGACCACCCCGATGGCAAGTGCGACCGCGCCGACCCGAGTCCCCCAGCGGAACGCTTCGACGAACGCCTCGTTCGCGGTCTCGATCAGTTCCGCCGAAAGCTGTTGGGCGTTCGGCCGACCGCTCGAGCCAAGTTGCTGAGCGACGCCGAAGGCACCGCCGAGCGAGTTCTTCGCCCCTTCAACCGCCGCATCGGGCGCAGAGGTACCGGCAAAGAAGTCGGCGATCTTGCTGCCGTAGACCGATGACACGACACTGCCGATGATCGCGACACCGAGTGCGCCACCGACCTGACGGGTCGTGTCGTTGACCGCCGACCCGACCCCGGCCTTGGCCAGCGGGAGCGACCCCATCACCGAGTCGGTCGCCGGGGCCATCACCAGACCCATGCCGGCGGCGAGGATCATGAAGCGCCACACGATGTCGCCGTAGTCCGAGTCGACCGTCAGCCCGCCGAAGACCACGAGCGCGATCCCGGCGAGCCCGAGACCGACGGCGATGGTGGCCTTGGACCCGAACCGCTCTACCACGCGCGAACTGAGTGGCGCCACGACCATCATGGTCCCGGCGTACGGGAGCATCCGGATGCCGGATTCGAGGGGCGTGTATCCGAGGGTGAACTGCAGGTACTGGGTCAACAAGAAGATCGAACCGAACATGGCGAAGAACGTGAGCGTGATCGCCGCGTTCGCCGCACTGAAGCGCGGGTTCTTGAAGAACCGCACATCGAGCATCGGGTGATCCGATCGACGTTCCCACCAGACGAAGATGCCCAGCGCGACGAGGCCTCCGGCGAAGACCGCGAGCGTCTTGGGCGCGGTCCAGCCGATGTCCGGCGCTTCGATCAACGCGTAGACGATCCCGACCAAGGCCACGATCGACAGTGCGGCGCCCACCGGGTCGAGCTGGGGCGCGCTCGGGTCCTTACTCGTCGGGATGAGCACGAATCCGGCGGCGATCCCAAGCGCGACGATCGGCAGGTTCACGAGGAAGATCGAGCCCCAGTAGAAGTGTTCGAGGAGGAACCCACCGGTGAGAGGTCCGAGCGCAACGCCGATGCCCGCGGTACCCGCCCACACTCCGATCGCCCGACCACGTTCCTGCGGCGGGAACACGTTGGTGATGATCGAGAGTGTCGCCGGCATGATGAGCGCGCCACCGATGCCCATGAAGCCGCGCGTCAGGATCAGTTGGTTCGCGGTGGTGGCGAACGCCGACGCGAGCGACCCGAGACCGAACAGCAGGTAGCCCACCTGGAGGGCGCCACGGCGACCGTACCGGTCCCCCATCGCACCCATGGTGAGCAGGAGGCCGGCGAACACGAGCGTGTAGCTGTCGACCATCCACTGCACCTGGCTGTTGGTCGCGCCCAGTTCCTTGATCAGCGTCGGGATGGCGACGTTGAGGATCGAGTTGTCGAGCACGATGATCAGCAAGCTGACACAGAGCACGACGAGAATCGCCCACCGCCGGCGATAGGCCTTCTCTTGCAGCGGGTCGACCACGACCTGATTCACACGCATCCTCCTGGACGGGTCACATGGTTCTACTCCTCCGACTTTCGAAACGCAACCGTTTCGTTTCGTATTATTTCGCGCGCGTTTCGAGCACCTGGCCAATGTCTGATATTCCCGCTATTCGGGGTTTATTACGCTTTGACCCGGGTCGGACATCACGCCTAGGGTCGAGACCCTCACACCGGGCATTCGGGAGGCAATCGTGTTTGCAGGGAAACGATTCAGGGTGCTGGCTGCGCTCATGCTGGTGGCCACGGCCGCGGGCGTGATGGTTGCGGTCACGACCAGCGGCGCCGCGCCGAACGAACTGCGTCTCCACCTCGGAAGCGACGGCCGCTACTTCCAGTACGGGAGCACGACCCAGAACCTCACGCTCGCTTCGAACTCGTGCAGGATCAACTCGGCCGAACCTCTGATCGACCTGGCGTCGAACGGATCGACCGCGCCGGGCCTCGGACCGGACAACTCGATGGGGGTTCGCTCGAACCAAGGCGGCAACGGGACACCTTGCTCGCAGGTCGACACGACCGAGAGCCTGACGTTGAAGCCCGGCACCAGCATGACCGGGCGCTCGTTCAGCGGTGTGCGCCTCGACCTCGAGATGACCGGCAACGCCAACGTCACGCTGACGTTGGCGAATGGTTCGACCAGCGTGAACTACTCGCTCCTGACCGGCACGTCGATCACTGCGGCCCAGGCCGCCGAACCCGGCTACGACACCACCGTTCCCTACACCGTGAGTTCGAGCCCCGGCGACACGACCGACGCGTGCGCGGCGCCGAACAGCTCCGGACCGAACAGTGGACCGAACGACAACTGTGAATGGACGGTGCAGCCCGGGTTCAACTTCACGACCCTCACCCTCACCACCACGGTCGGCACCGTGTCACTCGAGGGCAGCGCCGACTTCGCCAACAACCCGGCGTTCGACACCGTGTTCTACCTCTCCAACACTCCCCCCAGCCCTACCAATGACACCGTGACCACTCCGGAGGACACGGCAAAATCGGGCAACGTCCTCACGAACGACACCGACGTCGACGGCAACCCCCTGACTGCGACGCTGGGCACCGGTCCGAGCCACGGCACGCTGGCGCTCGCAGGGACCGGGGCGTACACCTACACCCCGGCGTTGAACTACAACGGTCCGGATTCGTTCACGTACGCCGCGTCGGACGGGATCGCGAGTACCAACGCCACGGTGAACATCACCGTGACCCCGGTCAACGATGCGCCGGTCGCCCAGAGCGGCAACGCGTCGACCAACGAAGACCAGAAGGTCACGATCACGATCGCCACCGACGTCGATAGCACCTCGTTGACGGCAAGCTGCACCGGCGCCGCGGGTGGCACGGTGCAGGACAATGGCGACGGCACGATCGACTTCACTCCCGCCGCCAACTTCAACGGCACGGTGACCCTGACCTGCACAGCCACCGATGACAACGGCGCCCAAACCACTTCATCGGCAACGATCGTCGTCGGCGTGGCGGCGGTCAACGACCCGCCGGTCGCCAACGACGACACCGCGGAAGTCCCGCAGAACGCAACCACCGACGTCGTCGTACTCGGGAACGACACCGACATCGACAGCCCCACGTTGACGCCGACGAGCATCGGGAACCTCAGCCCGAGCACTGCGACTGCCGTCGCGAACCCCGACGGAACCATCGCCTTCACCCCGCCCGCCGGCTATTTCGGGCCCGCATCCTTCACCTACAAGGCGAACGACGGCCAGGCCAACTCGAATACCGCAACCGTGAACCTGACCGTCTATCGGGTCATTTGCAGCAACGAAACCGTCACTGCCACTGACGGCGCCGTGACCGGGTCGTTCACCCGCCTCGACGATACGTTCAACTGCAAGCGCTATGCACTCGCTGCGTCTTCGGCGAACGGCACGATCCTGTTCCAGCCGAGTGGCGCCGCCGCCGTCGATTACCGGGGCTACGTCTCCTTCGGGAGCACCACGGCGCCGGTCGGTCCGTTCCCGCTCCTGCTCGAATACGACCCCACGGGCAACAACACCTTCCGACCGGTCCAGTGGTGCATCAACCCGCAGTTCGATGGCAACGACAACGTCACGTCGGCAACACTTCCCGGGTTGGAGAAGTGGTGCATCGCCGGGGCCGACACGAGGCCCAACAGCAGCGGCGACCTGGTAACGACGTGGCAGGTCTTCGGCCACGACGATCCACGATTCCGCTGACCCGCAACATCGCGCTCAGCGAGCGGTAGGACCCGGCTCGGTCACCACGCCGAGCCGGGCCAGGATCTCCTGGCTCTCCGCGGCGAGCGCGCGTCGCTCGGCCGCATCGGAACTGAGCGCGGCCAAGGCACCCACGGTCAACGCGATTTCGTAACCCGCGTGACGCGCCCGGGCGGCCGACAGGCTCGCCTCGAGCGCGACCCGCGCCTCGTCACGCCGGTCCAGGGAAGCCAGGGCCAGACCCCTGACTCGGAGGAGAAGCGGCGTCTGGGCGGCGACGCCACCCAGCGAGGCCGCGTCGGTGAGCGCGGCATCGGCAATCGCGAGTGCATCGGCAATCTCTCCTTCGGCGAGCCGGCACTCAGCGAGCCGGGCATTCGCCTCCAACGCGTCCACCTGCGAGCCCACGCCGAGCGCCTCATCCCGCGCCTGTTCGAGGAGCTGGCGGGCCTCGGCGAAGTACCCGGACCCGCCACGTGCTCGGCCGAGCAGCAACGTCGCAAACGCCAGGCCGGGCCGGTCGCCGGCGACCCGCCACACCCGCGCCGCATCCTGGAACAACGCGGTCGCGGCATCGAGTTGGCCGCGATCCAGCGCGATCTCGCCGATATTGGTCGTGCAGAATGCGCCCAGCACCGTGTTGCCGGTCTGGCGCGCCAACGCCCGGGCCTGCTCGTAGAAGTCCAGGGCCTCGTCCCACTCGCCGCGCCAGTACGCGAATCCCCCCATCAGGTTCAGCACGCTCGCCTGGCCCGGCCGGTCGTCGAGTTCCTCGTAGAGCATGAGTGCTCGCTCCAGAGTCGCGGTCGTCTCGAGATCGCCCCGGTCCAGCTGCACCCAACCCAGGACTTTGAACGCGTGTGCGAGTGACTCCGTGTCGTGCGCGGCCTCCGCCGCGGCAATCGCCTGCTCGCTCCAACGAATGGCGCGGCCGAGCGCGCCACCGGAAAGACAGAACTGGCTGTACCAGGCCAGCAGTTGCGCACGCTGGCGGAGTGCCTCATCGCTCGTCGAGTGCTCGAGGAGGCGAAGCCCTCGGGTGATGGCCCGCAACGCTTCCGAATAGCGGTCGAGCCAACCCTTGATCCATGCCCGCTTCAGCTGGAGCCGAGCCTGTGCGACGGGATCCTCGGTCACGTACCGGCGTGCGGAGCGGAAGGCCACCTCGGCCTCGGCGAACCGTCCGGACCGGTGCCGGACGTCGCCCAGGCTCTCCCGCAGCTGGCCCTGCACCAGCGACGACACGGAATCGAGTCGACGCGCGGCGTCGAGCGCCCGCTCGTAGAGCTCTGCAGCTTCGTGATCCGCGAAGATCTCCCGAGCTTGCTCGGCGGCGGAGCGCGAGTACTCGAACGCTTCCTCGAAGCGTTCCGCGCGGAAGTAGTGGAGCCCGAGAAGCTCGGAGGCATCGTCGCCGTTCGCGTCGGCGTCGCGCCGGATCGCGTCGGCGACCTTCGCGTGCAACTCTTTCCGCGACCGGTACGCGAGTCCCTCGTAGGCCGAATCACGCACGATCGCGTGCTCGAAGGTGAGCCGCGAAGGCTCACGGATCAAGTGCTCACTCACGCGCGACCACGCCGAGCCGTCGAGTTCATCGGGATCGAGCACCGCATCGAGCAGGTCCGCGGGGAACGATCGGCCCAGCACCGCCACCCGGCGGAGCAAATCGCGGTCCTGCGGTGGGAGTCGGTCGATGCTCGCCGCCACCAACGCCTCGACCGAGTCCGGGAGGGCCAGTACCCCGCCGGCTGAGCGCGCCGCGGCCACGAGCTCGGTGAGGAACAGCGGGTTCCCGGTCGAACGCTCCGCGAGCAACTCGACGTCCTGGGACGAGATCGGGGCATCCGCGGTCGCGCCGTTCACCAACGCGACCGCCTCGTCGGGGTGCAACGGCCCCAGAGTGAGGGTGACCGCCGCGCCACTTTCCTCCGCTCCGTCGGGCCTGCCGTTGCGCCGCGAGGTGATGACGAGCCATGGCACGGACTCGATCTCGGTGGTGACCGCCTTCAACAGTGCGTGGGAAGCGTCGTCCATCCACTGTATGTCCTCGAGGACGAGCACCACCGGGCCGGCCAGAATTCGCTGGGCGAGGCCGCGAACCACGTCGGCCGTCTTCGCAGTGCGGAACTGGCCCTCGAGTCGTGAGGTCTCGGGCGTTTCGTCTATTCGAACGTCGACCAAGGGGGCAAGCAAGGGGGCCCACGGCTCGAGGTCGGGAGCCGTCGATCGCACCACCTCCATCAGCTGGTCGGCGTCGGTCGGCTCGCGCTGCACGGGATCCAACCCCACGAGTTCTCGCACGATGACCCGCCATGGCGAATACGGCGTCGTCGACTCGTAGAGCTCACAGCGGGTACCGCGCACGATCAGATCGGTGCAGGTGGCCCGCAGCTCATCGATCAGCCGCGACTTGCCCATCCCGGCCGCTCCGACGATCTCGACGAAGCGGCCCGTCCCGGAGACGACCGCCGCCCGCGCCTCTTGCAGCAGTTTCAATTCGTCGACCCGCCCGACGAAGGGGAGGCGGAGCGTCGTCGTGTCGGTTCTCGCGCCCGCCACCGGCCCGACCCGCCACGCCTCGACCGGCCGGGACTTGCCCTTCACGAAGAACGGCTCGACGGCATCGAGTGAGAAGGCGGTGGGCGACCGGTCGAGGACGTCGTGGGTTGCGAGAATCTCGCCCGGGCTCGCGTGCGCCATGAGTCGGGCGGCCAGGTTCACGGCATCACCCATCACGGTGTAGGTCCGCCGGTACGGCGGCCCGACGTCCCCGGCGAACACCGGGCCGCGATTCACGCCGATGCGAATCGGAATCCGCGGCGCGGCATCGACGATCTCGCGGAGCGCCAACAGCATGTTGCGCTCGTCGTCGCCGGAGCTGGTCGGCACACCGGCGGCCAGGATGAACTTGCCTCCGTCGCGGTCGACATCGCTGGCCAGGAACGTCACATCGTGGTGGTCCACGGCTCGTTGCACGATCGAGACGAGTTGGTCGAGCGCCTGGCCGACCTCCTCGAGGGGAAGATCTCGGATCAGGGCGTCGGTTCCGTCGAAGTGAATGAAGGCAATGGTCGCTCGCCGGTGCTCAGGCCCGCGGTTCTCCAGCAGGGACTCGCGCAGTCCCAGCGGGATGCAGGTCGTGAGATCGACGTCTTCGGGGGTGGGGGTCACCTCGTAACCAGTCGGCTCCGCCGCCAGCGTCGGCGCGCGCCGCAGCAACATCCCCGGCGGCTTCGCGCGGCCCAGGATCGAGGCACGGAACTCGCGTGCCATCGTCGGGCTGATGAGAATCTCCCCCGCGTCGGCGGCACCTTCGAGCGCGGCCGTATCGCTCGTACCGGGCCCGGTCACCACCAGCTCCCGATGGGATTCGCCGACCAGGAAGAAGTGGAACGTTCCCGTATGCGCGCCGATCGACATCCGCAGGCGCACCTTCTGGCCGAGGACGCTCAGCTCGCCGCGTTCACGAAGCGACCGGCGCATTCCCACCGCCGAGTACGCGGCCCGAGCGGCGTGGTCGTCGCCAACGAACAGCAGCAGCAGCGCGTCCCCACCGAACTTCAGGAGGCGCCCACCATGCTCGTAGGCCACCGCGAGGAGATCGGTGAACGTCGAACCGATCGTCGCGGCCAGCTCTTCGGCCCCGATATTGCCTTGGCGAGCAAGGCCTTCGGAAAGTTTGGTGAAACCCGAGATGTCGATGAACACCACGCTGCCGTCGAGCGCCCGGGCCAAGGTGTCGGGATCCTGCCGGAGCCAATCCGTCACCAGACGCGGAAGGTACGGAGCGAACCGATCGTTCCGAACCCGAGCTTCAGCCATCGCGCCAGAGTCTCGCACGCGACGCGGTCGGCCGATCACGCGCCGCGTCGCATTCGCCCCCGACAACCCGACAACCCGACAACCCGACGATTGGCGGCTGGTGGTCCTCAGCGCGCCACCATGCGCCAAACGGTCGCGGTGGGTTCCGACGATTGGCGGCTCGTGGTCGTGAGCGCGCCACCATGTGCCAAACGGTGCGGGCCGGGGCTAGCCAGACGCGGTCACTCTCGCCGCCCGGGCCCGGATTCCGGCGAGGGTCTCCACGACGATCTCCGACTCGGGACCCGAGCGCGGCTCGTGACGCGCCACCCCGACTTTTTGTCTGCGCGTGGGTCGAAACCCAACCCTGGAGACAAAAAGTCGCGGTGGAGGGGGGAACTGCGGTTATCGCGCGGCGGAGATGGCGGCGAGGGCGGCGTCGATCGCGGCTTGCGACGCATTGGTGAGCGGCATCCGGACGTCGGGCGTCGGGATCCGACCTTGGGCGTGCAGGACACCCTTGAACACCGCGGGGTTGGGTTCGGCGAAACATGCCTGCACGACGGAAAGCAGTGCCTCGGCATGGGCTCGGCCTTCGTCGACCTTGCCGACGATTCCGCATTCGATCATCGACACGAACTGTTCGGTGAGCACATGCGCAGACGCACAGATCGTGCCGGACGCGCCCATGAGCATGAGCGGGAACAGGAAGGCGTCCTCGCCGCCGAGCACCGCAAAGTCGGCCGGCGCGTCGCGCAACAACTCGAGCGTGTCGACTTCGAGGCCGGTGGCCTGCTTGATCCCGACGATGTTGGGATGCACAGCGGCGTCGAGCACGCCCGCGGCCGAGAGGTGGCGACCGGTGCGAAACGCGACGTTGTAGAGCACGACCGGGACGGGTGAGGCGTCGGCCACCGCCTTGAAGTGCGCCACGATGCCGGCTTCGGATGGCCGCACGTAATACGGCACGACGATGAGCACGCCCGACAACCCCGGAGTGCCGGCCAGGTCCTGGACCGCGGCGATGGTGGTCGCGGTCGCATTGGTGCCGGCCCCCACGATGAGTTGGGCGTTGCGCTCGACGCAGACCGTGGAACACGCGGCGACAACCGCCCGCTTCTCGTCGGCGGTCAATGCCGAACTTTCACCGGTGGTCCCGAGGGGCACGATGCCGGTGGCACCGGCGTCGAGATACTCGTGGCAGAGGGTGGTGACCGCGTCGAGGGCCACCGACCCGTCGGCCGCGAAGGGCGTGATGAGCGGGAGATACACCCCGTGGAGCGCCAGCGCAGAGGTCATGGAACCCAGGGTATACGCGGGCCTGCCCTAACCTCCCGAGCAATGTCGGACCTGGTCACCGTCGTCCTGGTCCTCGTGGCGGGGTTCTTCACCGGCGTGCTGTCAGGCGTGTTCGGTGTGGGCGGCGCGGTGATCTCGACCCCGGCGATCCTGCTGCTCGGTGCCACACCCCTCCAAGCCGTGGGCAGCACGTTGCCCTCGATCATTCCGTCGTCGATCTCGGGCACGCTGCGGTATCAGCGCGACGGTCTGGTCGTCCGCCGGGTGGTGTTCGGGACCGGCCTCGCCGGGGCCGCCTGCGCCGCCCTCGGCGCGATCGCCTCCGACGTGATCCCCGGCCGGGGCCACGTGCAGATGATCCTCACCGCCGGACTCATGGCCTTCACGGCCTATCGCACCGCCGCGATGGGCCGCGCGCCCCAACGCACCACGAGCGATGGCGAACCGCACCTCGACCTGCGCCTCACCCGACTCGTCGGCATCGGTATCCTCGCCGGGTTGCTGTCCGGCTTCCTTGGTGTCGGCGGCGGGATTCTCATGGTGCCGGCCTTCACCGGCATTGTGGGCCTGCCCCTCAAATCGGCGATCGGCACGTCGCTCGCGTGCGTCGGTCTCATCGCGATTCCCGGCACCCTCACCCACCAACTCCTCGGCAACGTGAACTGGTTCTACGCGCTGCCGTTGATGGCCACCGCCATCCCCGGGGCGCGGGTCGGCGCGCACCTCGCGATCAAAACCAACGACCGCACGCTACGACTCGTGGTCGCGAGCGTGCTCGGCACCATCGCGATCATCTACGGAACCGTCGAACTCATTCGCTTGGTTCGCTGAGCACCCGCGCCCGGGCGAAGACACCGTCGATCATCGGTTCGGTCAGCTTGCCGGTAAACGTGTTCTGCTGACTCGGGTGAAAACAGCCCACGATGGTTGCTCGCTCGGTGACCACTTCGAGACCATGAGTGAACCGCGGACGCGGCCGGGGCAACGAGACGTCGGCCGACGCGAGCGTGGTCCAAACGGCCTGGTAGGCGAATGCGCCGAGCGCGACGATCACCCGGACCTCGGGCAGGAGTTCCAGTTCCCGTACGAAGAAGGGCAGGCAGCGATCCCGCTCGTCGGGCGTCGGCTGATTCGCCGGCGGCGCGCATCGCACCGCGGCCGTGACGTAGGCGCCGTGCAACACCAGGCCGTCGTCGGCGCTCACGGAGGTCGGCTGATTCGCGAACCCGTTCCGATACATCGACGCGTACAACCAATCGCCCGACCGATCACCCGTGAAGACTCGTCCCGTGCGGTTCGCACCGTGGGCGGCGGGCGCGAGTCCCGCCACCAACACCCGGGCATCGGGATCGCCGAACCCCGGCACGGGTCGGCCCCAATACTGCTCATCGCGGAACGACGCCCGCTTGTCGACCGCGACCTGTTCCCGCCACGCCACGAGCCTCGGACACGCCCGGCAGTCCGCGATCTCGCGGGCGAGGGCTTCTAGCGTCGGTGGCTTCACTCACCCAGCATGGCGCACCGCGACACCTTCCGGGTCGCCCGGGGCAGCCCGAACGGAGCCGGCAATGGAGTACTTCGAGATCCAACTGACCGGTGATCCCGCTCGCGTCAAGGCCACCGTGCAGCAGGCGCTCGAAGCCAAGAAATTCAGGGTGGAATGGACAGAAGAGTGGAGCGGAAGAGCGGAGCGGGGCAACAAGGTGGCCAACGCGCTCGCCGGCGCGCTCGCGCAGTATTTCCTCGTCGAGGTCGCCATCGGCTCGATCCCCGATTCAACCGCGTCGCTCGTGCGGGTCTCGCGAGGCTCACGCGGATACCTGGGCGGCGCGATCGGGGTGAGCCGGACCAATAAGAACATGCGCGCCCTCTTCGACGAGCTCCAGGCAACCTTTTCCGCCGCCGGGGTGCTGCAATCCGCCACGGCCGCGCCCAAGTAGGCGGCGTCCGCTCGGCGCTCGGCATCGCGGGCAACTCCCGGAGGATTCGCAGACCCGACCGGTAGCCTGCGCCGTTGTGCGGGTCCTCCTCATCGTCAACGCGACGGCTTCTTCGGTCACGGCTCGCACGCGGGTCGTTATCCAGAAGGCCCTGGGCGCGGATCACGATCTCGAGGTGGCCGAAACCTCCCGGCGCGGCCATGCGGCCCGCCTGGCTCGGGGGGCGGCGACCGAGGGGTTTGAGGTCGTGGCGGTGCTCGCCGGCGACGGCACGCTCAACGAAGCGGCCGACGGCCTGATCGGGACCGACACTGCGCTCGCGCCCTTGCCGGGCGGCTCGACCAACGTCTACGCCCGCACGCTGGGCATCGCCGACGACCCGGTCGAGGCGACCTCGGTCCTCCTCGACTCCTTGGAGCGGCGTTCGTTCCAACGCATCGGGCTCGGCCGCATCGGCGACCGCCACTTCCTCTTCCACTGCGGCGTGGGCTTCGACGCGGCAGTGGTGGAAGCCGTCGAACGACGCGCGGCCTTCAAGCGATACGCCGCGCACCCGCTGTTCGTCGTGGCCGCCTTCGACACCTGGTTGCGCACCTACGACCACTCACGCGGCCGATTCTCGATCACGCTCGACGACGGCGAAACGATTGACGGCGGAACCATGCTCATCATCTCGAAGACGAGCCCGTATACCTACATCGGCCATACCCCGTTCGTCGTCGCGCCCGCCGCGGGCCTGGCGACCGCAATGAGCTTCACCGTCGTGAAGGCGCGGCACGCGCCCTCGATCCTCAGCATCGCGGGCCGCGCGCTGATCTCACCTCGCCTCTTGCACCGCCACCGTGACATCGTCCAGCGTGACGGAGTGACCACGGCGACCATCACCAGCGACGAACCATTCCCCTACCAAGTCGACGGCGACTACCTCGGCGACGTCCGTCGCCTCGACATCGGTTACGTCCCCGACGCGCTCACCCTCGTGACCCCATGACCAGCACCGCACCCCCAGCCGACCCCGAGACCGACCCGGTGTCCGAGGGTGTTCCCGCACACGTCATCCGCCGCGGTCTCCGGGTCCTCTGGCGGTTCGTGAAACTGAATCCGCTGCCGTTCTGTATCGCGATCGTCGGCGCGGTCATCTACGCCGGGGCCTCGGTGCTCGGCACCCTCGTGCTCGGCCGGGTCACCGACAAGGTCCTGACTCCGAGCTTCAACTCCACCGGCGTGAGCCGCGCCACCACCTGGACCTGGGTGGCCCTGATCATGGTCGTCGCGCTCCTGCGCGGCATCGGGACCATCACCCGGCGTTACTTCGCGGGCAAGACCACGTGGCTGGGACAGGCCTGGTTGCGCCGCAACATCGCGGACCACTTCCTTGCGGTGCCCTTGGAGTTCCACCGGTCGGTCTCGACGGGTCAGCTCCTGGCCCACGCCGACGCGGATGTGCTGGCGGCGACCGAAGTGGTCAACCCGCTCCCCTTCTCCACCGGTCTCCTCGTCCTCATCATCTTCTCGGTGATCGCGCTCGTGGCCGTCGATCCAATACTGGCGCTCGTCGGCGTCGTGCTGTTCCCCGCGATGGCGCTGCTCAACCGCTACTACACCCGTCGGGTCGAGCGCCCCGCGGCCGCCGTGCAGGCCCACGTCGGTGACGTCTCCGGTATCGCGCACGAGAGTTTCGACGGGGCCCTCGCGGTGAAGTCGCTCGGCCTCGAAGGCCACGAGGTCCGCCGGCTCTCGGTCGCCGCCGATGCGCTCCGCATCGAACGCATCGAGGTCGGGCGCTTGCGGGCGTTCTTCGAACCCGCGCTCGACGCGCTTCCCAACCTCGGCATCATCGCGATCCTGGCCGTCGGGAGTTGGCGGATCTCCGAAGGGGTCATCTCGCCCGGTGACGTCGTCCAGGCGATGGCCCTGTTCACCCTGTTGGCCTTCCCGATGCGAGTGGTCGGATTCCTCCTGGAGGAGATGCCCCGGGCGGTCGTCTCCACCGAACGGCTCGACCGTCTGCTCGCCGCACCTCACGCCGAGCCACCGCACGACCACGACGACCCACCCTCCACACCGGCCGAGGTCGTGGCCCGCGACGTCCACTTCTCCTATCCGATCGGCGATCCCGTGTTGGCCGGCATCGACCTCACCATCGCTCCCGGTGAGATCGTTGCGCTGGTCGGACCGACCGGCTGCGGGAAGAGCACGCTGTGCGAACTCCTGGTCGGACTCGATGCGCCCGATCAGGGCACCATCCGCGTGCACGGCCTGGTGCCGGATCGGCTCCAGCGTGAAGCCCGACGCGATCTGCTGGCCCTGGTCTTCCAGGAGTCGTTCGTCTTTGCCGACACCGTGCGCGAGAACGTCTTGGTCGGCACCGACCACGGCGACGATCGGCTCGAATCCGCACTCCGCGTCGCCCAAGCCGAGCGGTTCGTCAGCCATCTCCCCGAGGGGCGCGACACAATGCTCGGCGAGCGCGGCGTCACGCTCTCGGGCGGACAACGCCAGCGGCTCGCGCTGGCCCGAGCCCTGGCCCGCCGCCCGCAGTTCTTGGTGCTCGACGATGCGACCTCCGCGATCGATCCTCGGGTTGAAGCGCGGATCCTCAACGCCCTCCGAGGCGAGCTGCACATGACCACGCTCGTGGTCGCGCATCGGCGTTCCACCGTCGAACTCTCGGACCGGATCGTGCGAATGAGCCAGGGACGCATCGTCGCCGCCGGCACCCACACCGAACTCCTCGCCACCGACCCCGAGTACGTCGCAATGCTCTCGGCCTACGACAGCGTCGCCCCCAACAACGACGATCTCGACGACCCGATCGAGGTGGGGCCGTGACCACCAACCACGATGCGGCACTCGACGCCCTCGCCGAGACCGCGCACGACAGCGCATTCGACGAGCTCGTCGATCGCAGCCATGCCCATCGCAACGAGCCACCGTCGTCGGACGAGACCGCTCCGGAAGGCGCCGACGAGGAACGCCAGCCGTCCGGCGGCCTCGCAGTTCTGCGCAAGGGCATCGCGGTCATGCCCGAGATCCGCGAGGGAATCCTCGTGTCCCTGGCGTTCGCGGTGGTCGTCGCCGCGGGCCGCCTCCTCATCCCCGTGGTGATCCAACAAGTGCTGGACCGCGGCGTCTTGCATCAGAGCGGATTCCGGGCCACGTTCGTCATCACCGCCTGTGTCCTGAGCGCCGTCGGGGTCCTCGTCCTGATGGTGCTGTCGCGGATCACGTACCTGCGTCTCGTCCGCGCCGCCGAAGGCGCGCTGTTCTCTCTGCGGGTCCGGGTGTTCGAACACATTCACCGGCTGAGCGTGGCCGAACAGAACGAGACCAAGCGCGGCATCCTCGTCGCCCGCGTGACGAGTGACATCGAAACCCTCGCCCGATTCGTCAACTGGGGCGCGATCAGCTGGGTCGTCAACACCGCGCTCGTCACCGGCACCCTTGTCGTCATGTCGATCTACTCGTGGCAGCTCACGCTCATCACGATCGTCGCGTTCATTCCGGTCATCCCGATCCTTCGGTTCCTCCAGCGCCGCCAACTCGTCGCGTACGACAAGGTGCGCGAGCGCACCGGCGACATGCTCGGCGAGTTCTCCGAGACCATCACCGGCGCCGCCGCGGTTCGCGCCTACGGACTCGAGGCGCGGGCTCGCGACCGGCTCCACCACCGGATCCAGGACCTCTACCTCGCCCACCGCGAGGCCGGCCGCTACTTCGCACTGATGTTCCCCGTTGGCGACATGTTCGGCTCCCTCGCCCTCGCGGCCGTCGTTGCGGTCTCGGCGTTCTCGGGCGTGGAACTCGGCCTGGATCTGGGCACCGTGGTCGCGTTCGCGTTCCTCATGAACCTCTTGCTGTTCCCGATCGCGGAGATCAGCGAGATCATCGACCAGACCCAGACCGCGATCGCCGGGTGGCGCAAGGTCCTCGATGTGCTCGATATTCCGATCGACGTCGCCGACGAGCCCGACGGCGCGACGCTTCCGGCCGGACCATTGGCGATTGCGGCCGACCACGTCGACTTCTCGTACCGCACCGGTGGGCCGGTCCTGCGCGACGTGTCGATCGAGATCCCGGCCGGGACCAACGTCGCGATCGTCGGTGAGACCGGTTCGGGCAAGACCACGTTCGCCTCGCTGCTGTGTCGCCTCGCCGACCCGACCGACGGGGCGATCACCGTCGCCGGCACCGATCTGCGGACCGTGTCCGGACCGTCGCGTCGGCGCGCGATCCGGCTCGTCCCCCAAGACGGCTTCCTGTTCGACACCACCATCCGGGAGAACGTACGGGTCGGTCGGCTCGATGCCACCGACCGCGACATCGAGCACGTCTTCGTGCAGCTCGGCCTCGATGATTGGCTCGCCCGACTCCCCCACGGCCTCGACACCGAGGTGGGTGAACGCGGCGACGGTCTCTCGGTCGGCGAGCGCCAGCTGGTCGCGCTCGCTCGGGCCCACATCGCCCACCCCGGGCTGCTCATCCTCGACGAAGCCACCAGTGCGGTCGACCCGGAGACGGAACGGGCATTGACCACGGCGCTGATGCGGGTCGCCGCCGCGGCCACCACGGTCAGCATCGCCCATCGGCTCTCGACCGCGGAGGCCGCCGACCTCGTGCTGGTCTTCGACGCCGGCCGGATCGTCGAGCACGGTGCGCACGCCGAACTCGTCGCGCTCGGTGGCGTCTACGCCTCGCTCCACCAGAGCTGGGTCGGCGCCACCCAGTCTTCGGCCTGACCTCAACAACGTCCCGGACGCGCACTACCGTCAGTCACCGTGCGCCGCATTGTGTTCATCGTGCTCGTGGCCGCATCCATGGCGGTCGCCGCCGCCGTCGTGATCAGTGAGGACGGCGCCGACCGCGATGCCGACCGCGACGCCAGCCGGCCCCGATCGACCTCGACCACCACCCGGCGAGTGGCGACGACCACCACGACGACCCGGCCCCGGCGAGGCAGTGGAACCCCCATCACGATCGTGTTCGGTGGGGACGTGCACTTCGAGGGCGGGCTGCGAAGCCAACTCTCGTCGAACCCCGCGGGGATGTTCGCCCCCATCGCGCCCACGCTCACGGGGGCCGACGTTGCGATGGTCAACCTGGAGACCGCGATCGCCACCGGCGGGAGCCCCGAACCGAAGCAGTACAACTTCCGGGCCTCTGCCGACGCCTACGAGGCGCTGCGGGTGGCCGGGGTCGACGTGGTGACGATGGCGAACAACCACGGCCGGGACTTCGGCCCGGAAGGGTTGGCCGAGACGTTGGCGGCGAAGCAAGCGACGCCTCTGGCGGTGGTGGGGATCGGAGCGAACGCGGCCGAGGCGTACCGGCCGTGGTCGACCGAGGTGAAGGGTCAGCGGCTGGCGGTGTTCGGCGCCACCGATGTGTTGGACGATTGGCTCATCGAGTCGTGGACCGCCACCGACACCGCGGCCGGGCTCGCGTCCACGAAGACCACCGCGGTCGACCGGCTCATCGCCGGCATCCGAGCGGCCCGGCCCACCACCGACACGATCGTGGTGTACCTGCACTGGGGAGCGGAGGGCTCGACCTGCCCGTCACCCCGCCAACAGGAACTGGCGACCCTCCTCGTCGACGCCGGTGCCGACATCGTGGTGGGCGCGCACGCCCACCGGGTGATGACCGCCGGCCGGCTCGGGAGCGCGCTCGTCGATTACGGCCTCGGGAACTTTGTCTTCTACAACGAGGCGGGACTCTCCGGAGTATCGGGCGTGCTGCGCGTCACCGTCACCGGTCGAGACATCGATCGATTCGAATGGCTGCCCGCCCGGATCCAGGGTGGAATCCCCCGCCTACTCACCGGCGATGCGGCCGCCGCCGACGTCGCCGCGTTCGATGCCCGGCGCGGGTGTGCCGGGCTCACGGGCTGACGGCCTCACGGACTGACCGACGCCCCGAGCACGGGCCACGAGCACGAGCCACGAGCCACAAGGGAATCAGCGCAGCGCGGCACGTGCGATCGCGGGCACGTCGGTGATGATCGCATCGATCCCCGCCACGGCGAGTCGCACCATCTCGTCGGGGTCGTTCACTGTCCAGGCATTCACCGCGACGCCGACCGCGTGAGCGGCCGCGGCCACCGTCGCCGCACTCTGATCGGCCAGGACTCCGAAGAACGGGTGGATCGCCCGGTGCCCGCCGGCGACGGCGGCGGCCAGCGCGTCGGCCGGCGGCGGGTCGATGACCGCGAGGTATCCCGTCGAGATCTCGGGCGCCCGCCGGCGCACCGCCGCGATCGACGGCAGATGAAACGACGAGACCAGCACGTTGTCGGTCCCGGCCCGCTGCCCGAGCAACTCCACCACGGCCGCACTGGCCGCCTCGGTGGGGTCGAAATCCGCATCCTTGGGTGAGTTCTTGATCTCCACGTTCACCAAGAGGCCGGCACACTCGTCGAGCACCGCTGCGAGGGTCGGCACCCACGGGAACGCGGCGTGGATCGAGGCGAACGAATGCTGGGCCAGGATGCCGAATCCGTCGATCTCGGCATCGTGATGGACGATCACGACGCCGTCCTGGCTCAGGTGGACGTCGAGTTCGACGCCGTCGGCGCCCTCCTCGCGGGCCAAGGAAAAGGACTCCACGGTGTTCTCACGGGCTCGTCGGGGTGCCCCCCGATGGCCGATGATCAGAGGGGTGGAAAGTGCCATCCGGGCAGCGTATTCGCACGGCGTCTGCAAAATGGCAGGTCAGACCTCTTGCAACCTGTTCTCGCGCGGTCGTAGCGTCATCTCTGCTTCGAGGCGTGAGCCCGGAGACTCCGGCTTGTGAACCATGCAAGCCACCGACCGAAAGGCGCGCAGTGGCACTGACCTGGATTCGAACGCATGACTGGGACGCCGAAGATTGGCGCACCCGTTCGCTGTGTCGGGACTCGAACTCGGAACTGTTCTTCCCCATCGGCGCCACCGGCATCGCGCTCGACCAGATCGACGCGGCCAAGGAGATTTGCCAGGTCTGCCCGGTGCACGGGCAGTGTCTGGAGTTCGCGTTGGCCACCAACCAGGAGGCCGGCGTCTGGGGCGGCACCACGGAAGAGGAACGCCGGAAACTCCGCAAGACCTGGCTCGCCGATCAGAAGACCGGCTGACCCGTCCTGAATCCTTAGCTGGGTTCCACCACTTTGGTCGCGGCGGCGGTCGCGAACGGGATCCGGACATGGAACCGAGTGCCCTGGCCGTTGTCGCCGGGACTCACGTCCAACTCACCGCCGAGTTCGCCGGTGACCAGCGCCTGCACGATCGACATCCCGAGACCTTGCCCGGATGAGAGCGTGAAGCCCTCCGGGAGCCCGACTCCGTCGTCGACCACGTCGACATCGACGACACCGGGTTTGCGCTCGAGTCGCACCTGCACGCGGCCGTGCACCGGCTCGTCGTCGTCACCGTGCGGGAACGCATGATCCACCGCGTTCTGCATAAGTTCGTTCAACACCACCGCGAGCGGCGTCGCCAACTCCCCCGGCAACTCGCCCGCGTCGCCCACCACCTCGAACCGCAGCCCACCATCGCCGGTCGAGACCGACTCCTCCACCAGCCGCACCAGCTGCTTGATGATCTGCCCGAAGTCGACCGACTCGCGCGCCTCACGCGACAGCGTCTCGTGGACGATCGCGATCGATCGAATCCGCCGCTCCGATTCCGCCAGCGCAGTGCGCGCCTCGGGAGAGTCGACCCGGCGCCCTTGCAGTCGCAGCAAGGAGGCGATGGTCTGCAGGTTGTTCTTGACCCGGTGGTGGATCTCGCGGATGGTCGCGTCTTTCGACATGAGCATGCGGTCTCGACGCCGCAGATCGGTGACGTCACGCAGCAGGACGAGCGCTCCGGCCGGCTTCCACGCATCGAGCAGGGGAATCACCCGCACCAATACCGACGCTTCGTCCCGCTCCACCTCTTCGATCACCGGCAGACGGCCGCGCACCGCGGTGTCGACCGCCGCCTCGTCGAAGCCGATCTCGCCGAGCCGGACACCGGAGGTGTACGCGTGAATGCCGATGCGGTGGAGTGAACTCACGGCGTTCGGGCTCGCGTACCGCATGCCCCCGTCGGGATCCAGCACGATCACGCCGTCACCAACTCGGGGCGCACCCTCGATCTCGACTTCTTCGCGGGCGAACGGGAAACTCCCGTGGGCGACCATGGAGACCAGGCGGTCGTAGACCTCGAGGTAGTACCGCTCGAGTTCACCGGGCCGGCGACCCGACGTGGTGGGGGCTTCCCGGGCCAGGACTGCGATCTCGCGGCCGCGGTAACGGACGGGGATGCTCTCCAGCCGGACGCGCTCCTTGCCCCCCAGGATGTTGGCGTCGCCTTCGAACACTTCGGCGTGCCGCCACGACCGGGCGAGCGCCGGCCGCTCGACCTCGTCAACGATCCGCCCGACCAGGTCGTGCACGTACAACGTCTGGCCGGTCGTCGGCCGCACCTGGGCCAGGACGACGAACCGATGACCATCCTCGTGAGCCAGCGGCGCCAACAGCAACAGGTCCGAGAACGACAAGTCGGACAACAACCGCCACGACACCGCCAATCGTTCGAGATGGGCGAGCGCATCTCCGCTGAGCTCGGTGCGCAGGATCGCGAGCTCGGGAAAGGCGGCCATGTGCGAAGGGTATTCCGGTCACCCCGCGCGGTCGGGACAATCAACCAATATGCTCCCCCCGATGGCGCGCCGCTCTCTGGGGGGGAACTTCGCCCGCATCTGGACGGCCGGCACCATCTCGAATCTCGGTGACGGCGTGATCCTCGGCGCCCTCCCCCTGCTCGCCCGATCACTGTCGCGTTCGCCGACGACCGTGGCACTCATCACCGCCGCCGGATCCCTGCCCTGGCTGCTCTTCTCGTTGATCGGCGGCGTCATCGCCGACCGCTCCGACCGCCGCCGCACGATGGCTGTCGTCGATGCATTCCGCTTCGTGGCCATGGGCCTGCTCGGGTTCGCGCTGATCGCTGACCTGGCATCGATCCCATTGCTCGTGATCGTGGCCTTTTCCTTGGGGATCGGCGAGACCGTGTTCGACACGTCTTCGCAGGCGATCCTCCCGTCGCTGGTCGCCGACGAGCAGCTCGAAACTGCCAACAGCCGGCTCGAGAGCTCCCAGATCGTGGCCAATCAGTTCGTCGGGCCGCCGCTCGGCGCGTGGCTGTTCACGGCCGCGATCGCGGCACCGTTCCTCATCGACGCGGCCTCGTTCGCCGCCGCGGCCGTGCTCGCCCTCACCTTGCGCGGCTCGTTCCGTCCCGACCGGGCGTCGACCCCGGCGAACACGGTCCGGGCCGACATCGGCGAAGGGTTGCGCTGGCTCTTCGCCCATCGGCTGCTCCGTTCGCTCGCCATCGCACTCGGAGTCATCAACCTCCTCGGCGTGGCCGCGATGACGATCCTGGTGCTCTACGCGAAGGACGTGCTCCACCTCACGAACGTGCAGTTCGGGTTGCTCCTCACCGCCGAGGCGGCCGGCGCGGTGCTCGGAGCCTCGGTGGCACCGCGTCTCGCTCGACGGTTGGGAAGCGGCACCACCATGACCTTGGCGATCGCGGTGGCCGGCGCGTCCATGCTGCTGCCGGGGCTCTGGGCCCAGCCCGTCGCCGTGGCGGCATCCCTGGCCCTCGGCGGGTTCGGCGGTCTGGTGTGGAACGTCCTCACCGTGTCGCTGCGCCAGCAACTGATTCCCGACGCGCTGCTCGGGCGGGTCAATAGCGCGTACCGGCTACTCGGCTGGGGCACGATGCCCATCGGAGCAATCGCGGGCGGGTTGATCGCCGACGCCTACGGGTTGCGGGCACCCTTTCTCGTGTCCGGCACGCTCACCATCCTGCTGGCCGTCTGGGTGTCGAACCAGGCTACGAACCGTTCCATCGCCCGCGCCCGTCGGCGAGCCGCCGCGGTCATTGTCGATCAGGTGCCTCGTGCGGCATCAGGCGGTTCGCGATCCGAGCCAAGCTCGTGAGGTCGGAGATATCGTCGGCGAAGGTCGGGACGTCGACCACGACATCAGGTCGCCGCGACAGCTCGTTGCGGAGTTCGGCTTCCCGATGGGCGACCACCGCATAGTTCTCGAACGACGTGCCAATTGTGGTCAACACCCGCGTGACGTCGTCCAACTCGGATGGGAGCCCGAGGTCGGTAGCGATCGCGGCCGCGTCGCGACGCAGTGCCTGCGCCGCGTGAGCGGCCTCCGGTGAGAACAGTGTCTGGGGCAACGTCTTGTTGAGGACCAACGCGCCGAGATGGAACTCCCGGCGCAACAACTCGTCGCAGAACCGTTCACCCTCGCGCAAGGGCGCGTCTTCCAGGGTCGTCACGACCGCGAAGCTCGTCCGCTTGTCGTGCAGGAGCGCCTCGACCGCGCGCGACCGGGTGACGAAGCCCTCGTACATCGATTGGAAGTTGAGGAAGAACTCGGCAATGTCCTGGAGGAACTGACTCCCGAGCAGGCGATCGGCCACTTGGTAGAAGGGCCGGCTCGCCATCGTGATCATGCGCGCGCCGCGTTTCCCACCGACGCGGTAGGGCGCCGTGAGCCAGCGCAGCAGGCGTCCGCCGAAGAACTCGGCCATGCGGGCCGGCGCATCGAGGAAGTCGAGCGCGTTCCGGGTCGGTGGGGTGTCGACGAGAATCAGGTCGTACCGACCGGATTGATGGATCTCGAACAGCCGCTCCATCGCGACGTAGTCGTGGCTCTGCACGAACCGGCTCGTCAGGTTGTCGTACAGGCGGTTGTCGAGGATGCGGTACGCGGTCTCCTCGTCCGGGGCGTGACGCATCACGATGGCGTCCCAGCTCTGTTTCGTGTCGAGCATCGCCGCCCACAGCTCGCCCCGCGACTCCAGTCCGGCGCTGGTGAACGCCGATTCGGGCACCTGCCGCTCCACGTTGCCGATGCTCTCGACCCCGAGCGCATCGGCCAGGCGTTTCGCGGGGTCGACGGTGACGACGAGGACTTTGCCGCCCAGGCGCGACGCCGCCGCGAGGCCCGCCGCCGCCGTGACCGAGGTCTTGCCGACTCCGCCCGAGCCGCAGAACACCATGATCTCCTTGGTCGCGAGCAGCGCCTCCAAGCTCGGCGCGCTCACAGCCCGAGCTCCGCGGTCAAGGCGTCGGCGACCAACGCGGTTTCGCGTCGGCCTTGGGATCGGGCGAAGAGATACGGCACGAACATCAGCGGCAGGTCGACGTCCTCACGCAGCCGCTCGAGATGTGGGACCCGACTCCGCCGCATCGAGACGGCTAGCCGCGCGGCATCGAGCACCGACCCGACGCCGGGGCCCGCGCCGGCGGCGGCGAGTCGATCGCGCACCGACGGTTCGGCCAACGCATCGAAGATGGATTCGTCGGCATGGGTGAACAACTCCGGCAGCACCCGATTCACGATCACCACTCCGAGCGGAACCTGCAGCTCCCGCCGCGCCCGACCCACGAGGTCGATCGTCTCGGCGACCGGCATCTCCTCCGGGGTGGTGACCACGTTGAGCGCGGTCACCGCCGGGTCCGACAACAGGTCGCTCATCCACTCGGTCTGACTCCGCACCGGGCCGACCGCGACCATGTCGCTGATCGCGTCGGGCGCGCCGAGTTGCGCTATGACGTGCCCGGTTGCCGCGGCATCGACGACGACGAGATCCCAGCCGGCGCGACCTTCGATCGACTCGCGCACTTCCCAACAGATCTTGCCGATGGTCAGAATCTCGCGGACGCCGGGCGCCGCAGTCGCCACGAAGTCGAGTGCCCGCGCCATCGGCCCGAGCCGCCCGAGGATCGGGATCTTGAGGTTCAGCTTGACGTACTCCGCCAGGCTCGCCTCGGTGTCCATCGCCATCAGCGAGATCCCCGGCATCACCTCGCGGGGCGTGAAGCTGATCGGCGCGGTCTCGAACCGCTCCGCGATCGTCCCCTTGGCGTCGACGTCGACGACGAGGACGCGCTGACCTTGATTGGCCGCGACCAGCGCGAGCGCGGCCGCCATCGTGCTCTTGCCGACCCCACCCTTCCCCGTGACGATGAGGAGTCGGCGCCCGAGCAGATCCGGCTGCATCGCGTCAGGGCCGGGCCGACCTACCGGCCGAAACCGACCTTGTGGCCGGCCTCATCGGTGATCACTTCGACGTAGGCGACCTTGTCGGCCGGCACGCCCACCTTCCGACCCTTGCCGTCTTCGAGCCAGAGGAACGACGACCCCGCGGCGACGGCCGCTTCGATCGAGCTCACTACCGAATCGGGGTCGGCCTCGGTCTCGAGCGTGAGCTCCTTCGGCGTGTGGATGACACCAATGCGGATTTCCATGCCTGAACGGCCTCCGGGCTGAGCGATTGATCCAAGAATGACGCGGGCCCGTGATCGTAGGCGAGGCTCTACCGAGATCCGGTGTTGGCCGCGTTCTGTCCGAAGCGGGGCCATTGGCGGAGCCGGGTGCTCGGGGTCGGTGTATGCCAGACGAGCAGGACGCCGTCCCGGCGCACGACGGCCAACTCGGCCGTGCCATCACCATCCCAATCGCCGAGGCCCGGAGTGCCCACGAGCCATCCACCGGTGAGTTTGGGCCACCCCGGCGGAATCGTGCCATCGGGGCTGACTCCGCTGAGGGTGTACACGCCGTTGCCGGCAATCACATCGGGTCGCTGATCGCCGTTGACGTCGGCGATCGCCGGGGTGACGAAGAACGCGAGGTCGGGAGTCTCCCGAGGGAAGGCCGGTCGCATCGTGCCGTCGACCGGATCCCACGCGGCAAGCTGATCGTCGGACGGAAGCTGGAGCTCGGGAGTCGCGGTGTCGAGCAGGCGCGACAACCCCGACACCGGCGCGGCGACGTCGAGATGGTCCCGCGCGCCGAGCTTGCCCACGGCCGGGCCACCGAACGCGGCGAGCATGACGCCGACATCCTCGGAGTTCCGCAGTGCACCGGTACCGGCCGGGTCGTTCGCGAACAGACCACCGAACCAGTGCAACGGAACGTCCTTGCCGTCGACCTGGCCGAGCGCCGACCGGCCGTCGGCACCGAAGACGTAGATCGGACCCACCGCGGACGCAAAGGCGATCTCCTTGCCCGCGCGACTCGGGATGAGTTCACCCACTGCCGCTTGGGCGGCCACACCGTTGCCGATGAGGGGGAGCACCTCGCGCTGGAACATGCCGACCCTCACCGGCCAGCCCGGCAGATACGCCTGGGCATCGGGATGCGCGGGATTCGGATTGGGGTTCGTCGCATTGCGGCCGTCGGGTGAGATCACGTACTCACGCGAGTTGCCCGACGTCCCGGGGAGGCCACCGAACTCGGGCGCGTTGAACGGCTCGTCGTATTCCTCTTGCGCACCGACGATGATCTCGGCACGACCGTCGCCGGTCAGGTCGGCCAGCGCCGGAGTGGAGACCAGGTTCCCACCGTCACCGACGCCCGAGTTCGAGGTGAAGGTCACCTTGTGGACGAGGCCGTTCACCGCCTGGACCTTGGCCGGATCGACCACGAGCACCGGGAAGCCCGCCACCCGCGTGCCGTCGCCGTGCCAGGCATAGACGTGGCGGTCGAGCGCCGCGCCCACGAGTTCGGGCTTCTGGTCACCGTCGAGGTCGGCCGCCGCGAGCGAGTTGGCGAAACCCCGTTGCGTGCGGTTGACCGAATCCTGGGCGATCGGACTGTCGAGCGAGAAGCCGAACTCGGTCCGGACGTTTTCGAACCCGGGCAGTTCGTTGCCCCACCGGTCCCACGCCAAGACCCGACCTTCGAGGTCGCCAACCGCGAGGTCGGGCGAACTGTCACCGTCGAGGTCGGCGATCACCGGCGCGCCCACCATGACCGCGCCGCGGGCCGGGACAATCCCGTCTTCGAGTGAGGTGCGACCCACCACCCAGTACGGGGCGACGTCGGTGCGGACCGGGAACCCGGGCAGTTCCGACCGATCACCGCGGTACGCGTGGATGCGGCCGTCGTCGGTGGCGAGGATCAATTCCTGGCCGCCGCCCGGTTCGAGGTCGTAGAACACCGGGCTCGCAGTGCCCGCGCCGCGAACCCGTCGCGGCATCCCGTCGACCAGATCGGGATCGTCATGGACGAAGACCTGCTTCTGGGATTCGCCGGTCAGCCCGTCTGTCGGTCCGCCGATCGCGGTGGTCACGACCCGGATCCGGACCGTGAACTTCTCTTCTTCGGTCCGACCGGTCGTCGCGTCGGCCGGCGGACCCGCGGCGCCGTTGAGCGCGGCCGCGACCGTCGCGAGATCCAACCGGGCGAGCGTGCCGTCCTTCGGGCGGGTGCGACGATCGTCTCCACCGACGACCTGCCAAGTGTCGGTGGCCGGGTAGGCCGGAGGCTGCATCCCGACGGCCCACTCGACGCGGTACGAGTACGCCGGCGCCTTGGGTGCACCCACGTGGCCCTTGATGCGCAGCGTGCCCGTCGTCGGTAGGACGTCGAACCACTGGGGGCCGGTGAGGTCGGCTTCGGGAGGGATGCGGTCGTCGCGGACGGCCTTGAGGAGCTCGTAGGCGTTGAGGCGGCCGTAGCCGTTGGTGCCATCCCACCCGGCGGTCGTCGGGTACCGGACCGTCGAGCCGGTGAGGTAGTCGTTGGCCGGGTCGACCGAGTTCGGGGTCGAGAAGTCGACGTCGTCGGCCGCGGTGCGCACAAGTTGGAGGATCTCGTTGGTGGAGAGGTGCAGGCCCCGGTCACGCGCCTCGCTGATCACGAGACCGGCGACCCCGCTCATGATGCCGGTGGCCTCGGACGAGCACGACGACGACGGGATCGAGATGAACGTGCGGCCGCCGAAGTTGGTGCAGCCGTTCAGGGCGAGATAGCTCTTGGGCGAGCCGGTGTCACGCACGGAGTTCACGGCGAGTGTGTGTTCGAGTGAGCTGGGGAGGTTCGGGTGCTTGCTCGCCTCGTCGGCCATCGATGCGATCACCGGTACTCCGCGCCGGTAGGCCGCGTCGATTGCTTGCTGGGCCTGGCGCGGGTTGTTCAAACCGCCGAGCGCTTCTTGGATCACGGCCGCGTCGGAGTCGAGCCCGAACAACACGCCGGCGGCGAAGCGGCCACCGTCGGCAATGAACGAATCGCCGACTCGAACCGGAATGAACGTGCAGTTGGGGCACGTGCCGACGTCGCCCGACCCGTTCGGCGCGGCGGTGGAATCCTGGGCCTCGCCGGTGCCGTGGCCGTAGTTGACGGTGTCGAGCGCGTTGTTGTCGCCGTAGAGGAAGTCCCACCCGGAGATGTCGTCGACGTAACTGTTGTGGTCGTCGTCGACGCCGTTGGATACGGCCGGATCGAGGATCAGGTCCTCGGGATCGGCGAGGCCGTTGCCGTTGCGGTCCGCGATGGCGCCGAAGTCGGCGATGGAGAACCGACGGTCGCCGTTGCAGTCGCCGCTGGGTGCCGCACACGGCGGGGTGAGTTCACCGCGGTTCAAGTAGGCGCGGTTGGCCAGATCGGCCATGGCGCCGGCGTCACGCCATTTGATGCCGGAGTCGAGGACGGCGATGCGCACGTCGGGCCGTCCCTGCTGGACACCCCAGGCGAGGTCGACCGCGGCACCCTTCTGGCCACAGAGGTGATGCGGCGAGGTGGCGAGGGCAGGGTCGCGCAAACTGGTGCGCTTGTAGTTGTTGCGATCGAACTCGGCGGGCAGGCTCGCGGGTTCGTCGGCCGCGCCGTATCGCCAGTTGGTGCAATCGAGTTGGACGCCGGCGGTCGCGCTGACGGCCGGCCGCACCGCCGTCGCACCGCTGGTCGCAATCGAAACCACCGTCGCGACGACGACCGCCGCCACTCCCCACATGAACTTCCGCACCGGCCCCCTTCGAACTGCGCGAAACGCCCAAGGCTAGCGGCCCCACCCCGAACTTGCGTCAATAACCCCGCGGATCGAGGGGGTTATTGACGCAAGATCGGGGTGGGAGACGGGATGGTCGCACCCTAAGGGTTGAATGCCCGGATATGTACCGACTCGCTGCCTTCGCCGCGGCCCGCCACGGGCTCTTCCAGATCCACCATGCTCAGATGCTCGGCATCACCGAGAACGTCATCAGGATTGCGAGACGTCGTGGCGAGATCGTCCGGCTTGGGTACGGCGTCTACCGATGTGCGGCCGTCCCTCCGACGTGGCGTTCCGACCTTCTCGCCGCCTGTTGGATGGGCGGCTTCCGGGCCTTTGCATCCCATCGATCTGCCGCCGCACTCCACGGGCTGCCGGGCGGGTGGCGACACCGGGCCGAGATCACCTGCGAGCGGTGGCGTCGCGCCCAACACGCCTCGATCGTGGCCCACGAACTGCGGGGACTGGATGCAGAACTCGACGTCGTCCTCGTCGACGGCATCCCGACTGCGTCTGTGCCTCTGACCCTGATGGGGCTCGCCGCAGTCGTTCCATCGGTCGCCGAGCTCGCGCTCGAGAACGCGCTCCGGCGCAAACTCACCACGCTCGCCGCGGTCGACGAGTTTCTCGGCCGCCTCGGCGGTCGCGGCCGGCGCGGTGCGGCTCGGCTCCGCCGACTCGTCGCGGTCCGGATGAGCGTGACCGGCACCTCGGACAGTGAGATGGAGACCATGTTGTTTGCGGCCCTCCGCCGCCACGGCATCCGCCTGCCCGACCGCCAGGTCAAGGTGTTCCATCACGGTCGGTTCGTCGGTCGCCTCGACGGCGGGTGGCCCGATGCTCGCGTCGGATACGAGTACGACTCCGACGAGTTCCACACCGGTCGGGTTGCCACCGCCGCGGACTCGGCCCGTCGGCATCGATTGACTGCAGCCGGCTGGCTCGTCATCACCGTGGTCAAACCCGACCTACGCGCCGGTGGCTTCCTCGCCTGTCGCGCGATCGAAACCGTCCTCCGAGACCGCGAAATTGCGTCAATAACCCCGCGAATCGAGGGGGTTATTGACGCAAGTTCGAGGTGGGGGCGGGCTAGAGGATCTTGAGTTCGGAGCGGTAGATGCGGGTGGGCGTGATCGCGTCGATCTGATCGGCGATGGCCACGAAACACTGCGCGGCTTCCGAGTCGGGGTCGGCCACCACGATGGGGTGACCGTCGTCGCCGCCCGCCCGCAGCGCGGGCACGAGCGGGATCTGGCCGAGCAACGGGACCTTGAGCCGGTCGGCCAACTCCTGACCGCCGCCGGACCCGAAGATCTCGTACGAGACGCCGTCGTCGCCGCGAAACCAACTCATGTTCTCGACGACGCCGATCACGTCGAGCTCAACCTTCTCGGCCATCGCCGCGGCCCGTTGGGCGACGGCCTGTGCGGCTGGTTGGGGCGTGGTCACGATCACGACCTCGGCCCGGGGCAGGAACTGGCTCATCGACAGCGACACATCGCCGGTGCCCGGGGGCATGTCGATCACGAGGTAGTCGGGCTCACCCCACGCGACGTCGGTCAGGAACTGTTCCAGCGCCTTATGCAGCATGGGGCCCCGCCAGATCACGGCCTGGTCCTCGGGCACGAAGAACCCCATCGAGAGCAAGCGCACGCCGTAGGCCGACGGCGGGATCATCTGGTTGTCCTCGGTGAGTTCGGGCCCGCCCTCGACCCCGAGCATCCGCGGCATGGAGAAGCCCCAGACGTCGGCATCGATCGCGGCGACGTCCTTGCCTTTGCGGGCCAACGCCACGGCGAGGTTGGTCGTCACCGACGACTTCCCCACCCCGCCCTTGCCCGAGGCAACGGCGATCACGCGGGTCTTGGCGTGGGAAAACGGGTTCTCTCCGGTCACTGCGACTCCAGCTCATTCGACGCTGATGCCGACCAGTCTTCGATCTGACGGGTCAGCGGGGCATTTCCCCTACGGACATAGGTAGAATACCGATCATGTCCGGCTCACCCCTGCTCGACGCCGATGAGTTCAGTGCGGCCGTCACCGCCGTCACCAATGCCTTCGGCGATCCCACCCGGCGCGACATCTACCTCCTGATCCGCGACTCCGAGACCGGCATCACCGCGGGCGAGGTCGCCGAGCAGTTCGATCTGCACCCCAATGTCGCCCGCCACCATCTCGAGAAGTTGACCGCGGGCGGCTATCTCGTGGTCGCCGTCGGTCGCACCGACGGTGAGGCCCGAGCCGCCGGACGCCCCTCGAAGCACTACCGCGTGTCCGAACTCGACCATGCGCTCAACTTCCCACCCCGGCGCGACGACCTGCTCGGCACCCTGCTCGCCCGCGCACTGGAGATGCTCCCGGCCGATCAGGCCGAGATCCTCGCCGAGGAAGTCGGCTTCGACTACGGCCGCAACCTCGCGTCGCGCATCGCGCCCACCGAAGGTCACCGCACGGTGAAGGCCGCGCTGGCCACCGTCGCCGACGCACTCACCGCGCACGGGTTCGCGGCGCATACGGAGTCGAAGGGCACGTCACTCACGATCGTGAACGAGCACTGCCCGTTCGGCGAAGCCGCGACTCGCTTCCCCCACGTGGTCTGCGCGGTCGACCGCGGCATGATCCGCGGCTTGATGTCGGGCCTCTACGGCGACACCCAACCGCATTTCGAACTCACTCGGCCCGGTGGCGACGATCACTGTGTCGCGCACGTATAACCCGGGCGAGCGAGCGTGAACGCCGGCGACGCCATCAGCGAGCGCGTGTATCTCGATCACGCGTCGGCGTCGCCCCTCCGGCCCGTCGCGTTCGACGCAATGCTCCCCTTCCTGCGGGACCACCATGCCGATCCGGGTCGCGTCCATTCCGACGGTCGCATCACCCGCGTCGCAATCGAGAACGCCCGCGAGCAGGTGGCCGGCCTCCTCGGTGCGCGGCCGCGTGAAGTCGTCTTCACGTCGGGTGGGACCGAGGCCCGCAACGCCGCCGTCTTCGGCGCGGTGCGCCGTGCGGCGAGCACAACCTCCGCAACCGACGCCGCGCGCATCGTCACCACCGCGGTCGAACATTCGAGTGTGCTCGACGCGTGCCGTCGGGAATCAGTGGCGACCGCGGTGGTCGGCGTGGACGGCACCGGCCGATTCAGTGCGGCCGCCGTCCTGGATGCCATCGAGCCCGGGACCGCCTTGGTGTCGGTGCAACTCGCCAACCACGAAGTCGGCACGCTCCAACCCGTCGCCGAGATCTGCGCGGGCGCACGCGAGCTCGGCGTGCTCGTCCACGTCGATGCGTGTGCCGCGATCGGCTACCACCCGGTCGACTTCGCCGCCCTCGGTGCCGACCTCCTCAGCGTCACCGCCCACCCGTGGGGCGGCCCCAAGGGCACGGGCGCGTTACTGATCCGCCGCGGTCTTCGGCTCCCGCCCTTCGTGGTCGGCGGCGCGCAAGAACGCGCCCGCCGCGCCGGCATAGAGAACATCCCCGCCATCGTCGGGTTCGGCGCCGCCGCCGACGAACTCACGGGATCACTCAGTACCGAGATCGAGCACGCCCGCACGCTGCACGACCGGTTGCGCGAAGGCCTCACGCCCCTGACCGGCCTGACCTTCCACGGCCCCGAGCACGTCGACGGCCTCCCCAACCTCGTCTGCTTCGGCGTCGACGGCGTGGAGGCCGAACCGATCCTCCTCGCCCTCGACCAGCGCGGCATCGCGATTCACTCGGGTTCGGCGTGTTCGTCCGAGTCGCTGGAGCCGTCGCCGGTCCTCGAAGCGATGGGCGCGAATGCCGACCATGCGTTGCGGGTGAGCACCGGCTGGACCACCACCACCGACGACATCGACCGACTCCTCACCGAACTCCCCGGAATCATCGACCGAATGCGAGGGTTACGTACTCCATGATCCCAGTCCAGCGTTTGAATCATGCCGTCCTCTACGTACGCGACGCCGACGCGTCGGCCGCGTTCTACTGCGAGGTGCTCGGCTTCGAGATCGTCGAAGCGATGCGCGGCGCGGTGTTCCTCCGGGCATCGGGCACGAGCAATCACCACGACCTCGGACTCTTCTCCGTCGGGCCCGATGCGCCTCGCCCCGAGCAGGGACGGGTCGGCCTCTACCATCTGGCGTGGCAGGTCCCGACGATCCAGGACATCGCCAACGCCCGCCTCGAACTCCAGCGCGTGGGTGCGTATACGGGCGAAAGCGACCATGGAGTGTCGAAGTCGGTCTACGCCCAGGACCCCGACGGCAACGAGTTCGAGATCATGTACGAAGTCCCGCGCGCGGCGTGGGGCGAGTACGAGCAGCACGCCGTGGTACAACCTCTCGACCTGCCTGCCGAGATCGAGAGATTTGGATGAGTTCGAACTGGTCCGACCTGGCTGCCCGCCTCCAAGGTGCCCTTGCGCTGAGTGCGCCTCCGATTGCGATCACATTCTCGGACGCGGCACCCGAGGGTGTCGCCGCGTTCGATGCGCCGATGCCCGAACCGTTGCCTGACGGCCGCACCGGCCGCGTTCCGGCCGGGTGCGTCTTCTGGATTCGCGGTGCGGAGCGCACGTTCTCCACGGTCAAGGCCGATCACGGCAACTGTTCCGTCGGCAGCCTGACCCATGGCTTCGCCACCCTCGACGAGGTCGCGGGCAACAGTGATGTCGCCGCGCTGCTCGAGACCGGCTGGGTCACCATGGACGTCGTCCCCCAGATTCCGGTGGTGAGCGAACGCCCGGGCGCAGTGACCTACGGGCCGCTGGCCGAGACGCCCGTCGAGCCGAGCGTCGTGCTGCTGCGCGTCAACGGCAAGCAGATGATGGTGCTCTCCGACGCGGTGCCGGGCCTGCGCATCGAAGGCAAGCCGCAATGTCACATCGTCGCCATCGCGAAGGAGCAGGGCGAGATCGCGGCGAGCGTTGGGTGCGCGCTCTCCCGGGTCCGTACCGGGATGCCGGCCACGGAGATGACCTGCGCGATCCCTGCGGCCAAGGTGGCCGAGGTGATCGACGCGATCGAGACCAATGCGGTCGCCGATGCGGCCGTGGCCCGCTACGCCGGCGAAGACGCCCTCCGCTTCGCCTGACTCACTGCGAGCGGCGAACTTGCGTCAATAACCCCGCCGAACTGATGGGTTTTGACGCATGTTCGGCTACTTCTTGGCGGACTCGTAGTAGGGGTTGGTGCCACCGGCGTGGTCGGTGACGTCGACGACCTCGGTGATCTCGGTGACGCCATCCAGGATCGCGACTTCGATGCCTTGCGACATCGTGGTCGCGGCCATGCCACAACCCTGACAACCGCCACCCATCCGCATGTAGGCGATCGAGTTCTCGATCGCGACCAACTCGGCGAATCCGCCGTGTGACGCGATCTGCGGGTTGATCTGCACCGCGAGGATTTCGACGACCTTGGCGACGATCGGATCGTCGAGGTCGAGATCGGGCATCGGGCCCATCCCCGGAGGCGTCGGCGCGTTCGGGTTCTGCAACACCATGCCACCGCCCGAGAGATCGAGCGTGGCGCCCCGGATGTTGTCGATGTGCTCGGCGGGCACGACGATCGCGAGGTCGTCGCCGTGCTGCACCGCATCCCCGTCGGCCGCTTCGGAGATCTTGCGGAAATACATGTCGTAGGTGAAGGCAGTACCGGTCGCACCGGTGACCTCGACCCAGAGCGCAAGGGTCTCGGGCTCGGGTTCGCCGCCCCGAACCTCCAGCACGCGGTCACGAGCCGCGTCGGTGAGCGCGAGGAGTGGGACAACGGTGTCGGTCATGTGCACCATGATACGACCCATGCCCCGGGTCCTTCTCCTTGTGCCCACTGCCACATATCGGGCGCCTGATTTCGTCCGTGCGGCCAAGGACCTCGGCGTCGATCTCATCGTCGGATCCGAGGTCGCACCGCCCTATGCGGCACCCGGCCGAGCCATCGCGGTCCCCCTCGACGACCCAACGGCCGCGGCCACGCTGATCGAATCGCTCGATCGGGACCACGCGGTCGACGCAGTGGTCGCGGTCGACGATCAGGGCGTGATCGTGGCCGCCACGACCGGCGAACGGATGGGATTCCCGCACAATCCACCCGATGCGGTCGCCGCCACCCGAGACAAGGCGGCGCTACGCGCCCGGCTCGCAGCCGCGGAAGTACCCCAACCCCGGTTCGGCTCGACCCCCGACGCGGTCGGGTACCCGTGCGTGGTGAAGCCGACCCAGCTGGCCGGCAGCCAAGGGGTGATCCGCTGCGACTCCCCCGCCGAGTTCGACGCCGCGGTGACGCGCATCCGGGCGTTCTGGCCCGGTGAGCTGATCGTCGAGGAGTACATCCCGGGCGTGGAGGTCGGGGTCGAAGCCATCCTGCGCGCCGGGGAACTCACCGTCCTGGCCATCTTCGACAAGCCCGATCCCCTCGTGGGCCCGTACTTCGAGGAGACGATCTACGTCACGCCCTCCCGACTCGCGGCCGCGACCCAACGGGCCGTGATCGAGCTGGTCGCCCGCGCCGCGGCCGGGATCGGGCTCACCGAAGGACCGGTTCACGCCGAGGTACGAGTCGACGGTGATCGGTGCACGCTCATCGAGGTTGCGGCCCGCACCATCGGTGGGCTGTGTGCCCGCACGTTGCGGTTCGGCGCGGGCATCTCGTTGGAGGAGGTGGTCTTGCGTCATGCCTTGGGGATGGAGTTCGGCGACCTCCGCCGCGCGACCACCGCGTCGGGCGTGATGATGCTGCCCATCCCCCGCGCCGGGACGCTGCGCGCGGTCGATCATCGTGAACGCGCCCTCGCGGTGCCGGGAATCGTCGACCTCGACATCACGATCCCGATCGGCGCGGCCGTCGTGCCGCTGCCCGAGGGTGACCGCTATCTCGGCTTCCTGTTCGCGACCGGGGCATCACCCGTCGAAGTCGAAACCAGCCTCCGAGCCGGCGCCGCCGGGATCAGTATCGTGATCGACTGATGAACGTCCTGCTGATCTCCACGTACGAGTTGGGGCACCAACCGATCGGGATCGCAGCACCGGCGGCGGCGCTCGCCGAACGCGGTCACACCGTGTGCCTCCTCGATCTCGCCCTCGACGACTGGGATCAGACCCTCGTGACGTGGGCGGACCGCGTCGCCATCTCGGTGCCGATGCACACCGCGACTCGCCTCGCCCGCGAGATCGCGCCGCGTATCGACCGCCCACTCGCGGGGTTCGGCCTCTACGCGGGCATGTGTGCCGACTTCGCCGTCGCGCTGGTCGGTCGCGATCCGGTCTCGGCCCTGGTCGGCTGGATCGAGGACGACCCAACGGTCAAAGTCGCGATGCCCGTGCCCGCTCGGGGCCAGCTCCGCCCGCCCGACCAGTACGCGCACCTGCTGCGCGACGGCCTGCGGTTCCCGATCGCCTACGTGGAGGCGTCACAAGGGTGCGTCCACCGCTGCCGCCACTGCCCGGTGCCCGTGGTCTACGACGGTCGCATCCGCATCACCGACGTCGAGACCGTGCTCGCCGATGTGGATCAGCAGGTGCGCGCCGGCGCGCGTCACATCACGTTCGGCGATCCCGACTTCTTCAACGGTGTCCACCATTCCCGGCGGGTCGTCGAGGCTGTCCACGCCGCGCACCCGACCCTCACGTTCGATTGCACGGTGAAGGTCGAGCACGTGCTGCGCGAGGAAGCACTGTGGCCGTGGATGGCCGAGCACGGTTGCCTGTTCGTGATCTCCGCGTTCGAATCGGTGAACGACACGATCCTCACCGAGCTCGACAAGGGCCACACCGCGGCCGACGGGGCCCGGGCCATCACGATCCTGCGGGCCGCGGGCATCGAACCCCGCCCGACCTGGCTGCCCTTCACGCCGTGGTCGACCGTCGGAGACATCCGGGCCATCCTCGAGTTCGTGGCCGAGCATGACCTCATCGGCAACGTCGACCCGGTGCAGTTCTCGATCCGGCTCCTCGTACCCCAAGGTTCACTGCTCGTCGGGCGGATCCCCGCGCTCGGCGCGTGGAACCCGGATTCGCTGTCCTACGCGTGGACCTCACCGATCGAAGATCTGGCCAAGGAGTTCGCGGCTGTCGTGGAACGGGGCGCCGACGATCCGCCCAGCGAGGTCTTCAACGCACTGCGAGCGCTGGTCGAGCTTCCCCCGGTCGACACGGCCGCGATCGTCGACGCACCCCGGCTTTCCGAGTCCTGGTTCTGTTGCGCCGAGCCCACCGCCGCGCAGCTTCGTTCCGTCTGAGCGCAGTTGCCACATCAGAGAACTGACGGCACTGCGCTCGCATCAATCAGCTTGGTCGGGAGGACCAGGCGGAGCGGGTGTCCCTCGATCGGCGCGAATCCGTGATGTTGGTAGAAGGCCGCAGCACCTTCATCGATTGCGTCGACGATGACGAGCCGACCGCCGAGATCTCGTGCGCCCGCGGCTGCCCGCGTCAGCGCGCTCGCCACGAGTTGCGAGCCGAGTCGTTGACCGTGGAGTGGTCGGTCGAGGGCGAGCCGAGCAATCAAGTACCCCGAGATCCGATTGGGCAGTCCGCGGCCTTGGCGCTTCGTCAACGTCTCCCGCTCGATGAAGTACGGCATGAGCGTGTAGTACGCAACGACCCGGCGATCTCCCGTGTGCCACACGTAGGTGCGCGTGAGGTTGCGACCGTCGCTGTCGCGGGCGGCGTCCCGGAGCCACGCGTCGAGCGCCGGCACCGAACTGTCGAAGGCCGAGACATCGTGAGCATCACCGAGTACCTCGCAGGTGAAATCCACCCGGCCGGGTTAGAGGTTTTCGAAGCGCGGTTCGGCCAGTGCCTTGGCCAACGCGGGCGCGGGTGTGGCCTGACCGTCGAGCGCCGCGAGCAGACCGTCGAACACATCCGCCGGCACTGACATCGAGGCGTGAGCGTGCAGCAATTCGTCGGCGTGCACGTCGGCGGCCGAGGTCACGAGCGCAGACACCGAGATCCCCTCTAGCGCCGCGGCGCGCTCGTAGACGCGGCGCTGTTCGTCACTCACCCGGAGATTCAGGACCTTGGTTTTCGGAGACATGTATAGACATTGTATATACATGCCGCCAAAGGTCAAGCCAGTTTCAGACGTCGGCGGTGTCGTGAGTGGTGGAGTCGACCTCCGTCCTGACCGACTCCACCCCCACGCCCTGCACGCTCATTCGAGCGGGATCCTTGACGGTCGGCGCGGCAGGCGCCGGACGACCTTCCACGTTGAGGTGCGGCAGGATCCGGTCGAGCCAGCGCGGCAACCACCACGTGGCATTGCCGAGCATCTCCATCGAGGCCGGCACGAGCAGCAGGCGTACGACGGTCGCGTCCACGAGTACCGCCGCGGCCATGCCGATCCCCATCATCTTGAGCGTGGGCTCGGGGCTCAGCACGAACGACAGGAAGACCGCGATCATGATCAGCGCCGCCGCGGTGATGACCCGGGCGGTCTTGGCCACACCGATGGCGACCGCCTCACGACTGTCACCACTCTTGAGGTACTCCTCCCGCACGCGGGAGAGCAGGAAGACCTCGTAGTCCATCGAGAGCCCGAAGAGGATCGCGAACATCATCAGCGGGATGAAGGCGACGATGGGCACCGGCTGGTCGATCCCGATGAGCGAGCGGCCCCATCCCCACTGGAACACGGCAACGATCACGCCGTACGCGGCGGCGATCGAGAACATGTTGAGGATCGCCGCCGTCAGCGGTACGAGCACCGAGCGGAACACCATCATGAGCAGCAAGAAGGCCGCGAGGATCACCGCGCCGATGCAGAGCAGGAGTCGCTCACCGATCCGGTGGTCGACGTCGATCA
>JANLRZ010000188.1:0-1626 GCA_031362155.1 Acidimicrobiia bacterium | reverse complement strand
GCGACCTGGGCCAGCGGCACACCGGTCGCCTTGGCCAGGTACGGCACCGTGCGTGAGGCCCGCGGATTCACCTCGAGCACGAAGATCTCGTCGTCCTTGAGCGCGTACTGCACGTTCATCAACCCGATCACTTTGAGCGCCCGGGCCATCCGGCGCGTGTAATCGCGCAGCGTGGCGAGATGGCGCTCGGACAGGCCCGTCGGCGGCACGACGCACGAGCTGTCGCCCGAGTGGATGCCCGCCTCTTCGATGTGTTCCATGATGCCGCCGATCACGACGGCGCCGGTGGCGTCGGCGATGCAGTCCACATCGAGTTCCTTGGCGTGCTCGAGAAACCGGTCGATGAGGATCGGCCGATCGTTCGAGACATCCACGGCCGAGACCATGTAGCGATCAAGCGAGGCCATGTCATAGACGATAGCCATGGCGCGACCACCGAGCACATACGAGGGACGCACGACCACGGGAAAACCAATCCGGCCCGCGACCTCCCGCGCTTCGGCCCGCGACACCGCCGCGCCACTGGCCGGCTGCGGGATGCCGAGGTCCCACAGCAGCTGCGAGAACCGCTTGCGGTCCTCCGCCAGGTCGATGGAGTCCGGGGAGGTGCCGACGATCGTGACGCCGGCTTCCTGCAGCGGCAGGGCCAGCTTGAGCGGCGTCTGTCCGCCAAACTGCACCACCACCGAGACGTCGGGGTTGCCCTCGCGCTCCCGATCGATCACCGCCATGACGTCTTCGAAGGTCAGCGGTTCGAAGTACAAACGGTCGGCCGTGTCGTAGTCGGTCGACACGGTCTCCGGGTTGCAGTTGATCATCACCGTCTCGAAGCCGTCTTTCTTGAACCCGAACACCGCGTGACAGCAACAGTAGTCGAACTCGAGGCCCTGCCCGATGCGATTGGGCCCACTGCCGAGGATGATCACCTTTTGTGCGGACGTCGGTTCGGCCTCGCACTCGCTCTCGTACGTGCTGTACATGTACGGCGTGAAGGACTCGAACTCGGCGGCGCACGTGTCGATGCGCTTGAAGACCGGCCGCAGGCCCTGTTCCAGCCGCTTCTCGCGCACAGCGGATTCGTCGACATGCAGGATGCGCGCGAGTTCGTGATCGCCAAAGCCAGCCCGCTTCAAGGTGCGCATCAGATCGGGCGACATGTCGCGCAGGCCGACGAGCTCGGCCGTGTTGCGCAGCGCCACCATCTCGGCGAACTGCTCCAGGAACCACGGATCGATCTTGGTCAGATCGTGCACCCGCGCGGTCGTCCAGCCGCGCTCGAGCGCCTCGAACACCGCCCACATCCGCCGATCAGTCGGCACCGAGAGGCGCCGCCTCAGGTCGGCGTCGAGCTCGTCGGGCGTGGCCTGCTCGACCGGTGCGCCGATCCGGGCGGTCGTTCCGAACAGCCGCCCCTCCTTGCCGAGTTCAAGCGAACGCATGCCCTTCAGGAACGCTTCCTTGAAGGTGCGGCCAATCGACATGGCTTCGCCCACCGACTTCATCTGGGTCGTGAGCGTGCGGTCGGCCTGCGGGAACTTCTCGAAGTTCCACCGGGGAATCTTGACGACGACGTAGTCGATGGCAGGCTCGAACGACGCGGGCGTGAGACGCGTGATGTCGTTGGGA
>JANLRZ010000147.1:0-2533 GCA_031362155.1 Acidimicrobiia bacterium | reverse complement strand
TCGACTGGTCGCGCGTCACCGCGCCGTTCTCCGCGCGCTCGCCGGCCATGCTGCTGTTCGACGGCAATGGCAACGACGCGAAGCTCGCGGGTCTGAGCTACTTGGTCCGGTCCCGAACCGCACCCGACGGATTCACCGCCGGCGGCGCTCCGTGGCATCGCCACGAGCGTCTGTGCATCGTCAACGGCGTCCTGGTCGCGGAGCACGCGACCGGCTCCAGTTGCGCTGCGGCCCGGGGAACGTTGCTGCCAGGCCGCGACCTGTGGATGCTGCACGTCTGGATTGTTTCGGGTCGTGAGAACCCGTGGGGCATGTTCGCACCCATGAATCCCGACCTCTGCGACGCAGTGAGCCCCTGTTCGCCATGAAGCGAAGCGTCGGATCCCTGGTGTTGGTCGGCCTGCTCACCCTCGGCGCGTGTCACAGCGGATCCGCCCCGGGACGGTCGAGGTCACCCTCCTCCAATCCGATCGGCGTGCGGTTCGAGGAAATCGCTGCACGGGTCGGTCTGAACGAACGTCAGTCGATTCGGCGCACCGGGCGCGACTGTCTCCTCAATCCGGATCGGCTTCGGACCGCGTTCCCGTCGCTCGCCGCCGCGCAGATCACCGGCGCGTCGGGTGATCAGTGTCTCCCCGAGCGGATGGCGGGCGGCGCGGCCGCCGCCGACTTCAACGGCGACGGCTGGGTCGATCTGTATCTCACCTCGCTCGACGGACCCGGCCACCTCTATGAGAATCGCCGCGGCCGGTTCGTGGAAGTAACGAACCGCGCGGGTCTGGGTCAGATCACCGAACCCGGCAACGGCGCCGCCTGGGGTGACATCGACAACGACGGTCGACCGGATCTGGTAGTCACCACGCTTGCCGGTACGCGCAACTTCCTGCTGCACAATCGAGACGGTCGACACTTCGACGAGTCGGCCGTCGCGCGTGGTGTCGCAGTCGTCAACACTCGGGTACACACGGGCTTCACCCCAACCTTCGGCGACTACGACAACGACGGTTGGATCGACCTCTTCGTCACGGAATGGTCATCGGCGGAGTGGACCGCGAACTCGGGGAAGTCGGACCAGCGCCTGCTCCGCAATCTCGGCGCGGCCGGCCGACCGGGCGAGTTCGACGACGTGACCGATCGAGTCGGCGTCGCGACGGAGTTGCCGACCCTGCCCGTGCTGGGCTTCGGCGCCCGAATCGTCGACCTCGACGCCGACGGACGCTCGGACTTAGTGCTCGCGAGTGATTTCCGCACCAGCCGGCTGTTCTGGAACGACGGCGATCGGTTCACCGATGGCACCAAGACCGCGGGCGTCGGCACCGACGAAAACGGCATGGGTCTCACGGTCGCCGATTACAACGGTGACGGACGCCCGGATCTCTTCGTCACCTCGATCTTCGGAACCACCCCGCCGTGTGAAGGTGGGTACTGCGGGTACGCGATCTCGGGAAACCGGCTCTATCGCAACGACGGTGATCGACGCTTCACTGATGTGACTGACATCGAAGGGGTCCGCGACGGCGGGTGGGGTTGGGGCGCGGCGTTTGCCGATTTTGCCAACGCCGGTCAACCGGACCTGGTGATGACGAGCGGTGTGGCCTTTCCCTTTGCCCCCAGCACCCGTCGGTATCGCAATGGCGGAATGCGCCTCTGGCGGGCGGATGTCAAGGGTGGCTTTCGCGACGAGACGCGCGCGGCGGGTCTGACCCGCCGCGGCCCGGGCAAGGGACTGCTCGTCTTCGACTTCGATCGTGATGGTCGGATCGATGTGCTGGTCGTGCGGGACGGGCAAGTGCCGGCGTTGTACCGCAACACCACGCCGAAGGCGGGGCGCCACTGGCTGGGGGTGCGGGTGGTCGGGACGCAAGCGAATCACGACGGACTCGGTGCCGTCGTCACGGTGGCGACCCCGGGGAAGCGACCGCACGTGCAGTCGGTGGGCAGTGTGACCGGGTTCCTAGCGCAGAGCGACCGAGTGACCCATTTCGGCCTTGGTCACGCACAGCAGGCGACGGTCAAGGTGTCGTGGCCGGGATCAACCGCGATCGTGAGGCGAACGCTTCGCAACCTCGACCGGGTGATCACGGTGACTCAACCCGGATGACGGCACCGAACCGGTTGCGCGAGGCCAGGCTGCCGACGAGGCCCGACGCGACGATGGGGCCCGTCGGGCCCCATCGTCGGTCGTGCGGTACTGCCGGACTCGCTATGCGGTGCAGACACCGCCGTCGTACTTCGTGCAGATCAACCCGTTCGCGCCCGGGGTGCCCGAGCCACCGGGGAGACCGGCGCCGCCGCCCTCGCCGGCGTTGACGCAGTAGTTCGCGAACAGCGCGCAGCCGACTCCGGGGGTCGAGCCGTCGACGCCACCGGCGCCACCGCCACCACCGTTCCCGCCGAGTCCGGGTGCGCCCCCGAGGGAAGCGTTGCCGGCCCGAGTCGAGGTCGAGGTCGCCGACGAGGTGGTGCCATTCCCGATGTGGAAGAGCGCCACCGACGGTCCACCGGCACCACCACCACCGGCACCACCACCACC
>JANLRZ010000123.1:0-1666 GCA_031362155.1 Acidimicrobiia bacterium | reverse complement strand
AAGGCACTCAACACCTGGAGCTATCGGCTGACTCCGACTGGTGACGGAACCGACGTGACCGAGTCGTTCGCCCTGACGCCGAAGCTCCCGATGAAGGTCTACTGGGCGCTGCTCGGCTGGGCGCGCGGGAAGACGAATCGCAACGGCATGCGCACGACCCTCGAGCGCATCAAGGCCGAGGTCGAATCCCCGTCCTGAGGTTGGAGCCGGTAGGCCAAGATCGTCGCCCGGGCGTCGATCCAGCTCGGTGCAACGGTCGACCTCTGACCGGCCGCATCAGTCCTCACCGCGCCGATCGCAGAATCGCGTGGCGCCACCGGAAGCAGGTGTCGGGGCCGAAGCAAGTGATGTATCCAATGCGCACAGACGGGGTGGCAGCGTGCAGATCGAACTCGAACGCATCGGCGGGTATCCCCACGTTGTCGTCCGGTGGTTGTTCCGCCGTAACGGTCTCGCCGCACTGATCCCGACCGAACGCGGGATCTCGCTCTTCCGGCTCCGGTATCCGACGGTCGCGCCGGACGGTCGCACCGTGATCGCCTCTGGTCTGGTGGCCCTGCCCCGCGGCCGGGTCGTGCCCCGAGGCATCGTGAGTTGGCAGCACGGCACGGCGTCGCTGCGCACAGCCGCGCCGTCGAACCGGGACATCGTGAACGGTCTGCTCCCGGCGGCGGTGTTCGCCGGCCACGGCTATGTCCTGCTCGCCCCGGACTACCTCGGCCTCGGGGTCTCCGAGGAGCCACACGACTACTACCTCGCGGATCACATGGCAACGGTGGTGAGTGACTTCATCGTTGCCGCTCGGGACGCGCTGGTGACGCTCGGGACCACGGTGCCGACCGAGTTGTTCGTGAGTGGGTTCTCGGAGGGTGGGCACGCGTCGCTCGCCGTGCAGCGCCAGATCGAACGTGATCCGATCCCTGGTCTGTCCCTGGTCGCGTCTGCGCCGGTTGCGGCGGCGGTGGATCTCGCGGGTCTCGGTGTGGCCGGCGCACTCGCCGGAGGCTCGCGATTCTGCAGTCTCTATCTGGCGTGGATCGCGAAGAGCTACGCCGCGCAGTATGGCGAACCGCTCGAGTCGGCGGTCCGCGCGCAATGGGTCGATACGGTGCTCCAGGTCTTCGATGGCACACACGATGGCGACACGACGGTCGACGCGTTACCCGCGGAGCCTCGGGATCTGATGACCCGGGATTTCCTGGCGGCGGCGGAACGAGGCGGGGGCCACTGGATGATGACGCGCCTGGAGCAGAACAGCCTGCTCGGTTGGATTCCCCGTGCCCCCGTCCGCGTCTATTTCGGGAGTGAGGATGCCGATGTGACACCGCCGCAAGCGGAACGGTTCGCGACCGATGCCCGGGCGAAGGGCGCTGATGTGACCGCAGTGTGCGTCGGCGCGGTGGACCACGACGACTCGCTGGTCCCGGCGCTGGCGCTGCTCCGCTCGTGGTTCGACGAGATGGCCCCGAGCTGCGGGACCGCATCCTCTCGACACCAGCGGTCGTGAGCGGAGGTTTGAAATGTAGTGGAGGTGGGGGGAGTCGAACCCCCGTCTTTCAAGTTGTTGGTGGGACTTCTCCGAGCGCAGCCAGTGGGCAAGTCTCGGGTCGACACCGCCCACCGGCAGAATGTGTCGACCCCAGCCCCGCTGTGATGTCCCGTCAGG
>JANLRZ010000101.1:0-2086 GCA_031362155.1 Acidimicrobiia bacterium | reverse complement strand
GCGACGAAGCGGGAGTTTCCGCTGGCGAAGACCCGGAACATCGGGATCATGGCTCACATCGACGCGGGCAAGACCACCACGACCGAGCGGATCCTCTATTACACCGGCCGGACCTACAAGATCGGTGAAGTGCACGAGGGCGCGGCGGTCATGGACTGGATGGTCCAGGAGCAGGAACGCGGCATCACCATCACGTCGGCTGCGACCACGTGCAAGTGGCGCGACTGCTGGATCAACATCATCGACACCCCCGGCCACGTCGACTTCACCGTCGAGGTCGAGCGTTCCCTGCGTGTGCTCGACGGCGCGGTGGCGGTCTTCGACGCGGTTGCCGGCGTGGAACCCCAGACCGAGACGGTATGGCGCCAGGCCAACAAGTACCACGTGCCCCGCATGTGCTTCGTCAACAAGATGGACCGCACCGGCGCCGACTTCTACCGCTGCCTCGAGATGATCAAGGACCGGCTCGACGCCGAGACCGCGGTCATCCAGCTGCCGATCGGCGCGGAATCCGAGTTCCGCGGCGTCGTCGACCTGCTCCAGATGAAGGCGCTGGTCTGGGACGACGGTATGGGCGAGGAGTACGAGACCGTCGACATTCCGGCCGACATGCTCGAAGACGCGGAGCACTGGCGCCACGAACTGGTCGACGTCGTCTCCCAGCACGACGAGAACGTGCTCGAGAAGTACGTCGGTGAGGAAGAGATCACCGCCGAGGACCTCCGCGCCGGTCTGCGCCACGCGACCATCGTGGCCGGCACCGTGCCGATCCTCTGCGGCACCGCGTTCAAGAACAAGGGCGTGCAGCCCCTGCTCGACGCGGTTGTCGACTACTTGCCGAGCCCGCTCGACGTGACCGAGATCGAAGGCGTCGACGTCAAGACCGGCGAGCCGATGGCCCGCCACGCGGATGACAGCGAGCCGTTCGCGGCGCTGGCATTCAAGGTCATGAGCGACCCCTACGTGGGCAAGCTCACCTACTTCCGGGTGTACTCAGGTTCGTTGGAATCCGGTGCCTCGGTCCTCAACGCCACCAAGGACCGCAAGGAGCGCATCGGGCGCATCCTGCAAATGCACGCCAACACTCGTGAAGACAAGGACGCCGTCTTCGCAGGCGACATCGTCGCGGCGGTCGGGTTCAAGAACACCACCACCGGTGACACGCTCTGTGACCCGGCGCACCCGATTGTGCTCGAGAAGATGGATTTCCCGGAGCCGGTCATCTCGGTGGCCATCGAGCCCAAGACCAAGGCCGACCAGGACAAACTCGGTAAGGCCCTCGGTTCACTCTCCGAAGAGGACCCCACCTTCCGGGTCCACACCGACGACGAGACCGGCCAGACAATCATCGCCGGTATGGGCGAGTTGCACCTGGAAGTCCTGGTTGACCGCATGATGCGGGAGTTCGGCGTGGAAGCCCACGTCGGCAAGCCGCAGGTGGCCTACCGCGAGACCATTACCAAGACGGTCGAAAAGGTGGAAGAGAAGTACGTCCGCCAGACCGGTGGTCGGGGTCAATACGGCCACGTGGTCCTCACCCTGGAGCCCACAGGCCCCGGTGGCGGCTACGAGTTCGTCGACCAGATCAAGGGCGGTGTGATCCCTCGGGAGTACATCGGTCCTGTAGACCAAGGGATTCAGGAAGCACTGGAGGGTGGTGTCATCGCCGGGTACGCACTCGTCGATGTCCGCGCCATCCTGACCTACGGCTCCTACCACGAGGTCGACTCGTCCGAAATGGCCTTCAAGATCGCCGGTTCCATGGCGGTCAAGAAAGCGGCCCGCTTGGCGGATCCGGCATTGCTGGAGCCGATTATGCGGGTGGAGGTCGTCACGCCCGAGGACTACATGGGCGACGTGATCGGCGATCTCAACTCTCGCCGAGGCCAGGTCGAGGGTATGGAACAGCGCGGAACTTCCCACGTTGTGAACGCCAAGGTGCCACTGGCCGAGATGTTCGGCTATGTTGGCGACCTTCGCTCCCGTACCCAGGGGCGCGCGACGTACACCATGCAGTTCGACTCCTACGCACAAGTGCCGGAGTCGATCGCGCAGGAGATCGTCAAACGAGTTCGCGGCGAGTAGT
>JANLRZ010000031.1:0-50454 GCA_031362155.1 Acidimicrobiia bacterium | reverse complement strand
TTCGGTGGATGACTCCCGGTTGACGCCGGCGCAGCGCCAGGCGGCGACCAACCTCATCAACACCTCGACCGTCGCCATGGCCAAGTTCTCCGACGTCGCCTCCGTCGAAGCCGCGGGCTATCGCTCGATCGGCGACTCGTCCACAGGCTTCGAACACTTCGTCCACTGGGGATACTTCAGCGACTCGATCTCACTCGACCCCGAACGGGTCGAGTCCATCGTGTTCATCGTCAACCCCGACGGCACCCGCTCCCTCGTGTCGGCCATGTACATCCTGCCGCTGGGCCAGACGTTGGCCGACGTCCCCGAGATCGCCGGCGAACTCACCACCTGGCACGACCACCAGAACCTGTGCTGGGACCTCACGGGAACCCCGCACGTCGTCGGGGTCACCGACGCCAACGGCAACTGTGCCCGCGGCCAGTTCATCGCCACGCCCCCGATGCTCCACGTCTGGATGACGCCCACCCCCTGCGGACCGTTCTCCGGTATCGAAGGCGTCCACGGCGACAGCTGTACATCGCATCACCCGACCGACCCGTCCGGGCCGATCATTTCGGTCGATGATCCGCGGCTCACGCCAGCCCAGCGCGACGCGGCAACCAAGCTCATCGCCGTATCAACCGTCGCCATGGCCAAGTTCTCCGACGTCGCCTCCGTCGAAGCCGCCGGCTACCGCAGCATCGGCGACGGCGGCACCGGCTTCGAGCACTTCGTCAACTGGGACTACTTCAACGACTCGATCACACTCGACCCCGACCGCGTCGAATCCATCGTGTTCATCGTCAACCCCGACCGGACCCGCACGCTCGTGTCGGCCATGTTCATCCTCGAGCGCGGCAAGACGTTCGCCGACATCCCTGAGATCGCCGGCGAACTCACCACCTGGCACGACCACCAGAACCTCTGCTGGGACGTGACCGGCACCCGGGTCGTCGGGACGACCGACGCCAACGGTAACTGTGCCCGCGGCCAGTTCATGGCCACGCCCCCGATGCTCCACGTCTGGATGATTCCGACCGCTTGCGGACCGTTCTCCGGTATCGAAGGCGTCCACGGCACGGGCTGTGGAGCCCACGGGCACTGAGACCCACGCCCCGGCCTCGATGACGTCACACCCGGAAGGTCCGTGGTGCAACGACATCGCCGCGTTCCTGGGTCCGGCATATCTGCGGAACGCGTTCACCAACCTGATGTAGTCGGGTCGAGACGCGACCCTGGTCGACCACTCCGCGCTGCGATTTGCTGCTGGACAGACGCCGAGCCCGCGCGAACCGGGGACCGGAGGAGTGCGACAATGTCCACTGTGCGCGCGCTGACTGCGATGCTTCTTCTCGGGTCCCTCGTCGCCTGCTCTCCGTCTTCGCCCGCGTCCAGCGACTCAGAACTTCTCGCGATCGCTCGGAAGGGCTACCGCGCCGCCGAAGAGGCGTTGCTGCGCCCATACGGCGAGCATTCCTACGCAGACCGGCGATTCATTCCGAATGTGGTGATGGACGAACCTGGAATTCAGAAGCTGCGCGAGTCAGAGAGCCCAAGTTGCAGCACGGGAGTCCGGACGGTGTATGCGCTTTCGGGCAACGCCGACGCACTGTGGGCAAGGATGCTCGGCACGGATGGGACAATTGAGCAGGGGAGGACGACGACGGGCGGCCGCAGCGTTCGCGTCATCGTCGAGAGCGGCTTCGACTACTCGATTACCGCCGCCCTCATCGACGAAACCGCCAATGATCCCGCTCTACTCGTCGTAGACGGTTGCAGCTGACGAACAAGCCACGAGCATCTGAAATTGAGCCTCCACCGGCCACCAGGTGCCGTCGGAAAAGTAGATAGCGTCGTGGCATGGACCGCGCCGTGCCTCCGATTCCGAAGGACGACTGGTTCAACGACATCGCTGCGTTCTTGGGGAAGGCCTACTGGGCGCCTGATACCGGCCGGGTCATGGCGTTCACCAAGGGGACGGTGCAGGAGGTCGGCTTCCTCGTCGAGGCCCTCGACCTGGAACCCGGCATGCGCGTCCTCGACGTCGGCTGTGGTCCGGGCCGGCACTCGTTGGAGTTGGCCCGGCGAGGGATCTCGGTGTACGGCATCGATCTGTCGCCCGACTTCATCGACCTGGCCCGGGCCGCAGTCGGGCAACTCCCGGCGACGTTCGAAGTCCTCGACGTGCGTGATCTGGCCCTGATTGGCGAGTTCGACGCCGCGATCTGTCTGTGCCAGGGCGGGTTCGGCCTCCTCGGCGGCGAAGACGACGAAGCGGTCTTCGGCCGGATCGCCCAGGCCATCCGGCTGGGTGGGGGACTGGCGCTGAGTGCGTTTTCGAGCTATTTCGCGCTGCGCTGGATCGAGGAGGGCGACCGATTCGACCCCCGGACCGGGGTGAATCATGAAGTCGCGACCCTGCGGAACACCGACGGCGACAAGACCACCGCCGATCTCTGGACCACCTGTTTCACCTCCCGAGAGCTCCGGCTCCTGGCGACCGCCGCCGGGCTGGAAGACATCTCGGTGAGTGGCGTGACCCCCGGCGACTACGGCAATGGTCCGGTGACCCTGGAACGGCCCGAACTCCTGCTTCTCGCACGGGCACCGCTCGCCCGCTAGCCTGACCCGGTTCCCCTGACCGGAGCTGTGTTCAACCGCGAGATCAACCCGATCCCGCCCGACCGTTACCCCTTTGTAGGAGACCGACTCCCTTGTCCGAGACCGAGACTGCCCAAGCCACACCTACCGGTGAGGCTGCCGACACCAGCGACACCCCGAGCGAGACGACCACCGCCGACACGGCGGAAGCGACCGAGACCGCTGAGATCAGCGAGACCGAATCCGTCGACGACGGGTACACCGAGATCACCGAGGTCGTGCTCAACGACCTGGGCGACATGTCCTTCGCCGACGCGGTCGACGCGACCCTCGTGGAGTTCGACGAAGGTGGCCTGGTCACCGGCACCGTCGTGAAGATCGACTCCGACGAAGTGCTCCTCGACATCGGATTCAAGTCCGAAGGGGTTATCCCGTCGAAGGAACTTTCGATCCGCAACGACGTCAACCCGAACGAGATCGTCACCCTCGGCGAAGTCCTCGAAGCCCTCGTCCTCCAGAAGGAAGATAAAGACGGTCGGCTCATCCTCTCGAAGAAGCGCGCGCAGTACGAACGCGCGTGGGGCAACATCGAGAAGCTCAAGGACGAGGACGGCATCGTCAGCGGACTGGTCATCGAGGTCGTCAAGGGCGGCCTCATCATCGACATCGGCCTCCGTGGATTCCTTCCGGCGTCGCTCGTCGATCTGCGCCGGGTGCGCGATCTGCAGCCCTTCGTCGGCAAGGAACTCGAGTGCAAGATCATCGAGCTCGACAAGAACCGCAACAACGTGGTGCTCTCACGACGCGCGTACCTCGAAGAGACCCAGCGCGAGCAGCGGGACGAGTTCCTCACCAACCTCAAGCCCGGCGAGATCCGGCCGGGTGTGGTGTCCTCGGTCGTCAACTTCGGTGCGTTCGTCGACCTCGGTGGCATGGACGGACTCGTCCACGTCTCGGAACTGTCGTGGAAGCACGTCGACCACCCGAGTTCGGTCGTCACCGTCGGCGACGAAGTCACGGTGCAAGTGCTCGACGTCGACCTCTCCCGGGAGCGGATCTCGCTCTCGCTGAAGGCCACCCAACAGGACCCCTGGCAGGAATTCGCCACCGGGCACCAGGTGGGCGAACTGGTCTACGGCCGGGTCACCAAACTCGTGCCGTTCGGTGCGTTCGTCCAGGTGGGCGACGGCATCGAGGGCCTGGTCCACATCTCCGAGATGGCGGTCCACCACGTCGAGGCGCCCGAGCAGGTCGTGACCCCCGGCGAGGAGCTGTGGGTCAAGATCATCGACATCGATCTCGATCGGCGTCGGATCTCCCTCTCGATCAAGCAAGCCGCCGAGGGCGGCGTGGTCGCGGCCGAATACCAGGACCAGTTCGGTGAGCACGCCTACGACGAAGAGGGCAACTACATCGGCCCGGAGATCACCGAAGGCGAAGAAGCTGCCGACGGTGCCGAGGCCGGCACGGTCGAAGCCTCGACCGACGCGGCCGAAGCCCCCGCCGCAGCAGCAGTCGAAGCCCCTGCCGAAACCGGCGAAGTGGCGGAAGCAGAAGTAGAAGCTGAAGCAGCGGCGGTCGCCGAGGAACCGGCTCCGACCGAATAGAACGAGGGTGTGTGATCGTGCACCTGCGGGTTACCGCAGGTGCACGATGCCCATCCGCACGCCGGAGATGACTGCTTGGGTGCGGTCTCTGGCATCCAGCTTGGCGTAGATCGACGCCAGATGGTTCTTCACCGTCTTCACGCTGATGAACAGCTCGCGCCCGATCTCGGTGGTCGACCGACCGTCGGCCACCGACTGCAGGACTTCCCGCTCTCGGCGGGTCAACGGTCCGGTGGTGTCGACCACCTCGTCGGCGACGGGCTCCTCCGGGAACTGCGCGAGCATCGCCTGCGCAATGTCGGGGCTCACCAGCATCTCGCCGGAGGCCACCGCCCGCACTGCCGCCACCACCTCACGCAACTCGCAATCCTTGGTGAGAAAGCCGGCGGCACCGGCTCGGATGGCGCGGGCGCGGAGTGCGTCCTCATCGTGCATCGTGAGGACGAGAATCCGCGCCGCCGACGGAGTCGCCGAGATGCGACGGGTCGCTTCGATACCGTCGAGAATCGGCATGCTGACGTCCATCAGGATCACGTCGGGGACCAGCGCCTGCGCGAGCGCGACCGCTTCGTTCCCGTCGCCGGCTTCACCGACCACGGTCAGACCCGACTCTTCCAAGGCACGACGAACGGCTTGACGCAACATCTGGTGGTCGTCTGCGAGCAACACTCGGGTCACGAATTTGCCTCCATCTCGATCAACACCGTTGTTCCTATACCCAGTCGACTGTCGAAGCGCACGCGGGCGCCGATCGCATCGGCCCGCTCACGAATACCGACCAGACCGTAACGCTCCGGGTTCGGCTTGGCGGGGTCCATGCCCGCACCGTCGTCGCGCACGCTGAGGCGGGCGCGACCATCCGAGCAATCCCACGTGACATGCACACTCGTCGCATCGGCATGTCGTTCGACGTTTGTGAGTGCTTCCTGGAAGATCCGCCACAGTTCCTGTTCGACTTGTCGAGCCAGTCTCCGTTCCGGACAAATCGTCTCGAAGGTGACGGTGATGCCGGTTCGGTCCGACCATCGTTTGAGGTAAGGCTCCGCCAACGGCACCAGGCCCTCTTCTTCGGTGACGGTCGTGCGCAGTTGGTAGAGCGTCTCGCGGAGTTCGACGACGACCGTGCGCACGGTGCGGTGCAGCTCAGGAAGTGCGGGATCGCTGTACCGGTTCGACAGGCGATCGAGCTCGAACCCGATATAGGCGAGTGACTGTGCGGTGCGGTCGTGGAGGTCCCGGGCAATCCGTGCCCGCTCGGCCTCGGCGCCGAGCGTTCGCAGACGTCCGAACCAACGAGCGTTGTCAACCGCCAGCGCGAGTGACGACGCAATCCGCGAGAAGAGTTCGGCGTCGGCGCTGCTGATGCGCTCCGGCGCTCGGTGTTCCACCGAGACGACACCCACAATGCGCTCCGGGGTCCGCAGGCCCACGATCATCCCACTGCTCGCGAACTCCCGGTTCCAGAGTTCGGACTGACTCGTGGTGCTTTCCACCCGGACGACACCGGGCTTGTCCAACGCGGCGCGAATGCGGCTTGGCAGGTCAGCGGTGTCGAGGTGCTCTTCGATCGCCACCCCCTCGGCGAGCTGGGTCCGCCACCCATCACTAGTTTCGTCGGCGAGCAGCACCACCAGAACGTCGGGTTCGAACACCTCCCGAAGCGTGTCGCGCGCCGATGCCACCACTTCGGCGAGATCGAGCGAGTCCGGCAAGGTGCGCACGACATCGTGCAGGGCATGGAACAGGTCATTCGCGAGCGCCATACGCGAGACCTCGTCGGCGGATTCGCGTTCGCGTTGCTCGGCTTCCAACCACAGCTGGCGGGTGTACCCGCCGACGACGGCCGCGGCCGCGACCACCATCGACGCGAGCAGACCGGTCCGCAGCGCATCGGGGCTGGCGCCGCCGATGACGTCGGCCATGAGGATGGTGCCCGCGGTGAAGAGTGCCCCGAAGAAGCCTTCCCGATAGCCCCAGCCGTACGCCGCGAGCAGCACCGTCGGGATGGGCATGAGCAGGAACGGACTCGACCACGTGTCGGTGATTGCGATGGAACCGACCGCGATCAGAAGGTCGAGGACCACCAGCGCCTCGGCGCGCCAGGTGGCGGGGTAGATCTTGATGGGTCGGAACGTGCGGTAGATGGTGTTGGCAAGCAGGAGGCCACCGGCGATGAGGAGCGCGTGCCGATCCGGTTGGCTCGTGGTGAGCGCGAGCACCACACCAACCGCAAGGCAGACCCAGCGCAGCCACGTCGCGAGCGGACCGAGCCGGCCGAGTTCCTCGACCGACCGCGGGTTGAGGCGTGGCCCAATCCGTCGCCCCCACCGGGTCGATCGGAACTTGACCCGACTGGCCCGCCTACTCGCGCGCGCCGCGCGCCGTTGCACGGCCTTGCTCGGGGCGTCGGTGCGACGCGCCGAGGTCAGCGGGGGGGAGGTCGATGTGGCTTCGATTCGGCAATTGTGACCGGTCGGGCGGGTCGAGACGGGTCAATCCACCATCGACCGCTCGGCTCCTAGGATCGTCGAATGCTGCTCGTGGGATTGACCGGTGGGATCGGGGCGGGGAAGTCGACGGTCGCGGAGTTGCTCGCCGGCCATGGCGCCGTGATTCTCGACGCCGACCGGGTCGCGCGCGAGGTCGTCGAACCCGACCAGCCGGCATTCCACGCCTTGGTCGAGGAGTTCGGTCCCGAGATCATCGGGGCCGACGGACGACTCGACCGGGCCGCCGTCGCCGCCAAGGCCTTCGCGACGCCGGAAGGCAAGGCTGCGCTCGACGCGATCACCCATCCGGCGATCCATGCCGAGTTCGGGAAACGTATGACCGAGGCGCCCGCCGACGCGATCGTCGTCATGGACGTCCCCCTGCTGGTGGAATCGGGTACCGCGGCGGAGCGCGGGTACGAGGTGGTCATCGTCGTCGAAGCGCCCGAGCACCTGCGGCTCGACCGTCTGGAAGGTCGAGGCCTCGAGCGGTCCGACGCGGAGGCGCGCATGCGAGCCCAGGCCACCGACGAGCAGCGCCGCGCCGTCGCCACTCACGTCATCGACAACGGCACCGACCACGAGTCGCTCACTACCCAGGTCGACGCACTCTGGTCCGACCTCCAAGCCCGCCACGACGCCAAATCCTGACCCGCGTCACCGCGACTTTTTGTCTGCAGGGTTGGGTCAGGACCCACACACAGACAGAAAGTGGGGGCTGGAGGGTGGTCACAGGGGGTTGGTACGGTCGGGGGGTGACGGAACTTGACCGTCGCGTCGAGGAGCTCGCGGCAGACCAGCTGGGAGTGTTCACCACCCGGCAAGTGCTCCTCCGTCAGGGAAACCAAGATGCAATCCGGACCCGAGTGCGCTCGGGTCGATGGGTGCGTGGCCAGTACGACGTGCTGCAACTGCTCGGCACGCCGGAGTCTCGGTCGACCCGTCTGATGAGCTTCGTGGCCGCTTCGGGGCTGCGCGCGGTGGTGTCTCATCGGTGCGGGGCGGAGAGCCACGGGCTGCCGGGCTTCTCCCACGATGGCGACGAGTTCACGCTGCCCGAGGGCGTCAACTTCGGACGCGGGACCACGGTTCTTCTGCACCGGAGCAACTTCTTACCTTCCCATCACGTCGTCACCATCGATGGCATTCCGACGACGTCGCTCGCACGTACCCTGCTCGACCTCACCGCAGTTGCCCGTCTCGGCCGGGTCGCCCGAGCGATGGACACGGCCCTCGCGCGTCAGCGGGTCACCTACTGGGAACTCCTGAGGATGCTGAGCGAGACCTCCGTACGAGGTCGACGTCGGACCCGCACCTTTCGGCTACTTCTCGAAGAACGCGGCCCGCACTATCGGCCGCCCGAGAGTGAGTTGGAGAAACGGTTCGACCTGCTCGCGTCGCGGCTCGCACTGTCCGGCTGGGAACGCCAGGTCGATCTGGGCGACCAGCACAGTTGGATCGGACGGGTCGACTTCTACCACCGAACTCGTCGTCTGGTCCTCGAACTGGACGGTCGAGAAGCTCACTCCTCCTTCATGGATACCAAGGCCGACGCGCTGCGGGACGCCCGTCTTCGTGCAGCTGGGTTCGGAGTGATGCGTTGCGGCTGGGCCGAGGTCGTCTATGACGCCGCGAACGTCGTCACCCGCATCGCGGCCGCCCGCTCAACCTGACCCGCCGCGACTTCTTGTCTGTAGGGGTGGGCCGGGACCCATGTACAGACCAAAAGTGCGGACGGGGGTAGGCCGGGACCCACGCGCAGACACAAAGTGCGCTCGGGGGTGGTCACAGGGTGGGCGTAGGGTGACGGGGTGCCCGAGTTCCAGCTGGTCTCTGATTTCGAACCCGCGGGCGATCAACCCAAGGCCATCGCGGAACTGACCGCAGGGGTCGAAGCAGGGGAGCGGTACCAAACGCTGCTCGGCATCACCGGCTCGGGCAAGTCGTTCACCATCGCCGGACTCATCGCCGCGGTCCAACGTCCGACCCTGATCCTCGCCCCCAACAAGAGCCTCGCGGCCCAGCTCGCGGCCGAGTTCCGTGAGTTCTTTCCCCACAACCGGGTCGAGTATTTCGTCTCCTATTACGACTACTACCAGCCCGAGGCCTACCTGCCGTCGAGTGACACGTACATCGAGAAGGACAGCTCGATCAACGACGAGATCGACCGGCTGCGCCACAGCGCCACGGCCGCGCTGCTGTCGCGACGAGACGTCGTGATCATCGCGAGCGTTTCGGCGATCTATGGGCTCGGGTCCCCGGAGATGTATGCAACCCAGCTCCTCACCCTCAACGTCGGGGAGGAACACGACCAGCGCGAGATCCTGAAGCGGCTCGTCGAACTGCAGTACGAACGCAACGACATGTCGTTCGTTCGCAACAAGTTCCGAGTACGGGGCGACACGATCGAGATCTTTCCCGCCTACGAGGAGCGCGGTATCCGCGTGCAGCTCTTCGGCGACGAGATCGAGCGAATCATGTCGGTCGATCCGGTCACGGGCGAGCTGGTCGAGGACCTCGAGACCATGGTGCTGTTCCCGGCGTCGCACTACGTGACCCAGGAGGACCAGCTCAAGAAGTCGATGGAAGGCATCGAGGCCGAACTGTACGAGCGCCTCGCATGGTTGGAATCACACGGCAAGCTGCTCGAGGCCCAGCGCCTGCGGATGCGCACCACCTACGACCTCGAAATGATGCGCGAGATCGGCTTCTGCTCCGGGATCGAGAACTACTCCCGCCATCTCGACGGCCGCGCGGCCGGCGAGGCTCCGTACACGTTGCTCGACTACTTCCCCGACGACTTCCTCATGGTGCTCGACGAAAGTCATGTCACCGTGCCCCAACTGCACGGTCAGTACCAGGGCGACCGGTCTCGCAAGGACACGCTCGTCGAGCACGGGTTTCGGCTCCCCAGCGCCATGGACAACCGGCCTCTCCGATTCGAGGAGTTCGGCGAGAAGGTCAATCAAGTCGTGTTCATGTCGGCCACTCCGAGCCCCTACGAACTCGAAGTGTCCACCAAGGTCGTCGAACAGGTCGTCCGCCCGACTGGTCTGATGGATCCGGAGGTGGTGATCCGCCCGACCAAGGGTCAGATCGACGATCTCGTCGCGGAGATCAACGCCCGGGCCGAGAAGGACCAACGCGTCCTGGTCACGACCCTCACCAAGAAGATGTCCGAAGACCTCACCGACTATCTCCTCGAACTCGGGATCAAGGTCCGCTACCTCCACAGCGAGGTCGACACCCTGGAGCGGGTCGAGATTCTGCGCTCGCTTCGGCTCGGCGAGTTCGATGTTCTCATCGGCATCAACCTGTTGCGAGAAGGTCTCGACCTGCCCGAGGTGTCATTCGTCGCGATCCTCGACGCCGACAAGGAAGGCTTCCTCCGGTCCTCGACGGCATTGATCCAGACGATGGGCCGCGCCGCACGCAACGTCGAGGGTCAGGTCGTGATGTACGCCGACCAGGTGACCGACTCGATGCGCTTCGCCATCAGCGAAACCAATCGTCGGCGCAAGCGGCAACTCGAATACAACGAGGAACACGGCATCGATCCCCAGACCATCCGCAAGAAGGTCACCGACATCCTCGAAATGGTGCGGCTGCGCGACAGCGACGACACCGGCGCCGGTTCCGGGAGCGGACGGGGTCGCGGCCGCAACCGCCGCAGCAGTGCAATCTTCGCCGACCTCCAGGGCGTGCCACCCGACGAACTCGGCCGGCTCATCCAGAGCCTTCAGGAGGAGATGCACGAGGCCGCGAAGGAACTCCGGTTCGAGGAAGCAGCGCGTCTGCGCGACGAGATCAACGAGCTGAAACGAGAACTGAAGGCGGTCAGCTGACCCGAGCCGCCGCGACGCTACGGGCGATCTGTTCGACGTGGCGATGATCGGTGCCGCAACATCCGCCCACGATGTGAAGGTTGGGGAGCGAGGCGGTGAGCGCGACATAGCGTGCCGCCAGGTCGGCCGGGTCACCCGCGTCGAGCACTTCCATCTCGTCGAGTTCCGCGTGGCTGAGCGTCGACGCATTGGCCCGGACCCCGTGAATGCGTTGCGTCCACTCGGCGGTCGGATCGAGCACGGCGTCGAAGTGCGACGGGTGGGCGCAGTTGAGCATGTAGTGATGCGCGTAGCCGTCGGTGGCTGCGTCGGTGGCCGTGATGGCGTCGGCGAGGGACATGCCCGACGGGAGCCGACCATCGGTCTCCAAGGTGAACGAGATCACCACCGGCATGCCCGCGTCCCGAGCCGCCCGCACGATCCCGATCGCTTCGTCGGCGTAACAGATCGTCATTGCGGTGACGACGTCGGCGGGAGTCTGCGCCAGGCAGTTGATCTGGAACGAGTGGTAGTCGGCGGCGGCATCGGCCGACATCGCATCGTCGACGCGGTATCCGTCACCCCGGGGACCGACTGCGCCGCCCACGAGGATCGGGTGCGACGACGTCGCGTTCCGGCGGACCGCGTCGGGGACGTCGACCGCGGCGGTGATCAACGCCGCCAACGCCTCGAGATCATGACCGAGCGTCGCAGCCCACTCCGGGTTGGCTCGCCACGTCGGCGCCTCCAGCAGGCACGCGGCACCGACCGCGTCGGCGATGGCCACGTAGTGCTCGTAATACTCCGTCAGCAGCGCTCGGCCCTCGGCCGATTCGACCAACGGGTACGCCGCGAAGGCCGGGAGGTCGACCTCGTGATCGAAGACCAGCCACGTCTCCAACCCGGCGTCGGTGACGATGAGGTTCTCGATGGATGGGAACGGAACTCGCGTCGGTGTCGTCATGGGTTCCATTCCACCACCCTGGACCTTGGGCTGCTTGGAGGTCGTCTGAGGATGACGTGAGGATCAGCCGCGGTGGTGCTCGACGAATCCCTGAGCGGCGCGAATCGCCTGCTCGACATCGAGAACCTGGCCTTCGCCGAACCACCGGTCGAACTGGACCGGACCGATCGCCGCCGCAGTCTCGGCCACGACCTGACCGATGCGATCCGCCTCGGCGCCGTAGCTGCGCCGGAGCCGATCATCCGAGAGCGCCCCGGCCAGTACCGCGACACCGCGCGAATCCCCGAGGTCGAAGAGGAGTGCGATGAGATTCCGCAACGCCGTCACCGCATGGGTGGTATTGCCGTGCCGTTGGTAGTTCGTCAACGCACGGAGGTACGTCTCGAGTGCGCGAGCAGTGTCGCCGGCGCGCCCGTACTCGGCGGCCAATGACGTCAACGCAACCGACACGACGAAGTGATTACCGACCGCGGTTCCGAGCTCGAGCGCTTCCGAAAACGCGTCGACCGCCGCCGGGGAGGTTGCGACGCTCAACGCGTCGCCACGCGCTTGGGCCAGCCACGCACGGTCGGTTGGTCCGAACTCATCGGCGTCGACGTCGGCAAGTTCGGCGAGCGCTGCGGTGGCGTCGCCGGCGAACGCGTACGCGAGGGCCGCATCCACGCAACCGAACGCCAAGGCATGAGGGTCCCCCAACTCCCGGCCGAGCTGGCGAAGCTCGGCGGCCGCCTCGAGCGCCAGCTCCAGGTCTCCTTCGTAGAGCGCGACGTCGGCAACGATCTCTGTGGCAATCGCCCGAAGTCGACCGTCGGAAGCCGCGCGGAGCGCCCCGGCATGAACCCGAGCGAACTCGAGCTGACCGGTGTGCGCGGCCAGCCCGGCCGCCAGCAAGACCGCGCCCGGCAACGCTGTGTGACTGTCGACGGACTGCTCGCGGAGCAAGGTCCGACTCCACTCCGCCGGCTCGTGCCAGAGGATGGGATGCGCGCACTGGAACAACGCCACGCTCATCGCCGACGCCAGTTCCGGGGCGTGAGTGCGCGCCCATCGATGAGCGACTCGGATCTCGTCGACCAGCCCGTTGAACCGAGCCCGGGCCTCGGGCTCGTCGGTAGTCCGCAGCGCGTCGTCGATGGTGGTGAGGATCGCCAGGAGCGCCTCCGCGTGCCGGCGGCGGACGTCGGTCTCCCGTCCCGACTCGGCGAGCCACCGGCTGGCCACGGTGCGCACGGTCACGAGCATCGAATAGCGCGTCGCCGAGCCGGACACGTCGGCCACGAGCAGCGAGCTCTCAACGAGAGTCGCGAGGTCGACGATGACGCCGTCGGACTCGCCGAAGTCGTCGGTCACCAGTACCCGTGCCGCGTCGCCCGCGCTCACGGCACCGGCGAACACGGAGAAGTCCTCGAGCACGGCCCGCAGGCGGTGGTCGAGGAGTTCGGCCGACGAACGCACCAACGAATCCAGCGACTGGTGGCGGCGCACCGGAGATCGATGCGAGACCTGGAGCATGGGGGTCCGTGCCGCCACGGTCGACGCCAACTCCGCGAAGGACATCGATCGAGCACGGGCGGCGGCCATTTCGATGGTGAGCGGCAATCGATCGAGTCCGGCCACCAGGTCAGCGACTGCGACCGGCGACACCTCATCGGGATCCCACACCCCACCTGCCGCGCGAGAACGGCGAACGAACAGCTTCGCGGCCTGGTCGACACTGAGCGGCTTCACGGATACGACCTGCTCGCCCGCCAGGCCCAGCGCGACCCGACTCGTGGCCAGGATGCGCACCGCCGAGGGCCGCACGGTCATGAGCGCTTCGATGACCGCGCCGACCGCATCGGCGACGTGTTCACAATTGTCGAACACCAGCAGCGCCTCCCGGCGCGCGATCGAGTGCAGCGTGGGCTCCGGGTGGTGCAGGTCGAGTTCGACATCGAGGGTGCGGGCCACGACGGGCAGGATCGGCGCATCGGCTTCGACCGCCGCGAGTTCGATCCAATGCGCCTCGATCTGAGCCGAGGCCGACAATGCGTCGATCGCCGCTCGCGCCAACGTGGACTTCCCGACCCCGCCTGGGCCGGTCACCATGACAACGCCGACGCGCTGCAGGGCCTCAACCACCGTGGCGAGGTCCTCGTCCCGCCCGATCAGCTCATCGCCCTCGGGGCGGTTCCACGGCGATGACGGCACTGGTACGAGGGCCGCCACGAAGCGGTAGCCCCGCCCGCGCACGTTCTTGATCGTCTGTTGCCGAGTCCCGTCGTCGTCGACGGCCCGCCGAATCTCTTTGATCCGGGTCGTGAGGGCCGCGTCCGACAGGTGGCGGTGACCCCAGACGCCATCCAGCAACTCCATCTTGGGGACCACTCGATCTCGATGATCGACGAGATGCACCAGCAGATCGAACGCCTGCGGCTCGAGATGGACCGAGACACCGGCCCGTCGGAGTTCGCGCCCGGCGGGATCCATCTCGAACGCGCCGAACCGGTACATCGGTCCCGACTGTGGCAGGTCGACGCCCGGCTCCGCCAGGCTTCGCGCCACAGCCCACCCGGGGAAGAACATACGTTCGGCCAGGCCGCTCGCGCGGGTAAGGTGCCCGGCATGGCGGAGCGCAGCCCGAAGGCCAGGCCGACGGCGAAATCTGGATCGAAACCGGCGAAGCGGGCGGCGGCCGCGGTGCCGACGAAGAAGCCGGTCACGACCCCGGTCAAGACACCGGCTCGGCGTGCGACCACGAAAACCACCGCCAAGCCGAAAAATGCTCCCGTCAAGCCTGCTCCGGCCGGCGAGCCCGACATGATCTCGGTCCGCGGCGCCCGGGAACACAACCTCCGCAACATCGACATCGACATCCCGCGCGACCAACTCGTCGTCATCACCGGCCTGAGTGGCAGCGGGAAGTCGAGTCTGGCGTTCGACACGATCTACGCCGAGGGCCAACGCCGCTACGTCGAGAGTCTGTCGAGCTACGCGCGCCAGTTCCTCGGTCAGATGGACAAGCCCGACGTCGACTTCATCGAAGGGCTTTCACCGGCAATCTCGATCGACCAGAAGTCGGCCGGTCGGAACCCCCGCTCGACGGTCGGCACCATCACCGAGATCTACGACTACCTGCGCCTCCTCTACGCGCGCATCGGCGTCCCGCACTGCCCGAACTGTTCGCGGGTCATCACGCGCCAGACGCCGCAGCAGATCGTCGACCGCGTGTTGGAGTTGCCCGAAGGCACGAGGTTCCAGGTGCTCGCACCGGTCGTGCGCGGACGCAAAGGTGAGTACGACGGCCTGCTCGACGAACTCGCGCAACAAGGGTTCACCCGGGCCCGCATCGACGGGGAGACCATCGAACTCGCCGACCGCGGCGCGGACCGGTTGGCCCGGTACGAGAACCACACGATCGAGGTCGTGGTCGACCGGTTGGTCCGCCGGCCGGGCATCGAGCGCCGGCTCACCGACTCGTTGGAGACCGCGCTGCGACTGGCCGAGGGAGTGGCCGAGGTCGAGATCGTGCGCAAGGAGGAGGCCGAGGTCGGGCAGGAGACCCTGCCCGGGACCGCACGCAAGCAGAAGGCCACCGACGCCGAGGACTCCGAGGTTCTCACCTTCTCCGAGCACCTTGCGTGTTCACACTGTGGGCTGAGCTTCGACGAGCTGGCACCCCGGAATTTCTCGTTCAACTCGCCGTACGGCGCGTGTGAGCGGTGCGACGGTCTGGGAACCCGCTTCGAGGTCGATCCCGAACTCGTGATTGGTGACGACGACCTCTCGATCGGTGACGGTGCGATCTCGCCCTGGAGTGGATACCGCGGCGAGTACTTCGGGCGGGTACTCGAAGCCGTCGGCGACGAACTCAGCTTCACCAGCGAGACGCCGTGGAAGAAGCTGACCAAAGCGCAACAGAAGGCCGTGCTCTACGGCACCGGCAAAGTGCAGGTCCTCGTCAAGTACAAGAACCGGTACGGCCGCAAGCGCGAGTACAAGACCAAGTACGAGGGTGTCATCCCATGGCTCGAGCGCCGACACACCGAGGCCGAGAGCGACCGGACCCGGGAGCAGATCGAGGGCTACATGCGGGAGGTGCCGTGTGGCACCTGTGGTGGGGCGCGGCTCAAGCCGGCGTCGCTGGCGGTGACGATCGGCGAGAAGAGCATCTCCGAGGTCGGGAACCTGTCGATCCGCAACACCGCCGGCTTCTTCGCGCAGCTCCACCTCAACGAGCGCGAGCGACTCATTGCCGAGCGGGTCCTCAAGGAGGTCAACGAGCGCCTGACCTTCCTCCTCGATGTCGGGCTCGACTACCTCAGTCTCAACCGCTCATCCGGCACGTTGGCCGGCGGTGAGGCGCAACGGATTCGCCTCGCGAGCCAGATCGGCAGCGGACTCGTCGGCGTGCTGTACGTGCTCGACGAACCATCGATCGGGCTCCACCAACGAGACAACCAACGCCTCATCGACACGATGATCCGCCTGCGCGACCTCGGCAACACCGTCCTGGTCGTCGAACACGACGAAGAGACGATCCGAGTCGCCGACCATGTCGTCGACATCGGGCCCGGGGCCGGCGAACACGGTGGCGATGTCGTAGCCGAGGGACCGCTCGAAGCCATCCTCGCCGAACCGCGGTCGATCACCGGGCAGTACCTGTCGGGCCAGCGCGAGATCGCGATCCCAGATCGGCGCCGGGCGCCGGGCGACAACTGGCTCACGGTGCGCGGCGCGCGCGAGCACAACCTCACGAACATCGACGCGAAGTTCCCACTCGGCTGCTTCATCGCGGTCACCGGTGTGAGTGGGAGCGGCAAGAGCACGCTGGTCAACGACATTCTCTACCACTCGTTGATGCAGAAGATCTACCGATCGCGGACCGTTCCCGGTAAGCACAAGAGCGTCGACGGCGCCGACGCGCTCGACAAGGTCATCAACATCGACCAGTCACCGATCGGTCGCACACCCCGCTCGAATCCGGCGACGTATACCGGTGTGTTCGACAAGGTCCGCGCCTTGTTCGCGGCGACTCCGGAAGCGAAGATCCGCGGCTACGCGCAAGGTCGATTCTCCTTCAACGTGAAGGGCGGCCGCTGCGAGGCGTGCGCCGGCGACGGCACGATCAAGATCGAGATGCACTTCCTCCCCGACGTCTACGTGCCGTGCGAGGTCTGCAAAGGCGCCCGTTACAACCGGGACACCCTCGACATCACCTTCAAGGGGAAGAACATCGCCGAGGTCCTCGGCCTGTCGTGCGCCGAGGCGGTGGAGTTCTTCGCCAACCAACCGTCGATCGCCCGCTGGCTCCAGACCCTCGTCGACGTCGGCCTGGGCTACGTCCGGCTCGGCCAACCCGCGCCGACGCTTTCGGGCGGCGAAGCCCAACGGGTGAAGCTCGCCACCGAACTCGGGAAGCGGTCGACCGGTCGAACCATCTACATCCTCGACGAGCCGACCACCGGGCTGCACTTCGAGGACGTACGGCGACTCCTGGGGGTGCTCCAGCGGTTGGTCGACGTCGGCAACACGATCCTGGTGATCGAGCACAACCTCGACGTGATCAAGTCGGCCGACTGGCTGATCGACCTCGGGCCCGAGGGCGGAGACGGTGGCGGCAAGATCATCGCCGAGGGCCCGCCGGAACACGTCGCCAAGACGCCCGCCAGCTACACCGGCCAGTTCCTGGCCCCCATGCTCGGCATCTGAGATGCCCGACCTCACTCCCGCGCAAGAGCGCGAGTACCAAAGCGACGCCGCACGCCAGATCACGTCTGACGGTCGCGGCGGAGCGGGGCCCGAGCGGCCTGCGACGCAGTCGCAAGAGCGGGAATATTGGGAGACCCATGCCGGGTGGTGGCAAGACGAGTTCACCGACGGGGCTGATCCCGAGTACGTGGAGCAGATTTTGCCGATCGTGGCCGACCACCTCGGTTCGGCTCGCCGCGTCCTCGACATCGGCACCGGAGAGGGCCAACTCGCCCGGCACCTGATGGCGGCCGGTGTCACCGGCGCAGTCGGTATCGATCCGTCGCATGCCCAGACCGTGGTCGCCCGGGAACGCGCCGGGGGACCGAGCTACGCCCGCGCCGCGGCCGACGCGCTGCCCTTCCCCGATGCCAGCTTCGATGCGGTCGTGGCCTGCCTCGTCTTCGAGCACATCGTCGCCGTCGATGCGGCCCTCGCCGAGGTGGCCCGGGTCCTCGAACCCGGTGGGACGTTTCTGTTCTTGCTCAACCACCCGCTGTTGCAGGTACCCGGGAGTGGATGGATCGACGACCACATCCTCGAGGAGCAGTACTGGCGAATCGGGCCGTACCTGGTGGAAGACGTATCCATCGAGCAGATCGCCCCCGACGTGCACCTGCCGTTCGTTCATCGGCCGATGTCACGGTACGTGAACACCATGGCCGACTGCGGTCTGTTCCTCCAGCGCATGCTCGAGCCCGCGCCACCCCCAGGGTTCCTGGCCCGAGCACCGGAGTACGCAGAATCCGCCGCCATCCCTCGTCTCCTGGTCCTGAACGCTCAGCGTCACTGAACTCTGCCTCGATTCCGGGGCGTGGCCTGCCGATAGTCGGGTATGCGTCGTTCTGCGCGCCTGTTGCTGGTCCTCGGCGTCGTCGGGGCCGTCTTCGGCCTGTCGAAACTGCACGCGCTCGGTCACGCGTACGACCTCACGGAGTCCGCCCGCCTCGGATGGGCGGTGGCGTACTGCGGGGTCCTGCTGGTCGCGGCGTACGCCGCGGGCCTGCCGACGTTGTCCCCGTCCCGCAACAAGCTGTTGGTCGCCGCCGGCGCCAGCGCGCTCGGCGCCACTCTGATGTCGCTGATCACCCTCGTCGCCGGGGGCCAGCTACTCCCTCGGTTCGTGATCCTCGGCGCGGCGGCGGTGTCGGTGCCCTGGTACTACCTCTGTGCGGGCATCGCCGAAGGCGGACGGGCGCGCGCCGAATCACGGGATCGCATCATCGTCGTCGGTGACGGCGACGAAGGCGACCTGCTCCGCACCGAACTCGCGGCGACGCCGGAGCGTCCGGCCGTGGTCGTGGGCTCCTTCGCGACCGACGAGATGGTCGGCGCCGGCGGCGGCCTCCCGCTGGTGCGCGCGGCCCAGGAGTTGGAGTGCTCGGTCGTGGTCTTGAGTCGGCTGGCTTCGGATCAGGAACACGTGGTCGATCAGGCCGCCGCGCTGCACCGGCAGGGCATTCGGGTCCGCACCCTCACCGGCTTCTACCTGGAATGGCTCGGGAAGCTGCCCATCACCGAGTTGGAACGGGCGTCGATGCTCTTCGACATCGGGGAGATCCACGGTCGGCGGTACGCGCGCGTGAAACGCCTCGTCGATATCGGGACCGGAGCGATCGGGTGTGTCGCCCTCGCGCTCGCAACGCCCTTCGTCGTGATCGCCAATCTCCTCGCGAATCGGGGCTCATTGTTTTTCCGGCAGGTGCGGGTCGGGCGCGACGGACGGACGTTCACGATGTGGAAGTTCCGCACGATGCGAGCCGACACCGATCCCGCCAAGTGGACCACCTCCGGTGACGACCGGATCACCCCCTTCGGCCGGTTGATGCGAGCTTCCCACTTCGACGAACTTCCCCAGGTCATCAACATCGTGCGGGGCGACCTCAGCCTGGTCGGGCCTCGCCCCGAGCAACCTCACTACGTGGACGAACTCACCGACAAGATCCCGTTCTACGAGTTCCGACACCTCGTGCGTCCCGGGCTCACCGGCTGGGCCCAGGTGAAGTTCGGATATGCGGGCGACGAGCGCGACGCGCTCGAGAAGCTGCAGTACGACTTCTTCTACCTGCAACGCCAGACCCTCGGGCTCGACGTGCGCATCGTCGCCCGGACGCTGCGCGACGTCGTGGGGGCGGGTGGGCGGTAGTCGACGCCCACCGGTCGGAACTCACTGCACGGGTCGGCCGAGCTTTCGGTACACGGCCTTGCGGGTGAGGCTCAGACGGCGCCGGACCTGGTGGGACAGCGGGGGGCGGGTGACCGTTCCGGCAAACTGAGGGTCGTCGAGATAGCGCGCCACCGGAATGGGTTCGCCGTTGATCATCCGACTGGTCACGTCGAGTAGGAGAGCCCGGGGGGCCCAGTCGCTCGTGTGGCCGCCGGTCGCCCGGGCGTCCAGGACCGCGTCGCCGTGCGCCGACCGCCACGCAGCCACGAGGGGCTCGACCTGTTCGACGAAGACGCCGTCGTCATCGCGACACGCTTGGACGAACAGTCGCGGGGGAGTGACACCGCGCGCGGCGTAGTCGGCAAGTTCCCGCCGGACCCGGCGGGTCAGATCGAAGTTGTTGGTGGCAGTCGGGTCACCATCGGGGCAGGCAAAGGCGACCTCGCGGTAGCGGTTCTGCCGGGTCGCGCAGATGTCGAGATCGATGTGGGGACTCACGGTCACAATGCCCGCCACCCCGCGCTGGAGACCCAGGGTCAGCGCGCCGGTCGCGCCCATCGACGAACCGAGCATGACGATCTCGGACGCGGGGTAGCCGCCATCGGCCACCACGCGATCGATGATGGCGTGCATCGCCCGTTCCACGAAGAGGTCCCCGGCTTCACCGAGGTAGTACGTGCCGTTCTCGGTCACGCCGTACGGATCACAGAGGAACAGCCAATCGTGATGGGCGCCCTCGCCCAGCATGCGCAGGCGGTGGAAGTAGCCCCGGAAGTCCTGGTACACCCGCGCGTTGCCCCAAGCACCGAAGAAGGCGCTGAGGTGGATGCCGAGCCCGCGCGACCCGGGGTGCTCGATGTGCACGTACCCGAAACGCCGACCTTCGGGGTCGACGTATTCCGAGACCGGGGGCGCGGCGCTCAGCGTGCTCTGGTTCATGCCACCACCGCCGGGTTCGGCGTCGCGTGGTCGTCACTCGTGCGCCGTCGGAAGGCACCCGTGAGTTCCCCCAGTTCGGCCGGCGACACCAGGGTCCACCGGGCTATCCCGACGACGACGGCCAGGCCGACGGGCGCGCCGACGGCCACCGTCACCGCGTCGGACCAACCGGCTACGAGCACGGCGCTCAGTGCGAGTGCCGCCGCCGAGACCGGGACGATCGATGGCACGAGCGCGGACCGTATGAACTCGCCGGCGCGAATCCCGGTCACGGCGAGAAACGCGGCCACGATCATCGGGACGACAACCAGGTTGGCCATCAGCGTCCCGACGAAGGCCCCCGCGCTCCCGATGAGGTGAACGAGCAGCAAGCTCGCCCCCAGGTTGACGACGATCGCGGCGGCCGCGGCGCGCAAGATCGCGTTCGTGCGGGACGTACCGAGGAGGAGGTTCGACCCGACTGCGATCGGGGCCACCATGATCGTCGACAGCAGTCCGAGTCGAGCGAGTCCCACGGCTTCGCTCCCGACGTGACCTACCCAGAGGCGCATCATCGGGCCGGCCAGCATGATCCCGAGCATGCTCACGGCCGCGGTGGCGAACACTGCGTACTTCGTGCCCCGCAACACCAAGTCGCGCAACTGTCGGTGATCGGACCGCGCGTGGAGCCAGGACGATGCCGGAACCACGGCGTAGGAACTCGCCGACAAGACCGCATCGGCACCGTTCTGAACCTGGGACGCCAGCTCCACGAGCGTCACCGCGGCGGGCCCAAGCACGACGCCGACGATGGTGCGATTCATCGCCCGCTCGACGAGTCCCAGCGGGCGCAGGACCGCGACGGCCCGACCCGAGCGATAGAGCACCGCCATGCGCCGGCGCAGCGAGACCGACCGAGGCCCGGACGGTGCCACCCGCGGCCACAGCATCACCGTGGTCACGACCGTGCCCAACACCGCGGCTCCCAGCCCGGCCATGGCAACGCCCCGCAGCCCGCCGCCACCGACGGCGACGACGGCCGTCGCCACGCCCGTGACACCCCGACGGATCGCATCGCCGGCCCGGCTGAGGTCGATCCGTTGGAAACCTTCGAGACACGCTTGGGCGGTCCCCGTCGCCAGATCGAACCCGATGGTCACCGCGAAGATCACGATCGCGAAGCGCAGATCGGCGACGAGCGGCTCCGGCGTGCGAAACACCGTCGGGAGAACCATCGGGCCGAGGATCCCGAACAGGCCGGCACCCACCAGGCCCGTCAGCCCGACGGCGGCCATCGAGGCCCGCACGATGCTGCCCGTGGCTTCCGAGTCTTCAGCACTGGCCGCGGCCGCAAGGTCGCGCGTCGTCGCGGTCCAGACGCCGAGATCGATGAGGGAGAACCAGCCGCTGACCGCGGAGAACGTGAGTAAGAGGGCGTATGTACCGAACGCCCGTATTCCGAGGCCGCTGAGCAGGAACGGCACCGTCGCCAACGCCACGATCATCGACCAGACGTTCCCGACTCCCGTGGCGACGGTATTTCGCAACATTCGGCGGTGAAACGGGCGTGGCCCGGTCAAGCGATCGGTCGATTGACCCGATGGAGAAGGGGTGCTCGTCTCAGAAACCATGGCTCCGTCTGGATCGGCGCGTTCGGGCATGCAGTTGATGCTGAGTGCGGATCTCCCGACGCCGTCGCCCGTGAGCGTGGTCCTCGCGACCCTCGACGAGCAGGCGACCCTGCGGGATTGCCTCAGTTCCCTCCTGGCCCAGGACTACGAAGGACCGATCGAAATCCTCGTGGTCGACGGCGGATCACGCGACGCGACGAGGCTGATCGCCGCCGGCGCCGGTCCGACCGTGCGAGTGATCGACAACCCTCGAGTGACCGCGGCCGCGGCGATGAACATTGGCTGTCGTCACGCCGACGCCGACATCATCGTCCGGGCCGACGCCCACTCGTTGTACGCACCCGACTACGTGCGCCAATGCGTGGAGGCGTTGGAGAATCCCGACGTCGCGGTGGTCGGGGGTCCGATGCGGCCGGTCGGGTTGACGAGTTTCGGTCGTGCCGTCGCCGTCGTGACGTCGTCGCCGCTCGGTGTGGGTCCCGGCCGGTTCCACTACGCGACCGAGCGCACCGAGGTGGACACCGTGTATCTCGGCGCGTTCCACCGCGCCGTGATCGAGGCGGCGGGCGGCTACGACGAAGTGGGATTGCAGTGGGCCGCCGAGGATCACGAGTTGAACATGCGGATCCGCCAACGCGGCGGCCGGATCGTGCTCGACCCGGCGATTCGATCGTGGTACTTCCCGCGTCAGACCCCCGGCACGCTGTGGCGCCAGTACTTCAACTACGGGCGGGGCAAGGCGTCGACCTTGGCGAAGCATCGCCGCCTGCCGACCTGGCGCCCGCTGGTGCCGGCAGCGATGGTGGCGGGAGCCGCGGCGACCGTCACTGTGGCCGCCGCGAGCCGACGACCCGGCGTCGCGATCGCTCCGGTCGCCGGCTACCTCGCAACCACTGCGGCACTCGGATGGCGCTTCGGTGCCGATCCGGGCGTCGCGCCGCACCGCGCGTCTCTCGCACTGGGGATCTGCCACTGGGCCTACGGGCTGGGGTTCTGGGCGGGAGTCGGCCGCATCGTGACCGGTCGCCCGTTCGACTCGCGACCAACCTCGGGACGGGTCTGATGGCTCGGGCACGCGTCGACCAACTCCGGACGCTTGCGACCAAGGGCGTCGAACTCGGCCTCCGGACCGCGGGCCAGGCTCCCGAACAGCGGGCCGCCCGGCGCCTGATGGTGCGGGACCACCGGGCAGGAGTCCCACGGACCTCCGACGGTCCCGATGTTCTCTTCGTGACACCTCGCGACTGGGCCGCGCATGTCCAGTACGAGGCCGTCATGGCTCAGGCGCTGAGACGCCGCGGCGCGAACGTGCGGTTCCTCACGTGCGGCGGCGGCCTCGACATCTGCGACCGGGCCAACACCTACGAGGCACCGCCGATGCCGTGTCGTACCTGCACCCACTACGTCGAAACGTCGCTCCGCGCCCACGGACTCGACCAAGCTCCATTGCGTTCGGGATGGGACGACGGCACCGACGACGGCTGGCCCGAACTGGACCTCATCGAACGATCGGACCTCGAAGCGGTGGTCGTCGACGGCATCCCGCTGGGCGAACTCGTGAGCATTCCGGTCCGGTGGTTCCTGTGCGCAGCCGACGTCGACGACGATCCGCTGGCGGCCGTGATCACTCGCGCGTTTCTCCGCTCGGCGCGTCGCATCCTCCGCGCCGCGAGCCGATCGCTCGACGAGCAGCGACCCGATCTGGTCGTCCTCCTCAATGGGCTCTTCTTGTTCGAAGGGATCGTCTGGGCGCTGTGTCGCGCACGCGGTATCGACGTCGTGACCTACGAACGGGCCTTCGTCCAGGAGACCTTGGTGTTCAGCCGCACCGCACCCGCCGGCGTCTATGACTTCTCGAATCGCTACACGGCCGAACGGCATCCCCTCGATGCCGACGAAACCCGCCAACTCGACGCCTACATCGAACAACGGCGAACCGGCGACGCGGCCGACCAGTTCTGGCGCTTCGCCGACCACACGTGGTCCGGCAACGGTGGCCGGTTGGTGGCGTTGTTCACCAACCTCACCTGGGACACCGCGGTCCTCAACCGGGATCTCGCGTTTCCCGACATCCGCAGCTGGCTCGATGCGGCGGTCGAGTACTTCCGGAACCGTCCGGCAGATCACCTGGTGATCCGGGTACATCCGAGCGAACTCCACCTTCCCGGGAAGCGCACGCGGGACTCACTCGAGACCTACCTGGCGCAGCGGTTCCCGAATCTGCCCGACAACGTCACCGTCGTCGGCGCCGCGGACCTTGCCTCGTCGTATCCACTCATGGAGGCGGCCGACGTCGGGCTGGTCTACACATCGACGACCGGTCTCGAGTTGGGCCTGCGCGGCACGCCAGTGATCGTGGCCGGAGAAACGCACTATCGCGACAAGGGTTTCACTATCGACGTGACCAGCCGGGAAGAGTTCGATGCTGCACTCGACAAGGTTCTTGCCGATCCGGGTGTTGCCCACCGCGATATCACGGCGGCCCGCGAGTACGCCCATTTCTTCTTCTTCCGCGCGCCCATCGCGGCCCCCGGTGTCCGGGAGCCGATCCCGGGCCTCGCTCGTCTCGACGTGACCGACCTCGCCCACCTCGACCCCGGCGTCGACGCACGAGTCGATCGCCTCTGCGCCGAGATCCTCGGGAGTACGACCGGGACAGGACCCGAGCGATGAACACGCCCACATTGCGCCGAGTCGCGCGCTCGACTCGACGCATCGTCGACGGGGGTCGCGGGCTCGGCTTCACGACCACTGCCCGGTGGGGGATCGATCAGCTCACCGGCGGCCCACCTGCACCGGTGAACACCAGCCTCACCTGGGTGCGCGCCGATACGGACACGACCACCGTGGTCTGGATCAACAACTACTGGTCCGATGCCTACGGGATCGAATGCCCGCACATCGAGGGTGAGCTCCTCGGGGCCGACGGAGCGACCGTCGCGACCTTCGCGGTCGATCTGGCCGTCGACGCCACCGTTGTTCTCGACACCCGCGAGATCCTTCGCGACCAGGGTGTCTCGTTCCCGTTCGATGGCCAGGTCCTCCTCCAGGTGCGCCATGAACGGATCGTTCCCAACCGACCACTCCAAGTCTTCGCCGAGTACCGCCGTGACTCCGGGGAGTGCAGCGGTGTCCACGGCCAGTACGGGCTCCTGGCTACCCCCGCGGCCCAGGTGGTGAGCGCAATGCGGGTCGAAGCCGGCCCGGACGTGCGCACCGGCTTCATCGTGACGAACGCGTACGACGGTGCGGGGAACCCGCGGGCGATGAAGACCACCCTGGCCGTGCATGCTGCCGACGGCCGAGTGCGCTCCGCCCACCTCCCGCCGGTGCCGGCGCGCGGAACGATCGTGGCCTACGCCGACGAACTCATTCCCGATCTCGCCGCTCACCTCGACGGCCAGCCCGGACACGCCCGGATTCGGTTGGCCTGTCCGAGCTCGCGCATCGCGACCTTCCTTGAATCCGGCCCCGCGCAACGCCGCATCGTCAATCACGGAACGGTGGATCGGATCTTCGATCAGGAGAACGGGATCCGGCCGGGCTGGACCGCCTCGTGGCCGGTCGCGAGCGTCTGCGGCCGGGTCGACGATCGCACCGACACCGTGCTCGCCATGCCGAACGTCTGGGGCCCGGTCGCGTCCGATTACGTGGCGCGGATCGACGTCTACCGACCGGACGGGAGTTTCGTCGCGCGGCACGAGCAGTTGATCGGACGCGCATGTTTCGCCGAGGTCGGATTGCGTGCGATCGTCGGTGCCGAGATCGGAACCATCTTCCATGCGGAGGTGTCGGTGCGGTCGCCACGGGCCGATGCCGAGCGCCCCCACACCTTCGACCTGCTCGTGGGTGTTCACGTCGACGGGACGCTCGTCGCCGAAGCCCAGGTCGGCGCCGAGTTCTACAACGCGGCCGTGCCGGATGGTGTTCGGTGGATGGACATTCGCCGTACTCGCATCTTCGGACGCGTCGATCAACGCGAGGGTCGGTGCACCTGGATCTTCCTCGGCTTTCCGGTGGGCCAGGCCGATGCACCAGGCCCGACCGAGCCGCTCCTCACCTTGGTCTCCGCCGATGGACTGCGCCGGAGCAGCACGACGATCACGTTGCCGGCCCATGGGTGTCGGCAGTTCGCCATTGATGAACTCTTCGCTGAGGCCGATGCGGTCCTCGGTCCCGACGGCATCGGCCAACTGCGAGTGCGCGACACCGAGGCCCGCCTGTACGGATACTCATGGGTGGAACATCCGACTGCAACGACGTTCCCCTTGGATCACCTCATCGGAGGGTGACGTCGGTCGTCAGCGCCGGACCGGGTAGCCCGCCGCGCCGATATGGCGCCGCCCTTCGAGTGGTGTCTGCTCGGTGAAGTGAAACATCGCCGCCGCGGCGACCGCAGAGGCGCCGGCCCCGAGCGCCTCGACGAAGTGTTCGGAGGTGCCGGCCCCGCCCGAGGCGATCACCGGGATGCCCACGGCGCAAGCCACCCGACCGATCGACTCGAGGTCATAGCCACCCAAGGTCCCGTCGGCATCGGCCGAGGTGACCAGAATCTCGCCGGCGCCGTCACGCTCGGCCTCGACCGCGACCTCCACCAGATCCCGTCCGGTGTCGTTCGTCCCGGAACGGGTCCAGACCGTCACCGCCCCGTCGGCGCGGCGGCGAACATCGATCGAAGCCACGATGCATTGGGATCCGAATTGGTCGGCGGCGTCGCGGACCAGGCCCGGACACTCGATCAGGCCGGTGTTGATCGCCACCTTGTCGGCGCCGACCCGCAAGAGACCGCGGACATCGTCGACGCCGCGCACACCGCCGCCGACGGTCAGGGGCATGAAGCATTCGTCGGCGAGGTCGTCGATGAGTGCGAAATCCGGACCGCGACCCTCGAGGGTGGCTCGGACATCGAGGAAGATGAGTTCGTCGACGCCGCGCATCTCGTAGACCTTGATGGCCTGCAGTGGGTTGCCGATCGCACGACGGGAATCGAAGCCGACCCCCTTCACCAGACCGAAGTCGCGGTAGAGCAGTGTCGGAATGATGCGGGTCTTCAACATCAGGCCGTCACCGCCAGGAAGTTCGCCAGCAGCCGAAGGCCGAACTGCTGACTCTTCTCGGGGTGGAACTGGACGCCGAAGACCGTCCCGCGTCCGACGACGGCCGTCACCCTGCCGGCGAACGGCGTCGTCGCGATCACCTCATCGGGTTCGGAGCACTCGAGGTGGTAGCTGTGGACGAAGTAGAAGTCGGTCCGGGTCGGAATGCCTGCGAGTATCGGCGACGACTCGTCGTGGTCGACCTCGTTCCAACCGACGTGGGGGACCCGCTCGTCGATGCCGGGTTGGATCCGCCGAACGTGCGCATCGAACCAGTCCAAGCCACCGGCGGCGCCGCCCTCTTCGCTGGAGCGGGCGAGCAACTGCATGCCCAGGCAGATGCCGAGGAAGGGAACCTGTTCCGCCAAGACCGCATCCGCGAGGGGCGAGATCAGATCTGCCCGGGTGAGTTCGGCCATGGCGGCATCGAAGGCACCGACGCCGGGCAAGACGATCTTGTCGGCGGTCTTGATATCGGTCGCGTCGTGCGCGAGATACGCCTGGGCACCGCACTGGCTGAGCGCGCGCAGCACCGAGTCCACATTGCACAGCCCGTAATCGACGACTGCGACGCGCGCCACGATCAGTCCGGGTTGTCGTCGTTGACCTTGACCAGATCGCCATCCCGGTCGCGCACCGGAACCCCGTGACGATCACAGACGAACAGCCGCTTGTTCGTGAAGCGATCACACACGGATTGGAACTCGTCCAGCGTCATACCAATCGGTCCGAGCACTGCCTCGATCTCGACACCGAGATAGGTCCACGGGAACTTGCCGTCGTGCATCTTCACGAGCTTCACCGCGTCGGCACGGCTGATCCGATCTCTCCGCACCTGCATGCAGGCGAGGTCGGTGGCCCGACCGAAGCCGTACTTCAGGAACTTGAAGTAGTCGTGGATACCCGTCTGGGCGTTGTCGAGATTCTCGTAGGTGACCAACGATCCTTCGATCACGGTGGGCCAGCTCTCGAAGCCGTGAGCCGAAGCCAACATCGCGTTCGCCCAGCCGTCCCACGGCAGGAAGTAGCCGAGGAAGATCCCCGTGACGCCGACGTCCCGGAGCTGGGTGTCGCTCGGGTAGGTGTACTCGAGCAGGTGACGCGCTTCGATGCCGTCCCGCCCGACGAGGTCGCTGACCCGCAGGCCGAGCAATCCTCCGAACTCCTCGAGCCAGCGTCGGGTCAGCGTTTGATCGCTCGATGCCGTTGCGGGTCCTCCGTATTCGTGCTGAGGGTTCTCGCCCCACACGAGCAGTGGAATCCGGCGATTGACCGCTTCCCGAACCGGGCTCGTGAAGATCGACACGTGCTCGGGCCAGGAGATGTCGCCGACCTGCTCCAACGCGACCCGATTGAGGGTGCGGCGCACGACTGGGTTCGTCGTGATCTCGATGTAGTCCACACCCAAGGACTTCATGTTCTCGATGTTGCGGCGACCGATGTCGGTCAGGTGGTCGGTGGTCGCGGTGACGCACAGAGGATTGAGCCCGAGTTCGAGCAGCCGGATCAGTTGGAAATGACTGTCCTTGCCGCCGCTGACCGGCACGATGCAGTCGTGCCGGGTGTTGTCGTGAGAGCGGTACCGCTCGACGATCTCGAGGAGCTGGCGCTTGCGAATGTCCCAGTCGACGTCCTCGCGCGACGCAAAGTTGCGGCACGCGCTACAGACCTGATCGTCGTCGAAGAGGATGTCCGGTTTCGTCTCGGGCATCACACAGGTTCGGCAGTATCGAATCGTGCGCGGTGAGGATTCCGTCGTCATCGCCATCAGGCGTCTTCTCGACCGCTCGACCCGGTGACCTGTAGCCATTCGTAGACGCGGAACCCGTCGGACTCACCCACCGTGGTGAAGCCGCACGACTCGAACGCGGAGCGTGAGACGTGGTTGTCCGTGGCGACTCGCGCCTGGAGGCGGCTCACCTGCATGTCACCCCGGAGACCGGCCTGGACGGTTCGCAGGGCGAGGACGCCCACACCCCGACCCCGATGCTGCTCGGCGATGGCGATACTCACCCGGCCGACCGCGTCGTCGATGTCGAGACGGATCTGGCCGACGTCCTCACCCTCACACTGCACGATGAACAGTCGCGTCGCCGGATCATCGCAGTGAGCGCCGAACCAGCGGGCGTGCTCACTCGGGGTCACTGCCCGCCGGGTCTCACTCCATCGGACCGAACTCGGATCGTTGCGCAACGCCAACACGAAGTCCGCATCCCTCCGAGTCGCTCGTCGCACCGAGACCCCGGCGTCGGCGCGTGAGGCAACCGGGAACGCCGCCAGAATCTCGCGCCAGCCGTAGTCGGTCCGAGGCGCGAAGTGATCGACGATTCGGCGGATCTCATGGAGGTCCTGTTCGGTGTCGACGACCCAACGAGCATGGCCCAGGTCCAGCTCGTAGGCCTGGTCGCCGTCGCCGGTGCGAGCAACGACCCGCTCGAGCCGGAAGCGGCCGGGACGGCGGTAGACGAACGGCAGGACGTGCTCCCGCTCGTCCGGATCGACCGACTCTGCGGCGGCGGTCCGGAGAGCCGCGGCGGAGACGACCTCCACATCGAGACCCTTCGGGTATGTCCGGGGGAACACATTGCTCGTGTAGTCGGCGCCGGCGCGGACATGGGTCGACCACACCTCCTCCACGAGGGCCGGGTCCACCAGCGGGCAATCACCCGTCAGCCGGATCACCGCGTCGGCCTCGGGATGGACATCCAGGACCGCCACGAACCGCGCGAGCACGTCGGCCTCCGAACCCCGGACGCATTCGACCCCCGTCGTCGCCGCCAGCGCATCGACCTCATCGTCGCGATCGAGCGTGCTCGTCGCGACGACCACGAGATGACGCGTGCCGGCGAGCAGTCGATCCAACTGGTATCGCAACATCGGCCGGCCACCGAGCGGGGCCAACACCTTGCCGGGCAGACGGGTACTGCCGGTTCGCGCTTGCACGACGATGACCGGCGTCACGGTGACGCACTCATGAGTCGCAGGATCGCGTCGGCGCTGCGATCGGCACCGCGACCATCGACCGCACCCCGAGCCCGCTCGGACAACGCGCGACGAAGCTCGAGATCGCCGATGACGGCCTTCGCGGTGTCCAACGCCGTGTCGATGGTCGCTCCGACCACGCCGCGCCGCTCGATCAGGGCGTCGACCGCTCGACGCTGATTGTCGGCCATGGTCACCGCGATGGTCGGTCGGCCCAAGGCGCACGCTTCCAGCATCGTGACCCCTCCCGCGGTCAGGACGAGATCGGCACCTCGTAACCACGATCCCAGGCCATCGGCGCTCGCCACCACCTCCACGCTCGAGCCGGCCGGGCCGTCGATCCAGGGGCCGATCGCGAGGGCGATCCGCAACTCGGGATGGGCGGCTCCGATCGCATCGGCGAGTGCCGCCGCGTGGCCGGCAAGGGGGGACGCGCCCAGGGTCACCAGTATCGACCGCACCGCCGCGATCGGCGCGACGGGGAAGTCGCGCAACGTCGGATCGACGATCACCATGTCGCCGGCGACACCCGGCGTCGGGTCGATGACGAGGTCGACCGCCAGCCCTCGGTCCAACTCGTCGATCGCCACGATGACCTTGGCGCGGTAGCGGTCGGCATCGTCGGCCCGCGTCAGGTACGAGTCGATGACGAGCACGTCGGCGTCATTCGAATCGGGCGCCGGGCCGTCGTGCACGATCGGCACGAAGCGGGTCGGGCACCCGCGCGCACGCAGCGCCGCGCCCAGGGCCTCCAGTCGACGGCGGTGCCCGAGCCCGACGGTCGGCCCGACGTCGCCCGCCAGAACGACGGTCACACCATGTCCCAGGTCACGATCTGGTCATCCTCGATGTCACGTGCCGCAATGCGGCCCACCACCGAGCCCAGATCGGCCGGCGCGATGCCGAACCCCGGTCGTTTCACCGTCAACATGGCCTCGGTGATCGTCGTCCCGGCCGGGATGGCGCACGCCGCCACGACCGACCGCCGCGCGTTGCGGTACATCTCGACGGACTCCACGTCGGACGGACCAACCTTCTCACCGGTCCCGAACGCTTCCTCCACCTCTCGAATCTGGCGAACCATCGACGCCAGTTCGTTCGGTTCGATCGCGAACCCGTGATCCGGACCGGGACTCGTTCGGTCCAGCGTGAAGTGCTTCTCGATGAGTTCCGCGCCCGCCGCGACCGCAGCACTCGCGAGATGGATCCCAGTCGAATGGTCGGATAGCCCGACCGGAACCCCGAACTCGGCACGCATCGTGGCCATCGAGCGGAGGTTGATCGCCGCGGGCGGTGCCGGATACACCGACGCACATTGCAGCAGCGCGATCTCGGTCGCACCGCCTCGACGCGCCCCGGCGAGGGCCGCGTCGACCTCGGACATGGTCGCCATACCGGTCGAGATGATCATCGGCCGACGGGTCTGTCCGATGTACTCGATGAACGCAACGTCGACGATCTCGAAGGACGCGACTTTGAACACCGGAACATCGAGCGCGTCGAGTTCGTCGACCGCGGCACGATCGAATGGACTCGAGAAGAACTGGATGCCGGCGGCGGCGGCGTGGGTCGCGAGGAGCGGTTGCCAGTCGCGGGGGAGAGCGACGTCGTCGAGCAACTCAGCGGGCGATCGGTCTCCGACGTCGCCCAGATATTCGAAGGTCGGGGTGAAGCGGGAGTACAGGTTGGACCCCGAATACGTCTGGAACTTGACTGCGTCGGCCCCCGCGGCGGCGGCCACGTCGATGAGGCGATACGCGGTGTCGAGATCGCGGTTGTGGTTCGCGCCGGCTTCGGCAATCACGTAACTGGGAGCGTCGCCGCCGACCAACCGGCCCCCGATGCTGATCGGGCTCACGTCGTGTGCTCCGAGATCGCGGCGCGCAACGACCGGATCACCTGATCCTGTTCGGCGTGGGTGAGATCCGGGTACAAGGGGAGCGAGAGCAACCCTGCGTACGCGGCATCGGCCGTGGGAAGGGACTCGCCGGCATCGGCGTAGAGCGAGAGCCGGTGGATCGGGACGTAGTGGACCTGCACACCGATCCCGGCCGCACGCAGCGACCGATAGACATCGTCGCGCGCCGCAACCCGCACCGGGAACAGGTGCTGGCCGTGGCCGAAGCCGGCGGGCGCCGGCGCCGGGAGGTTGACCGGCGCGTCGCCCAGGAGATCGTGGTACCGCGCCGCGAGTTCGCGCCGGCGGGCGATGAAACCATCAAGTTTCCGAAGCTGTGATCGACCCAACGCCGCCTGGATGTCGGTGAGGCGAGCGTTGTAGCCCATCTCGTCGATGTCATAGGCCCAGCCGCCGACGTCGGGACGGGGGCGGATGCCGTGATGACGAAACCGCCGGAGGCGGGCCGCGAACTCGTCGTCGTTCGTCGTGACCATTCCTCCTTCGCCCGTCGTCATCGACTTGACCGGGTGGAACGAGAAGCAACACGCGTCGCTGTGCGCGCAGTTCCCGACCGGACCGTCCGGCGTGGACGCGCCCACCGCGTGCGCCGCATCCTCGATCACGATCCGGGGCCGCCGACCGAGCCTGGCCAGGTCGACCGGCAGGCCCGCGTAGTGGACGGCGACGAGACCATCGACGTCCGGCACCGCCGTCGGGTCGAGATTCAGTGTGTGCGGATCGACATCGAGCAGTCTGACCGTGGCGCCCACGTACCGTGCGCAGTTCGCGCTGGCGACGAAGGACAGCGTGGACGTGGCGACGACATCCGTCGGACCCAGGCCCCCCGCCACGCAGGCCCCGTGGAGCGCAGCCGTTCCGTTGGCGAACGCAACCGCATGACGGGCTTCGACCCGGGCGGCGAAGGCCGACTCGAATTCCTCGACGTGGGGACCTTGGGTCAACCAGTCGCCGTTCAGTACCTCGACCACCGCGGCGATGTCGTCCTCGTCGACCGACTGGCGGCCGTAGGGGATCACCCGATCATGTCCGTCAACTGGGCAACATCGAGCCACTCGTCGTTCGTGTTGCTCGCGTAGGTGAATCCGTCGGGGAGGGGCTTGCCGTTGCCGACCGCATCGAGATCCCACCACGGGTGTTCAGGCATCACGATGTATTTGTCGTCGGTCTCGATCGCATGCCGACTTTCGTCGGCCGTGAGCAGCAGTTCGTGGAGCTTCTCGCCCGGGCGGATACCCGTGATGTCTCGGGGCACCTCGCGACCGATGGCGTCGGCAAGATCGGTGATCTTCATCGACGGGATCTTCGGCACGTAGATCTCGCCACCCCGCGACCGTTCGAGCGCGTACAGCACGAGGTCGACCGCCTGCGCCAGCGTGATCCAGAACCGGGTCATCCGCTCGTCGGTGATCGTCAGCCGGCCTTCCTCGACTTGGCGCTGGAACACCGGGACGACCGAACCGCGAGAACCGATCACGTTCCCGTAGCGGACACACGCGAGGCGCGTCTCGGATCGGGCCGCGTACGCGTTGCCCTGCACGATGATCTTCTCGGCACAGAGCTTGGTCGCGCCGTAGAGGTTCACCGGATTGACGGCCTTGTCGGTCGAGAGCGCGACCACCCGCTTGACGCCACAATCGATGGCGGCGTCGACGATGTTCTGTGCGCCCATCACGTTGGTCTGCACGGCCTCGAACGGGTTGTATTCACACGCGGGCACCTGCTTCATCGCTGCGGCGTGCACGATGTAGTCGACGCCACGCGCCGCGCGCATCAAACGATCACGATCGCGTACGTCGCCCAGAATGAACCGCAGGTTGGTGTCGTCGATCCGGGCCCGCATGTCGTGCTGCTTGAGTTCGTCGCGCGAGAACACCCGAATGGTGGCCGTCGGCCAGCGCTCGCTCACGGTGGCGATGAAGGCGTTCCCGAACGAACCGGTTCCTCCGGTCAGCAAGATGGTGGCGTCAGAAAGATCCATTGGCACCATTGTGACTGGCCCTCGGTCCCACGACGCGGATGTCGCTAGGTGATGTCCAACATGCGCTGCAGCGCCACCCGGGCGTTCTCGCTGGTCTCGCGATCGACCGTGATCTGATTCACGGTCTCGCCGGCGATGAGGTTGTCGAGGCACCACGCCAGGTGCGGCGCGTCGATACGGAACATCGTCGAACAGGGGCACACCAACGGGTCGAGCGACACGACCGTCTTGTCGGGGTGATCGGCGGCCAGCCGTTGCACCATGTGGATCTCGGTCCCCACGCCGATCACCGATCCGGGCGGTGCCGCCGCGGTCCAGTCCAGGATGCGCTCGGTCGAACCGACCCGATCGGCGACCTCGACGACCTCGTGCGAACACTCCGGGTGGACGATCACGGTGCCGTCCGGGTGTTCGGCCCGGAACGCGCTCACGTGGTCGGGCGTGAACCGCTGGTGCACCGAGCACCAACCGCGCCAGAGGAGGAAAGTGGCGTCCTTGACGTCGTGCTCCTCGAGCCCGCCGAACTCCTGGTGCGGGTTCCACACCCGCATGTCGGAGTCGGTGTAGCCCATGGCGAACCCGGTGTTGCGGCCGAGGTGCTGATCAGGGAAGAACAACACCTTGTCGCCCCGGGCGAACGCCCATTCCAGGACCGCTTGCGCATTCGACGACGTGCACACCGCGCCGCCGTGTTCACCGACGAACGCCTTGATCGCGGCGGACGAGTTCATGTACGTGATCGGGATGACGCGGTCGATCGCCGTGACGGCCGCGATGGCCTCCCAGGCTTCCTCGACCTGATCGAGATCGGCCATGTCGGCCATCGAACAGCCGGCGTTGAGGTCGGGCAGGATCACGCGCTGGTGATCTCCGGTAAGGATGTCGGCCGATTCGGCCATGAAGTGCACACCACAGAAGACGATGTCGGTGGCCTCGGAGTCGGCCGCGAACCGGGCAAGTTTGAACGAGTCGCCGCGCATGTCGGCCCACTCCATGACTTCGTCGCGTTGGTAGTGGTGGCCGAGGATCAACAGCCGAGTGCCGAGTGTCGCCTTGGCCTCGCGGATCATCGTTCGGAGGGTCTCGGGATCGGCCGTGCGGTATCGATCCGGCAGGGGAACCTGGAGTCGCAACATGAACATGCCCCTTCGGGGAAGGTTCCGATGTTGGCCGGCGGGGACAGCCTGGTCGCCACTCCGCGGGGTTGTCGGCCTCGGAACCGAATATGTAGCCGGTATTCCAGGCCGGCCTTCAGTGATGGTAACCCCCCGAGCGCCCCCACTCTTCCCCCAACCCACCCTCCACCGTTTGGCGTCGGGGGGTGGGGGTGGATCTGGGAGGATGGGGGAATGGTCGATCCGCGCATCCGGCTCTCCGAGCCGACCATTGGGGACGAAGAAGCCGAGGCGGCGGCGCGGGCCGTACGCGACGGTCATCTGGTCTTCGGACCGGATCTGCCGGCGTTCGAGGGTGCCCTGGCCGAAGCCGTCGGTTCGCCCGGCGCAGTCGCCACCAGCACCGGAACTGCCGCGCTCCACCTCGCGCTCGTCGCCGCGGGTGTGGGCGCAGGCGACGAGGTGTGGGTGTCGGACCTCACATTCATCTCGTCGGCCAACGCCATCTCCTATACCGGGGCGCGATGTGTCCTGGTCGACAGCGAAACCGAATCCTGGAACCTCGACCCGACCATCGTCGCCGAGGAGGTAACCCGCCGAGCCAGAGCCGGGGAGGCGATGCCGAAGGCGATCGTGCCTGTGCACCTCCTCGGCCACCCGGCGAACCTCGAACCGGTGCTCGATCTGCTGGCCGAACACGACATCACCGTGATCGAAGACGCGGCGGAAGCGCTCGGTTCGCGTTGGCGCGGCGGCGAACTCGACGATCGAGTGCCGGGCAGCGTCGGTCGGTTCGGCATCTACTCGTTTAACTTCAACAAGCCCATCTCCACCGGAGGCGGCGGCATGCTCGTCGCGCGCGACCCCGACGATCTCGCCCGCGCGCGTCATCTCGGAGCGCAGGCCAAGATCCCGAATCTCGACTACCGCCACGACGCGGTGGGTTACAACTACCGACTGTCCAACGTCGCCGCGGCGCTCGGGGTGATCCAGATGCAACGACTCGACGGGCTCATCGCGAGCCGCCAGGCGATTGCCAACCGGTATCGCGATGCACTGGCACCACTCGGCCTCGGGAGCGGACCGGACGCGCCCTGGGCCGCTCGCTCCGGTTGGCTCGCCAGCGCCGTCTTCGACGGTCCCGGTCCCCGCGCCGCGGTCCGCGCCGCTCTCGACGCGCGCGACATCGAGACCCGCCCGATCTGGGCGCCGATGCGAGTGCAGGCTCCCTATTCGCACTGCGACATCCTCGGAGGCAAGGTCGCCACGACCATCGCCGACCAGGTCTTGTGCCTTCCGTGTTCGGCGCACCTGACCGAGTCCCAACAGGACGAGGTCATCGACACCATCGAGCGCATCCTGCGTTCGGCGTAGGGATCGCACCGTGTTGAGCCGCCCGCCCGCCGGCACCATCCCCGAGACCCCCGGCTCCTACCAGTTCAAGGACGAGCACGGTCGGGTGATCTACGTCGGGAAGGCGAAGAGCCTGCGCAGCCGCCTCTCCAACTACTTCGGCGCGCCGTCCACCTTGCCGCTGCGTACCCGACAGATGGTCGCCGCCGCCGCCAGCGTCGAATGGATCGAGGTGCGTAACGAGGTCGAGGCGCTGTTCCTCGAATACAACCTGATCAAAGAGCACCGCCCGCGGTTCAACATCCGACTGAAGGACGACAAGTCGTATCCGTTCCTCGCGGTGACACTCGATGAGCAGTGGCCGCGAGCGATGGTCATGCGCGGTGCGAAACGGAAGGGCGTCCGGTACTTCGGGCCGTACGCCCACGCCTACGCGATCCGGGAGACCCTCGATCTCCTGCTCCGGACATTCCCGATCCGCACGTGCACCAACGGGAAGTTCCAACGCCACGAACGTCTCGGTCGGCCCTGCCTCTACGCCCACATCGAAAAGTGTGCGGCGCCCTGCGTGCAGGACATCGACGGCACCGAGTACCGGGCCCTGGTCGACGACATGCTCTCCTTCCTCAGTGGTGAGACGGCCCCGGTGGTCGCCCGACTCGAAGCGCTCATGGCCGACGCGGCCGGTGAACTCGAGTTCGAACGCGCGGCCCGATTTCGCGACCAGTTGCTCTCGGTCCGCAAGGCCATCGAACGCCAACAGATGGTGGGGGAGAAACAGGAGGACCTCGACGTCATCGGTCTGGCCGAAGACGAACTCGAAGCCTCGGTCCAGATTTTCTTCGTCCGGCGCGGACGCGTCGTCGGGCGGAGGGGGTTGGTCGTCGACAAGGTCGAGGACGTCGAGACGCCGACCCTCGTCGCGCGCATTCTCGAGCAGCTCTACGGCGACGCCGCACCCGAAGACGTTCCCCGCGAGGTGCTCGTCCCCGAACTCCCGGAAGACCAGGATCTCTACGAGGAGTTCCTCGCGCTCGTCCGTGGCAGCAAGGTGCGGATCCGGGTTCCCCAACGCGGTGAGAAGCGGACCCTGCTCGAGACCGTGACCCACAACGCGACCGAGGCATTCGCCCGCCACCGACTCAAGCGAGCGTCGGATCACAACGCACGCGCCCAGACGTTGACGTCGCTCCAGGAGGCGCTCAACCTGCCCGAAGCGCCACTGCGCATCGAGTGTTTCGACATCTCGAACCTGCAAGGGACCGAGATCGTGGCGTCGATGACCGTGTTGGAGGACGCGCTCCCGAAGCGGTCGGAGTACCGGCGCTTCAAGATCAAGCATCAACTCGGTCAAGACGACTTTGCGGCCATGGAGGAGGTGCTCACCCGGCGGTTCCGGCGATATCTGGAGGAGCGCGACGAAGGTGCGCGGACCGGGAAGCGGTTTTCGTACCCGCCGAACCTGCTCGTGATCGACGGCGGCAAGGGTCAGCTCGGCGTGGCGGTGCGAGTCCTCGAAGAACTCGGCCTCGAAGACGTTGCCGTGGTCGGGCTCGCGAAGCGATTCGAGGAGGTGTACCGGCCGGGGGAGTCGGATCCGATCCGGATTCCGCGCGACTCGCCGGCGCTGTACCTCCTCCAGCAGGTGCGCGACGAGGCCCACCGGTTCGCCATCACCTACCACCGGAGTCTGCGCGACAAGAAGCTCACCGCCTCGGTGCTCGACGATGTTCCGGGCCTCGGACCCACCCGGCGGACCCGCCTCTTGAAGCAGTTTGGTTCGGTGAAACGGCTGCGCGAGCAGGAGCCCGACACCCTGCGGGCGCTGAGCTGGTTGCCCGATGCCGTGGCCGACGACCTCTACGCCCATCTGCACGGTGGGGCCCGTCCCGAAGCAAACGTTCGGTAGCGCTCACCGGGTCTGCCATCCTGGAGTGGTGATCAACCCTGCTCCCTCCGAGCCCTCCACCGGCCTCGACGTCACGGTCATCACCGGGATGTCCGGCGCGGGCCGGGCGACGGCGGCCAATGTGCTCGAAGACGTCGGGTTCTTCGTCATCGACAACCTCCCTCCCGCACTGATCGGCAAGGTCGCCGAACTCGCACGTGGCGGCAACAGCCCGCAGCGATACGGCTTCGGAGTCGATGTCCGCACCGGCAGCTTCGTTGCCGACCTCGACGAGGCACTCGCCGAACTGCGCGGCCTTGGCGCGCGCACTCGGGTGCTCTTCCTCGAAGCAGCCGACGATGCACTCGTCCGCCGGTTCGATGCGTCCCGGCGGCCCCACCCCCTCGCCGACGCCGAACGCCTTCTGGAAGGAATCCAGAAGGAACGCGCACTCCTCGAAGAGCTCAAGGGTCGAGCCGACGTGGTGATCGACACGTCGATGCTCAATGTGCATCAGCTCCGGGATCGGCTCGTATCGATCTTCGCGTCCGACGCGACCGGTGCCGCCCTGCAGGTCGACGTGGTGAGCTTCGGGTTCAAGCACGGCCTCCCGCTCGATGTCGACCTGGTGTTCGACGTTCGGTTCCTCCCGAACCCCCACTGGGTCGACGCCCTCCGGCCGCTCAACGGACGGGATGCGCCGGTTCGGGACTACGTGTTGGCTCAGCCCGACGCCCAGGCGTTCCTCGAGCAGCTGCGCCAACTCTTCGCGCTGACATTGCCGGCGTACGAGCGGGAAGGGAAGGCGTACCTGTCGATCGCCGTCGGGTGCACCGGCGGCCGTCATCGCTCCGTGGCCGTCGCCGAATCCCTCGGCGCCACCCTCACGGAGTTGGGCTACGCCCCCCACCTCCGCCACCGCGACGTCGACCGTGAGTAGCGCGCCACCCCAGGTCGTCGCGATCGGAGGTGGTCACGGTCTGGCCACGACCCTCCGCGCGATTCGCCACTACACCTCCGACATCACTGCGATTGTGAGCGTCGCCGACGACGGTGGTTCCACCGGTCGCCTCCGCCGCGACCTCGACATCATCGGTGTCGGTGATCTCCGGAAATGTCTGGTCGCGCTCAGCGACCCGGCCGCCTCGCGGTGGAGCAACACCTTCGAGCACCGATTTAGTGCGGGCGAGCTCGAGGGCCACCCCGTCGGCAACCTCGTGCTGGCCGGCCTCGCCGCGGTCACCCACGACTGGGAGGAAGCTGCGGCCACCGCCGGGGAACTCCTGGGGATCGTCGGCCGGGTACTTCCCGCGACCTCGACCGCCGTCGTCCTCCGGGCCGAGGTCGATGGTGGTGCGATCGTCCAAGGCCAGGTGGCGGTCCAGAACTCCACGGCCCGGATCCGACGGGTCGGACTCGTGCCTCCGGACGCACCGTCACCCGCGAGCGTCACCGACGCCATCGACCGGGCCGATCAGATCGTGCTCGCGCCGGGGTCGCTCTTCACGAGTCTGATTCCGGCCCTCTGTGCCCGAGCGGTCCGGATGGCCCTGTCCCGAACGTCGGCACCCATCATTCAGATCGCCAACTTGTCGGCACTGGAACCGGAAACTCAAGGTCTCTCGGCCCGCGATCACGTCGGTGCCGTCCTTGAGCTCGGAGTCCGGATCGACCGTTTGATCGTGGATTCGCACAGCCCGTTGCGGGCGAATCCCGCGGATTTCCGGGACCTGGACGTCGATCTGGTGCTGGCCGATGTCGCCCGACCCGACGTGTCGGTCCATGAACCGGCCAAACTGGCGCTCGTACTCGCGACTCTGCTGGAGTCGGAGTTCGGCCCGTGAGGGTCGCCACGAGCATCGAACGGGCAACGGCGCCCGAAACGGAGGGGTCATGACGGTACGGGTTGGGATCAACGGCTTCGGTCGGATCGGACGTTCGTTTACGCGGGCGCTGCTGGCGCGGGGCGCCGATGCCGGCGTGGAGTTGGTCGCGGTCAACGACCCGTTCGGCGACTCCGCCACGATGGCCTTCCTCCTCAAGCACGACTCCGTCGGTGGGGTGCTGCCCAACGAGGTCGCCGAGACCGATGGCGGCTTCTCCATCGACGGACAGTCCATCAAGAAGCTCGAGGAGCGTGACCCGGCCGATATCCCGTGGGGCGCGAACGACGTCGACGTCGTGATCGAGTCCACCGGCCTCTTCACGGCCCGCGGCGACGCGGCCAAGCACCTTGCCGGTGGCGCCAAGCGCGTGGTGATCTCGGCGCCGAGTGGCGACGCCGACACGATGATCTGCATGGGCGTGAACGACGCCGACTTCGACCCCGCCGCCCACACCGTCATCTCCAACGCGTCGTGCACCACCAACTGTCTCGCGCCGCTCGCCAAGGTGCTCCACGACAGCTTCGGTATCGAGCGCGGCCTCATCACCACCGTGCACGCCTACACCTCCGACCAGCAGCTCCAGGACCAGGCAGTCGCGACGCGCAGTGGCAAGCCCGACCTGCGTCGGATGCGCGCCGCAGCCCTCTCGATCATCCCGAACAGCACCGGCGCGGCACGCGCGATCGGGCTCGTCCTGCCGGAGTTGAAGGGTCGCCTCGACGGTATGGCCCTCCGGGTGCCGACGCCGACCGGTTCGATCACCGACCTCGTCGCGACCCTCAAACGTGAAGCGTCGGTCGAGGAGGTCAATGCGGCCTACGCGGCGGCCGCCGCCAACCCGTCGTTCCGCGGCGTGCTCGAGTACAGCAACGAGCCGCTCGTCTCCGCCGACATCGTCGGGAACCCGTCGTCCTGCGTGTTCTCGGCCGTCGACACGATGGTCAACGGCCCGACGGTCAAGGTGCTCGGTTGGTACGACAACGAGTGGGGATACTCGAACCGGTTGGTCGACCTCGTCGGCTTCATCGGCGCGCACTAGCGCATCGACGGCCGGCACAAGGATCACAATGACCCCAGGCGTCCCATCGCTGGAAGATCTCCCACGCCTCAAGCATCAGCGCGTTCTGCTGCGCGCCGATTTCAACGTCCCCACTCAAGCCGGCGTGATCACCGACGATCTCCGCATCGTGGCGGCGCTGCCGACGATTCAGTGGTTGCGCGATCAGGATGCCGCGGTGGTGGTGTGCAGCCACTTCGGGCGCCCGAAGGGTCAGCCGGATCCCCAATACTCCCTTTCGCCGGTCGCGGCTCGACTCGGTGAACTCCTCGGTATCGAGGTCGCGCTGGCGCCGGAAGTCGTGGGGAGAACCGCGGCCGGGATGGCGGCCAGCCTCGGCGGTGGCGACGTCATGATGCTCGAGAACCTTCGGTTTCACCCGGGTGAGACCGCGAACGACCCTGCGTTCGCGGTGTCGCTCTCCGAACCGTTCGACGCGTACGTCAACGATGCCTTCGGGGCGTGTCACCGAGCCCACGCGTCGGTGGTCGGTCCGCCCCGGTTGCTCCCGTCGGCGGCGGGTCGGCTGTTGCAGCGGGAGGTCGAAGTCCTCTCGGGCATGCTCGACGCACCGAAACACCCATTCGTCGCACTGCTCGGGGGTTCCAAGGTCAGCGACAAACTCGGCGTGATCGACGCACTCCTCGAGCGCTGCGACTCGATCCTCGCCGGCGGCGCAATGGCATTCACGTTCCTCGCCGCCCAGGGCCTGGAGATCGGCGACTCCCTGGTCGAGCCGGATCGGATCGACGACTGCCGCCGCCTGCTGGAGACCAGTCGGGTGCAGATCCCCGTCGACGTGGTGATCGCCCAGGACATCAGCGCCACCGCGCCGACCCGCATCGTCGGTGCCGGCCGAATCCCGGCAGGGTGGAAGGGCCTGGACATCGGTCCCGAGTCGGCGGCGATCTTCTCCGATGTGATCGCCGACGCGCGCATGGTGCTCTGGAACGGCCCGATGGGCGTGTTCGAGATGGCACCGTTCGCGTCGGGGACCCAGGCCGTGGCCCATGCCGTCGCCGACTGCTCCGGCTTCACCATCATCGGCGGCGGCGACTCCGCCGCAGCCGTCCGCCAGTTCGGGCTGGCCGACCAGATCGACCATGTGAGCACCGGCGGGGGAGCATCGCTCGAACTCATCGAACAAGGCGACCTCCCCGGCCTCGCCGCACTCCGAGACGCTCGCAGCGACGAAAAGGGGCACTGATGACTGATCGGAAGCCGATCATCGCGGCCAACTGGAAGATGCATCACGACCACTTCGTCGCGATCCAGTTCACCCAGAAGCTGTCGTACCTCCTCGACAAGAAGGACACCGAGGACGTCGAGGTGGTGCTGTGCCCTCCCTTCACCGACCTCCGATCGATGCAGACCACGATCGACTCCGACCGCATTCCCGTGGCCCTCGGCGCCCAGCACTGTCATGCCGAGGACCAGGGTGCCTACACCGGTGAAATCAGCCCCGCAATGCTCGCCAAGCTCACCGTGAAATACGTCATCGTGGGCCACTCCGAGCGGCGGGAAATCTTCGGCGAGACCGACGAAATGGTCAACGACAAGCTCAAGGCCATCTTCAAACACACCATGACCCCCATCCTTTGTGTCGGCGAGACGCTCGAGGAACGGGAGGCCGGCGGGACCGACGCCAAGGTCGAGGGCCAGGTCCGGGCCGCGTTCGCCGGCGTCTCGAAGGATCAGATCGCTCGGACCGTCGTCGCGTACGAACCCATCTGGGCGATCGGAACCGGCAGGAACGCCACCCCCGACGACGCCGAGGCGACGATCGCAGTGGTGCGAGCCGCGGTCAGCGCGGTCGGCGGCGACGATGCCGCCGAACAGGTGCGTATCCAGTACGGCGGCAGCGTCAAGCCCGGCAATATTGCGTCGCTGATGGAGCGACCCGGCATCGACGGCGCGCTCGTCGGCGGTGCCTCACTCGACCCCGAGGATTTTGCCCGAATCATCCGATTCCGCGCGTAAGTCTTCAGTCACCTGCGGTTTTCTGTCGATCATGGGTCCGAACGACCTAGTTCGGCGAGTAGATTCCGACCGGTCTTTCAAGGAGAAGTCAACGTGACCGCGATCATCCTGGTGCTCCACATTTTCGTGTCGATGCTGCTGATCTTCCTCGTGCTCCTGCACGCGGGTCGAGGTGGCGGTCTGTCCGACATGTTCGGTGGCGGTTCGCTCGGTGGTTCGATGGCCGGGGCGACCGCGGTCGAGCGGAACCTTGACCGCATCACCGTCCTCACTGCGGTTGCGTTTGGATTCACCACGGTTCTCTTAGGGCTTCGGGTTTCCTGAACGTCCCTTTGTCACGTGTCACCCAAGAGACGGGGAGGTCTCGGATGTTGCGTCACCGACGCTCACTGATTGCGCTCACGATGGTTGCCGGGTTGGTCCTGGCGGCCTGCGGGAGCAGTGGCGGCTCGAAGAGCTCCGACACCACCGACACGAAGGCCGGACCGAAGAGCGGCAACGGCACCATCGTGCTCGGCGCCGAGCAGGAGATGGACTGCGCCGACTGGATCGCGAGCTGCGGTGGATCGTCGTGGGGCGTCTACACGATGCAGCAACACACGATGCCGCGGGTGTTCGACTTCCTCAAGGTCAACGGCGTGTGGAGCAACGTCCCGAGCGTGATGTCGGCGGGCGAACCGGTCGTCTCCGACGTCGGTGGGAAGCAGACGATCACCTACAAGATCAACCCGGACGCCAAGTGGTCCGACGGTGAGCCGATCACCTCCAAGGACTTCGAGTACACCTGGAAGCAGATCGCGACCGGTAAAGACATCTACGACAAGTCGGGCTACGACAAGATCGAATCGGTCGACACCACCGACCCGAAGACCGCGGTCGTCACGTTCAAGGAGCCCTACGGTTCGTGGACGGCCCTGTTCGGCGGGGGCCTCTACGGCATCTTCCCGTCCCACATTCTCGAGGGCAAGGACCGCGCCAAGGCCATGGCCAACGGCTACGACTGGTCGGGCGGTCCGTGGATCGCCAAGTGGAACCGGGGCGTCGACGTGACCCTGACGCCGAACCCGAACTGGTACGGCACTGCACCGAAGCTCTCGAAGGTCATCTTCCGTTTCATTCCCGACACCGCCGCCGAGTTCCAAGCGTTCAAATCGGGTGAGGTGCTCGCGATCTACCCGCAGCCCCAGCTCGATGCCATCGAAGCCGTCACCAAGGGCATCGAAGGCGCGCAGACCGACTTCACCGCCGAGACCGGAAATGCCGAGGCGCTGTGGATGAACAACGCCAAGGCTCCGTTCGACTCCGTGGCCGTGCGCCAGGCGTTCGCCTACGCGATCGACCGCGAGGCGATCGTCGAGAAGCTGTTCGGCAAGCTCGGGGTCAAGGGTGCCCACAACACCATTAACCCACCGATCCTGGCCGAGTTCTCCGACACGACCGAGTTCGCCAAGTACAAGTTGGACCTCGACAAGGTCGACCAACTCATGACCGGCGACGGGTGGAAGAAGAACTCGAACGGCATCTGGGCCAAGAACGGCAAGACCGCGTCGATCACGATCAACTCGACCACCCAGAACAAGCGCCGGGAACTCACCGAAGAGGTCATCCAGCAGCAAGTTGGTGACGCCGGCTTCGAGTTGAAGATCAAGAACCAGACTGCAGCCCAGCTGTTCGGCAAGACGCTGCCGTCGGGGAACTACCAGCTCGGTCTCTACGCCCAGACGGCGACGAGCCTCGAGCCGGGGTTGTGCGCAATCATGTGTTCCTCGAACATTCCGTCCAAGGCCAACGACAACTCCGGCCAGAACTGGACGTGGACGAACATCCCCGAGATGGATCCGGATCTGGCCTTGGTCGATAATTCGTTCGACCGGGCCGCCCGAATCGCCGCGAGCAAGCGGGCCGATGTGGTGATGGGTCGGGACCTGGTCTCGTTGCCGATCGACCCGTTGCCGAACATCTCCTTGTGGAGTGACCGCATCGACGGGCCGACCGGCGACAACCCGATCTTCGGGATGTTCTACAACCTCGATCAGTGGAGCTTGAAGAACTAGACGACCGTGTTCACTTACGTGGCGCGCCGCGCGCTCTACGCGATCCCGGTGATCCTGTTCGCCTCGTTCCTCACTTTTTGGCTGTCGAGCGAGGCGTTCGGGAGCCCGTGCGACAAGCTGCGTACCTCGCGTGAGGGCGTCACTGCGGTGCGGCGATGCGAGAAGCGAATCGGCGTGGACCAGCCGATTCCGGTGCGATACGCCAAGTGGTTGGGCAATGTGGTCGAAGGGGACTTCGGCACCAGTTCGCGCACGAACCAAGAGGTCAGCGCGATGCTCGGTCCCGCGATGTGGAACACCTTCCAACTCATTGTCTTCGGTTCGATTCTCTCGATCAGCGTGGCGCTGTTCGTGGGTGTGTTTTCGTCAGTGCGCCAGTACTCGGCGCCCGACTACCTGCTCACGGCGCTCGCGTTCATCGGGATCGCAATGCCGCCCTTCTGGTTCGGTCTGCTCGCCCAGCAGTTCCTCGCGGTCGGGCCGAAACAGTGGTTCGACCTGAAGGAGCCCATCTTCTTCACCGTCGGCCTGCACAGTGCCGGCGGGAGCGGGTTCAATCTCGACTACCTCCGCCATCTCTTCCTCCCTGTGCTCACCCTCACCGTGCAGAGCATCGCGTCGTGGAGTCGATACGTGCGGACCTCGATGCTCGACGTGCTCTCCACCGACTACATCCGGACCGCGCGGGCCAAGGGCGTGCCCCGCCGGACGATCACCTGGCGCCACGCGACCCGGAATGCGCTCATCCCGTTCGTGACCGTGGTGGCACTCGAGACCGGCGCGCTGTTCGGCGGTCTGATCATCACCGAGAAGATCTTCTCGATTCCCGGCATGGGCCAGTTGTTCTACGACTCCCTGTTGGTGGGTGACACCAACGTCGTCGTGGCCTGGATGATTATCACCGCGACCTTCATCATGCTGTTCAACCTCATCGCGGACCTGCTCTACGGATTCCTCGACCCACGGGTTCGGCTCACATGAGCGCCGAGACCACCGGAGTGTCCGATCTCGCCGGACTCGACTTCGCCCCCGAGCCGATCACCCAATGGAAGCTGTTCCGCCGGCGGTTCTTCCGTCACCGCGGCGCGATGATCGCGCTGGTCGTGTTGATCCTGTTGGTGATCTGGTGCTTCAGTGTGTCCTGGCTCAGTCCCTTCGACCCGTACCGCCAGGACCTCCTGGCCGACCCGGTCGGACCGGGATCGGCGCACTGGCTCGGGACCGACGAGTTGGGTCGGGATCAGCTGACCCGCATCTTGGTCGCCGGCCAACTCTCCCTGAAGATCGCGTTCTCCATTGCGATCCTCTCGGTCGCCTTCGGCACCCTGGTCGGTGCCGTCGCCGGTTTCTTCGGATCCGCCGCCGATCAGTTCCTGATGCGGTTCACCGACGTGTTCCTCGTCGTCCCCGAGCTGGCAATCCTCGCGGTGGCCTTACAGAGGTTCGGCAGCACGGGCATCGTCATCATCCTCGTGCTCTCGTTCTTGTTCTGGATGGGCATCGCCCGCGTCGTACGGGGCCAGGTGTTGGCCATCCGCGAGAAGGAGTACGTCGAGGCGGCCCGGGCCGCGGGGGCCAACCCCGGCCGGATCATCGTGCGCCACATTCTCCCCAACATCATCGGTCCGATCATGGTGAACACCACACTGGCAGTGACCGCCGCAATCATCACCGAGTCGACGTTGTCGTTCTTGGGCTTCGGCGTACAGCCACCCCAGACCTCCTGGGGCCGGATGCTCGCCACCGCCGAGGGCTACGTCGGCACCGACAAGTCGTACCTCATCTACGGTCCCGGCCTCGCGATCCTCATCACCGTGTTGTGCGTCAACTTCATCGGCGACGGCCTGCGCGACGCGTTCGACCCGCAGAGCGAGAAGCACTGAGATGACCGACGCCGACCTGCCGACACTCACCCCGACCGACGCACCGATCACGCGCTCGCCGGCGATCCCAAGCGCACCGACCGAACCATTGCTCTCGGTCCGGGATCTGTCCGTGACCTTCCACACCGACGACGGCGACGTGCACGCGGTCGATGCCGCGACGTTCGATGTCGCGGCGAACGAGACCGTCGGCATCGTGGGGGAGTCGGGCTCGGGCAAGAGCGTCACCGCGCTCGCGCTGCTCGGCCTGCTGCCGAAGTCGGCCACGATCACCGGTGAAATCCGATTCAAGGGCCGGTTGCTCGGTGAGCTGAGCGACAAGGCGATGCAGCCCATCCGGGGCGAGGAGATCGCGATGATCTTCCAGGACGCCCTTGCCGCCTTGAACCCCGTCCACACGGTGGGCGCCCAGATCGCCGAAGCCATCCGCGTGCACCACCCCGAGACCAGCGCCAAGGAGCTGCACGCACGGTCGGTGGAGTTGCTCGATATCGTCGGGATCCCGAACCCGACCGACCGGGTCGAACAGTTCCCGCACCAGTTCTCCGGCGGTATGCGGCAACGAGCGATGATCGCGATGTCGATCGCGAACGATCCGGCGCTGCTCATCGCCGACGAACCGACGACCGCGCTCGACGTGACCGTGCAGGCCCAGGTGCTCGAGGTCCTCGAACGGATTCAGGACCGGACGCAATCGTCGATCATCCTCATCACCCACGACCTGGGCGTGGTCGCCGGGGTCGTCGACCGGGTGATCGTGATGTACGCCGGCCGCCAAGTGGAATTCGGATCGGTCGATGACACCTTCTACGAGCCCAAACATCCCTACACCGAGGGACTGCTCGCCTCGTTGCCACGCCTGGATCGACGGGCGGAGAAGCATTCCCGCCTCCATCGCATTGTCGGCCAACCGCCATCGTTGATTCGGTTGCCCGGTGGGTGCGCCTTCCATCCTCGTTGTCCCTACGCCGACCTTGGCGGACGCTGCGACCACGACCGACCCGAACTTCTTCCCGTCGGCCCCGACCACCGATCGTCGTGCTTCTTCCCGGAGCGCGTCGGCACGGGGGGCCAGTCGTGAACGAGCCGGCGCCGACCATGCCCGCTCCGGGTGATCCCGGCGCGCCCATCCTGGTCGTCGACAACCTCGTCAAGGACTTCCCGATCCGGGCCGGGCTGTTCCGGCGAATCGTCGGCAAGGTCCAAGCAGTGTCGGGCGTGTCGTTCACCGTCGACCGGGGTGAGACGCTCGGAATCGTGGGGGAGTCGGGCTGCGGGAAGTCGACGACCGGGCGGGTCGTCCTCCGGCTGCTCGACGCCGACGGCGGCCGGGTGCTGGTGGACGGCGTCGACATTCAGTCGCTGTCGAGATCGGAACTCCGCACGCTGCGGTCGAAGTTCCAGATCGTGTTCCAGGACCCCTACGTCTCGCTCAACCCACGCATGACGGTGCAGAGCATCATCGCCGAGCCGATGCGGATCCACGGCACGTGGCGCAACGGGGGAGCCGAACGGGTCGCCGAGTTGATGGCGCTCGTCGGGCTCAACCCCGAGCACGCCAACCGCTTTCCCCACGAGTTCTCCGGCGGGCAACGCCAGCGCATCGGCATCGCGCGCGCCCTCGCACTCGACCCCGACATCATCGTGCTCGACGAGCCGGTCTCGGCCCTCGACGTCTCGATCCAGGCCGGAGTCGTCAACCTGCTCGAAGATCTCCAAGAGCGCCTCGGCCTCGCCTACGTGTTCATCGCGCACGACCTCTCGGTGGTCCGCCATATCTGCGACCGGGTCGCGGTGATGTATCTCGGCAAGATCATGGAGATCGGTGACGCCGACGACGTCTACGAGCGGGCCGGCCATCCCTACACCCAGGCGCTGCTCTCGGCCGTGCCGGTACCGGATCCCCGCAAGGAGCGGGCGCGCAACCGGATCGTGCTCGAGGGCGACGTGCCCAGCCCCTCGAACCCGCCGTCAGGGTGTCGGTTCCGGACCCGGTGTTGGAAGGCGCAGGACATCTGTGCCACCGAGGAACCCGAACTCATCGACCGCGGCCAGGGCCACCCCGTCGCCTGCCACTTCGCCGAAGAGGCCACCGTCATCTGAACTCCCGCGCGTGTCGACGCCGCGTGCGCGACCGTCAGTGCACCTGCACGCCGTCGGGGTTCACCACGCGCAGAGTGGTGCCATCGAAGGTGGCGCTCCACCCGGGTTGATGCACGACGTGATGATGATGGTCGCAGAGCAGCACGAGATTGATCAGGATGGTCTTCCCACCGTGTCTCCAGTGAATGACGTGGTGCGCGTCGCACCATCCCACCGGTTTTCGACACCCCGGATATCGACAGCCTTGATCTCGAACGCCGAGCGCCCGGCGGAGCCCCACCGGGATCGTGCGCCGGTTCGGTGACACGTCGATCGGCGTGCCCTTCGGCCCCGTGACCACCCTCGCCACGCTGCAGTCGCACAACAAGCGTTCGACATCACTGCGGTGCAGCGAACCGGTGAACTCGCCATCCATGCGGCCGAGGTCGCCGTTGTGGAGGGTGGACCAGTCGATCACGACCGTGCACGCCGCCCGGGCGCGGACCGGCCCGTCGGGGTCGGTTCCGTTGAGTTGGGCCAAGGCGAGTTCGGCCATGCGCACGAGCGCATCAGCTCGTCGGCGGGCCGCGGTTCGACGATCGCCCTCCGCCGGTGGATCGGTGAGCGCGTGGAGCGCGTTAGTCACGATCTCGCCCGCGGTCGACGACAGATTGGCATTCAGGACGGTACGTCCCCCGAAGGTCTGTGACACCGAGAGACCGTCGTGGTCGCGCGGTTCGGTGCCGTCGGCCTGGGCGTGCGCCCGGAACCACGCACACGTGCGTTGCAGTTCCCGGGTCACACCCTCACGGGCCAGCTCGAGCAGGATCGGTTCCACGGCTTGCAGGTCATGGTCATGCCCAGCGACGCGGGCGCCGAAGATCGTGCGGGCCGCACCGGTGCTGATCGTGCCGGCTCGCCATTCCGCCGCGGTCTGGGGGAGTACCTCGCACACTTCACCGGCTTCGATCGCAGCGCGGGCTTCGCCCTCACGCATCCCGCTGTGGCGACGGAGCCAGGCAGCGGTGGAAGGGGAGCCGTCGGCCGCGCCGATCCCACGTTGGTGGGCAGCCCAGGTCATGCGGGCGAACTGTGCCTCGAGGCGATCCATGGCGCCCCGCAGGTGGACCATCTCCGCGGCGAGGGCCGTATCGGACCACTCGACCGGATCCCCGGCGAGGACCGCATCGACCGCCGCGGTCAACTCATCGGGCGCGAAGGAATCGACGGTCGGAGCATCGAGTACAGCAGTCACCGGATTCCTTC
>JANLRZ010000086.1:0-4148 GCA_031362155.1 Acidimicrobiia bacterium | reverse complement strand
ACGCCGAGCAGATCTTCATCGGACATGTAGGCCAGCGCGCAGGCGTGCACCATCGGGTCGGTCCCGAGGTCTTCGTTCACTCGAAGCCAGGTGAACTGTTCGGGGATCGGTTCCTTCTGCCCGCGGATGATGCGGTGCTGGAAGAAGAGGTCGGTCGGCGCATCCTCGAAGTCTTCGGGGACGCCGATCCCTTCCGGCGGGCGGATCGCCTGCGCGTCTTCGCCGTCCTCGTCGGCCTGGAAGCTGGCGATCAGGTTGAGGATCGCGCCGCCCGCCTGGTACGCCACGACCTGGCGGGTGGTGAACGAGCGACCGTCGCGTACGCGATCGACCTCGTAGAGCACCGGCTCGCGCTCGTCGCCGGCGCGTACGAAGTACGCGTGGAGGGAATGGACGTTGTGAGCCGCGTCGACGGTCAAGCCCGCGGCCCGCAGCGCCTGAGCCACCACTTGCCCGCCGTAGATGCGGCCCCAACCGAGATTCGGGCCGGCGGCAAGGAACGCGTCCGGTTTCACGCGTTCCAGGTCGAGGAGCGACGCCAGGTCGTTCACCGGATGGATCAACACACTCACGACTTGTCCTCATGCTCCTTCGGAGCGGGCCGGACGGGCCACGCTCGGCCAGGTTGTTGGGGGTGCTCGGGAGTCGAGGCCTCGCTCACGTTGTTGGGTCCTCAGTTAGGGGTTGATCTGGGCGGCGATGAGATCCGCGTACCGGATGGCCCCGTCGGTGTTGAGGTGGAATCCGTCGGCCGCGAAGAACTCCGGGTGGACTGAGCCCTCGCCGTTCCAGTTGATGAGCACGGCGTTGCCGAATCGAGGGACGTACTTCTGGACTACCGCGTTGTCGGACGCTTCCCACGAGCGCGGCACCTTGAGGTTGACGAACACCACGCGTTGACGGTCCGCGAGCAACGAGAGCAGAGCCTCCATGTGGCCGTCGACGATGGTGCCGTTGGTGCCGAGATGGATGACCACCACCGGACTCAGGGTGCCGGCGGCTTTCTGCGCCCGGATGATGTCGATCGCGTGCCCCATCTGGCGGCTCTTCTCGGCGTCGACCCGGATCTGGGGGATCTTCGCCTGCAGTGCCGGGGCGGCGCCGAGCATCACGGAGTCGCCAATGGCGGTGACCTGGGGTGGTGGCGCGGGTGCGCTGGTCGGGATGCCCGGGGCCAGCGTGGTCGTGGTGGTGGTAGTGGTCGTGGTCTCCGGGGCCGTGAGGAAGCGCAGGGCGTAGTCGACGCGGGCGGGTTGTCCCGACGCCAGCCCCACGCCCGTGAGCCCGACCGCGAGCAGCACCACCGTCGTGAGGCCCACCGTCCGCTGCCACATCATCGCCCGCTCCTCGCCGCGCGCGGCGCGCAGCCCGGCGAACCACCGACCGATCGCGCCGTGGCGGATCGGTTCTTCGATGAACCGGTACGAGAGTTCCGCGATCCCGAGCGTGAGCCCGAGGCGCAGGGCCAGATTTGCGCCGCCGGTCAGGAACACGTCGGAGCCGGGGCGGGTGAGCATGAACACCGGCCAGTGCCAGAGATAGATCCCGTAGGACCGTTCGCCGATCCACCGCAACGGTTGGTGGCCGAGCACGACCGTTCCCAGTCGGGAGGCGGGATGCACGGCGACGGCGATGACGATTGCGGCGAGGATCGCGACGCCGAGGAAACCACCGCGGAAGAGGACGTTCGATTGGTAGTGGGCGGTCGCGAAGATCGCGATCAGGCCGACGAGCGCGGCGACGCCGACGGCATCGAGCGCATTGCGCGCTTGGGCGGGAATCCGTGGATTCAGTTTCCAGGGCGACCACACCAAGGCGAGCGCGGCGCCGAGCAACATGGTGAAGACGCGAGTGTCGCTACCGAAGTAGACCCGCGAAGGTTCGACGAGACGGAAGTCGTGGGGGAGCGAGAGCACGAGCATCGTCGTGAACGACGCGACGATGCCGACTCCGGTCGCGATGAGCATGGGGCGCCGCCGACCACCCCAGAGCTTCATCATGCCGACGAGCAGGAGCGGCCACACCAAGTAGAACTGCTCCTCGACCGCGAGCGACCAGAGGTGGCGGAGCAGCGGTGGCCGGCTGAGTGCGGCGACGTAGGACTGCTGCTCCGCGATCTGCCACCAGTTCGTCACGTACCCGAGCGCGGCGACCACGTCGGCGCGCAGCGTGCGGATCTCGTCGGGGAGGAACACGACGGTGAAGAGCGACACGGTCGCGAGCACGAGGAACAGCGCGGGGAGGAGCCGACGGGCCCGCCGCAGGTAGAAGCGACCGAGCCCGACCCGGCCGCTCGCACCGTGCTCGGCGAGCAGCAGCGACGTGATCAGGTAGCCGGAGATGACGAAGAACACGTCGACGCCGAGGAACCCGCCCGTCATCCACGACACGTCGGCATGGAATAGCAACACCGCGGTGACGCTGAGTGCGCGCAATCCGTCGAGTCCGGGGACATAGCGCAGCCGGTTCGGCGGCGCGAGGTCCGGTTCGGGCGCGTCGAAACCCTCGGGATCCTCGGTGTCGGGGCGCGCCTGAGCACGGCGGGTGACCGTTTGCATTGTGGTCATTCTCCCCCACGAGACCCCCCGGAGAGTGATCAACCGCCACATTGTCCCGGGCTCTACCATCCGCCCGATGGACGCCACGGGGTACGAACCGGTTGTCGACACGATCCGTGACGCCGTCCGCGCCGCCGACGGTCGCACCGTGATCGTGGGCGTCGGCGGGCCGGTCTGTGTGGGCAAAACCACGGTGAGCGATCGGCTGCGCGACGTGCTGCACCCCATGGCCGTGGAGGTCGTGACCACCGACGGGTTCCTGTGGTCGAGCGCCGAACTCGACGCCCGGGGCCTCACCATGCGCAAGGGCTTCCCCGAGTCCTACGACGAAGCGGCCATTCGGGCGTTTCTGGCCGAAGTCCGACAGGGCTCCCACGGGGTGACCATTCCGCACTACTCCCATGAGCTGTACGACGTCGTGCCCGGCACGGTCGTGGAACTCAGCGACGCCGCGGTGGTGGTGGTGGAAGGGGTCAACGCCCTGCGGTTCCACGACGACCTCGACCTCGCGATCTACGTCGATGCGCCGGAATCGATCATCGAGGAGTGGTACATCGATCGGTTTCTCGGGCTGTGTGCCGTCGCCGCGCCGGGAACTTTCTACGCGAATTTCGCCCAAGTCGGCGACGTCGGGCGTCGGGAGATCGCCCGGCACGTGTGGAACACCGTCAATCGCGTGAACCTGGAACTGCACATCGAGCCGACCCGCGAGTTCGCGTCGATCGTCATCGAGAAAGCACCCGATCATTCGGTGGCTCGGGTCCTCTTCGGTGGCGCGTTCCCGTGACCGGCACGACGCGGATCGTCCGGTGGCACGGCGTCGCCGCGGTCGAGCTGCGCGCGGGCTCGACGACCGCCATCGTGGTGCCCGAGCTGGGAATGCTCGTCGCGTCGTGGCGGGTCGGTGACGTCGAACTCGTCGCGCGGCCCGGCGGGGTCGCGGCCGTGCGGGCCGGCCACACCACCGCGGTGCCGCTGCTCTACCCCTGGGCCAACCGCCTCGCGCGCCGTTCCTACACCGCCGTCGGTCGCACCGTCAGTCTGCGGGGTCTCCCGCTGCACACCGATGAAAATGGCTTGCCCATCCACGGCACGATGGCCGCGCAGCCCGCCTGGACGGTCGCCGCGGCCGGGCGAGGTCGACTGCGAGCGCGGTTCGATTTCGGTGCGCACGCGGACCTCCTCGCATCGTTCCCGTTTCCGCACGAGTTGGAGGTCGCGGTCTCGGTGGCGCCGGGCCGATTGACGGTCGAGACGACCGTGATCGCGAGCGGTGGCTGCGCAGTGCCGGTCTCGTTCGGGTGGCATCCCTACTGGCAGTTGCCCTCGCCGCGTCGCCGGTGGTCGGTGGAGCTGGCGAGGGTCGGGCACGTCGAACTCGATCGGCGAGGTCTGCCGACGGGTCGGGTCGCCGCACTGAGCTCGGAACCCCGCCCGCTCGCGAATACCGCGTTCGACGACCTGTTCCGTTTCGTCGCGGATCGCCGGGTGGCGTTGACCGACGGCGAACACCGCCTGGATCTCGAACTCGACGACGGCTACCCCTATTGCCAGATCTACGCCCCGCCGGACGCGCGCTTCTGCTGCCTG
>JANLRZ010000064.1:0-8601 GCA_031362155.1 Acidimicrobiia bacterium | reverse complement strand
GGACGGTCCTTCCGGATAACCAGGTCAGCCTTGAACCCGGTGGAGGGCTCGATCGCGGAGAACATCGAGCGACTCGCCAACGCGGCGAGGGCGTCGTCGACGTAGAAGCGGCTCTGCTCGAGACCGTCGAGGAAACGCGTGAGCTGCTCACGCGTCGGGTCAACGACCAGGTCGATGTCTTGGGTCGATCTGGGCTCGCCGTGATGCGACGATGCAACCGAACCCGCGATCATGTGCGGGATCTCGGCGGAGTCGAGCCGTGTCACGATGGCGGCGAGGAACTCAGCTGTCGTCATGCTCAGACACCGCGATGAGCTCGGCCGCGAGGGCTGAGCCGTACAGAACGCGCAGGAACTCGTGCTGGACGCCCCGCTCATCGAGCGCTGGGTGCCGCCATCGGATTCCGTCCCGAGAGATCTCCCGCATGTCATCCGAGAGCTGACACGCGATCTCGACGCGTTGGGATGGCGTCATCGCACGGTACGCGGCGATCTGTACCTCACGCGCCTCGTCAGTCGTGTCCCTCGGCTGGACGCTCATTCCGCTGAGAGTACCGGCGGAAGAACGCTCCGCCGCCGGGGTCGGGCGAGGACCACCGACCGTGACGCGGCTCCCGTTCGACACCACCTTCCTCACCGACGCTGAGTGGACTGGGGACGACCTCGACAGGTCATCCACGACGACCTCAGCGAGACCCGACGCGCCGTACGCCCGGTCAGATCGTCTGTGCCTCGTGGGCTTGCCACGCCGCGAGCACGTCAGCGCGTTCGGCTTCGGTGAGCAGTCCAGCGAAAGGAGAGTTCTGTCGCAGCTCGCGACTCTTCGGCGAGGGCGAGACGAGGGTCGCGAGGAGCTTGTCGACAGGACCGTGGAGCAGACGTTCCCATTCGTCGAGCCAAAGACGCGTCTGCCCGCGACTCGTTGTCCGCATCCGTTCCAGATTCTCGAACGCCCGCCGTCTCGCGTCGTCCGGATCGGCGACGATCCGGCCCGCGACCGCGTATGCGAGCCAGAGACTCCGTCGCTGGTCGCGCGTGAGGCGCTGAGTCCGTTCACGCAGCATCTCGATGTCGGCCTTGCGGACTCGCCGGTGCGTACCCACTGTCGTGAACGACAGATCCCCGCGATCACAGAGATCGACGACGTGTTGGCGTGACGAGTTCAGCATCGACGCGGCCTCCCCCGTCGTCAGAAGCTCTTCCCCGTCAGGTGCAGCGAGGCGTTCGTAGGTCTGGTTTCGCATAGATCCACTGTATCATCAAACCCAATAAACACCAGATCTAATTCTAAGTAGTGTTTATTGTGTCTACAGAACGCCCAACCGGGTAGCGCGCGCTGGGTTGTCGGCTACGAGTTCTCTTAGCGTTTCAGCGCGCGACCAGCCCACCTCGCGGCGGCCATCAGGTCTCAGGCCTGGAAATCGTCGCCGATGATTGCGCGCGACGCCCGCAGGTCGGCAGGAGAGCTGCTCACCGGTTCCGGTACACGTCGGAACGATGCTCGATTCTCACGACGCGAATGACCTGCTGTTCGGCCACCACTCGATAGATCACGCGGTACGCACCCCGGCGTGCCGACCAATACCCCTCAAGTTCACGCCGGAGGGGCTTTCCGACTCGCAGCGGCTCCTCGATCAGAGGACCGACCATGAACTCGACAACGGCCGCGGCGACCGCTTCCGACAGCCGCGCCAGCGATCGTTCAGCGGACGGCGCGACGTGCAGCGTCCAGGTCACCGGTTGAGGTACTTGGCGCGCAGTTCATCGGCGGTCACCCTCTCCCCACCGTCGAGCTCCGACTCGGCCGCTCGGATATCGCGCATCACGGCGGGATTCGACAGGATGTCGAGGGTCTCCTCGAGTGATTCGAGATCGACGGGCGAAAGAATCACGGCGGCCGGCCGGCCGTTGCGTGTCAACACGACGCGGTCATGCTGCTCTTCGACACCGTCGACAATCTCCGAGAGCCGCTTCTTGATCTCCGAGAGCGGAAGCGTCCTATCGGTCATGACCAATATTGTAGTCAGCTCAACCTGCCGGCGTGACCTCTCAGAGGCCGCCGGAGAGAATCTTGGACGAGAGCGATCCACAGTTGGTCTGGACCCAGGTCTTGTAGTCGGCGATCGCCGCTTTGACTTCGGGCGTTCCGCCTGCGGTGGCCGCCTTCGCTGCCGCGGCCGCTTTGGCGCCGGCGCTGAGGGAGGGGTCCACCACCGCGCGCGGATCATCGCTCACGAAGCTCAGCGAAGCGCGCCCACGCAACCAACGATCGGGACGACGCCCGACGGCAGTAGGGGGAGCCGGGCCGCGGGTTGAACGTTCTCTGATAATCTGATCGACATGCCTGATGTAACCGCCACCGACGCCGCTCGAAACTTCGCTGACCTCCTCGACGCGATCGAGCACCGGGGCGAGCGCTTCACCATCGTCCGCCGAGGGAAAGCCATCGCCCACCTCGAGCCGATGCACGATGGTCTCGGCACCGACGTCAAGGCATTGCTGCGCCGGCACCGACCTGATCCGGACTGGGCGAACGAGCTTGACGAGGTCCGTGCACTCCTCGAGATCGACACCCGATCGTGACGCGGCTCCTGTTCGACACCACCTTTCTCATCGACGCGGAGCGGTCCGCGGACAACCTTGACGAGGTCATCGATGACGACGACGACATTGCGATCGCCGCCATCACAGTTGCGGAGCTGCGGGTAGGAGCGCTGCTCGCTGACCGCCGGCGGAAAGCATCGAGAAGCGCATACGTCGAAGACATCATCTGCACTATCCCGGTGATCAACTACGACGTCGATGTGGCAGAGGCCCACGCCGAACTCCTCGTCGAAGTCCGCTCACTGGGAAGCCCGCGAGGTGCGCACGACCTGATCATCGCCGCGACCGCGAAGGCCTCTGATCGGACGATCGTCACTGCTGACCGCTCCGCGTTTCGTGCCCTTCCCGGCATCGACGTGCGGGCTCACACGTAGGCGGCGGCCCGGTCAGCCGGCGATCAGTCGTTGTCCACGATCCAGATTCGTGCCCGGCCATGTGCGATCCGTGCGTTGTGCGCGTCGACCAGCTCGAGGTCGAAATACTCCAGTCGCTCTCGGCGGTGGTCGTCGATCAACGGGACGTGAAAGTAGCGATCGCTCGAACCGTCTCCGGATCCGCTCCCGAGTACCTCGACACGCTTGAGACCTTCGTAGTCGCGGTGCTTGTGCGCAGTGCCGTGACGGGTGCGGTAGCGCACCCTCACCCGGTCCTGCGTGGGATTCGACAGATGTAGGTGCACCGTGGCTTGTCCCGATGGATCGTTCTCCATGACGATGGTGTCGTCGACCGAGACGCGCGGCACCGGGTCGTCGTCGATGATGCGGACCGGGAGTGCAGGCGTCGCGGGATTGATCTGCGCGCCCTCCATCGCCATCACGATCAACCGTGCCGTCTCGTCGGGTTCGTGCATCGAATCCGCCCGGACCGAGACCGGGAAGTCGGCCTCGGTCTGGCCGGGCGGGATCTCCATGACTCCGACGTCGCCGAACAGGTCGGCGTAACTCTCGGGGTACCACCGGAAGCGCACCGGCGCGGTGCTGGCGTGATCGAGGTGCACGTGCGCTCGGGCAACGGTGGGGCCAGCACTCGTCCCCTCCAACACGGTCACTCCTTCAAAGGTGAGCACCGGATCACTGGTCACGGTCGCAAAGGTGAGTGGGACGGCAGCCGCGGGATTGTCCTGGTCTTCGCTGGCCACGACGTGGCATCCGGGCGGCGTCACACAGTCGACCACCGGCTCCAGAATCTGCGGAATGTAACGCTGGACGGGTAGCGACGCGTCGAAGGTGCCGTCCGCCCGGCTCTGAGTGACCACGCCCGTCGCTGCGAACATCGCGTCGAGCGCGCACGGGATCGATCCGCCGCCGGCCGTGATGCATTGGTTGAGAAACACTGACCGGCCGGGACGGAAGCCGGCGCCGTGCACACTGACCGTCCCGGCAACGCCCAGGTCGGTCGTCGGCGTCACCTCGATGACCGGCGGCGGCGGAGGTGTGTCGTTCGGATCGAAGGTGATCGGAACCGTTACTGCCACCGGCGGGATGGCTGCTCCGCCCCACATGCGGACGGTGCACATCGTCGCGGGGTCGAGACAGTCGCCGGTCAGCGTCCGCTGGCGGAGCTCGAGACTGATCGTCGCCCTGCCGGATCCGTCGGCGACGCCTTGGGTCTCGGGGTCGCAGTGCTCGCCACTCCCTTGCGACGTTGAACGCGCGAAGCAGCGAGCTGCGAACACCGCGGTGCCAGGGTCGAAGCCCTGACCGCGGATATCGGTCGTGATGTCGGCCGGCAGTGGCTGCGGGGCCGCAACCGTCACGGTGGGCGACGTCGCCACGGCGCGAACGAACGTGATCGGCTGCGACGCCACAAACGCATACCCCTCGTCGTGGCTGTCGTCGTGGTGGGCCAGTCGGATCCGGCACGATGTGACGTACGCGCAGTCGAGCGGCGGGTCGCTCCAGACGCCGAACAGGCTGTCCCAGAGATAGCGCTCGACGGGCACGACGAACGTGGCTCGGCCGGACGCATCAGCAACCGTGCTCGGCGTGAGATGCCGCTGGCAGTAGGACGCGCAGTCCTCCACCGGCCACACGGCATCACCCGGTACAAGCCCAGAGGCCGTGACGGTCACCGTCTGGCCGTTCGTGAGCTCGGTACTCGGCGAGACTGCGAGCTGCACGGCGACACTCTCGGGTGACGCGCTCGCAGGTGAGGCGCTCGCGGGTGCGCTCGCCAAACCCGCCGTCGCGAGCAGCACGACGACACCGGCCGAGATCAGCTGTCGGCTCTTTCTCATGACCCCGCCCTTGTCCGAAGTGTGGCAACCATACCGATTCGGCCGCTCAGCCGCAGGACCCCGACGCGCGCCGGTGTCACACCCTGATGGCACACTCTCCAATGAGCCGATCCGTCGGTGATCCGCACGCTCAGGCGCGCCTCTTGGTCCATCGATCTCGGAGGCCTCCATGCCTGGCGATCACCCCAGTCCCGACCTGCTCTACCGACGGTTCGCACCCCTGCGCCTCGTCGCCCACCGGCTCCGGAGTTCACCCGTTCCGGCCGACACGTTCTTCGACCCGGACGACTTCATGCTCATGAACTGGTGTCGCGCCGACCGCCCCACGGAAATCTCGCTGTTCAAACACGTCGACACCCGCCACTACCTGAACCTCGATCAGGCCGGCGACGCGTACCGGTACCTGCCCCTTGACCGTGCGGACGGCGACGGACCCGGCCGGTACGTAGCCCACCGGTCGCTCCGCGCGGCACTGCTCGACCTCGGACTCTGGCAACTCCCGTGGATGCGACCCGAGTTCGGTCACCACCAACACGGCTCTGACTGGGACCACCGTTGGGATCGGTACGAGGAACTCAACGGCATCAGCGAGGAGGCGGCGTCATGACCGAGCCGACGGCCGGACGATGACCGTGACCGAAGCACGTAGGATTGCGCTCCTCGAAGCAGCCCAGCAACGGTTGGGCCGGGAGGTGGCGATCACGTTGATGGAGATGTTGCCGCCGTCGGGGTGGGGTGATGTCGCCACCCGCCAACGGGTCGACTCGCTCGAGCACGACCTCCACCGTCGATTCGAAGCGTCCGACGCCACGACCAACGCGCGATTCGACGCGATGGACACCAAGTACGAAGCCCGGTTCGACGCCATCTCAGCCCGGTTCGATGCGATTGAGGTGCGCTTCGATGCCGCCGACACCCGCACCGACGCCATCGCGTCGGCCATCCGGGCGGAGATGCGGGCCGGCTTCGCGGAGATCCGTGCCGACGTCGCGGAGTTGCGGGTCACGACCACGCGGTGGGCGATCGGCGTGATGGTGTCGATGGCCGCGGTGTGGGTCTCGGCCGCGGGCGTGCTGCTCCACCGCGGCTGAACGCGGGACTCAGCCGGTCGGCGGCCGTTGGTCGGGCGCGGTCGTCACCGCGAGGCCGCGGACCAGCGCGGCGAACTCTCCACCGGTGACGTAGAGCGTGCGTTCGACCCGGCGGGAGAAGCGCCACGCGTCACCGACCTTGCGGTACTCATCGAGGTAGAGGCCACCGACGTCGGAGAACTCGGTCGTGCCCTTCCACTCGATGGCGTTCCGATTGAACAGGTGCAGCCGACCAGTCGCGGTATCGGGACCCGTGAAGCGGATCTCGTGGGTCAACACCGAATGCATCGTCCACATGAACGCTTCCATCGCGGCGGGCAACCATGCGGCGATCTCCGCCGGTGTTCCGGTGATGCCACCGCTGTGCGTGTAGTCGATGAACGCGTCGGGCGTGAACAGCGCCTCCCAGCGGGTCCAGTCCTTGTCGTCGACCGCGAACCCGTAGGAGACGACGAGGTCGCCGATCGCGAGCATGTCGCCCTGGCGCGCCGCGGACACGACGCGGCCGTCGGCGGGTTCGTTCGTGCTCATGGTGGACTCCATTCGAGTTCGACCATCGGGGCGTTCACTCCCGGCCTCGAGACCGCAGTCGCGGCTTCGCGTGGGCCGGCTTACTTCCGCTTCCCGCTGCTGCGGCGCGCCTTGCTCCGCTGCTTCTTGCCGGGAGGGCCCTCGCCTGAACCGCGGGGCGTACTGGGGTCACCTTTTTTCTTCGCTTTGGCCATGGACGCACCCTACGACACGTCCGGGCGTTGAACGATTTCAGCGAACTCGGTCGACGGCCAGGGCATGCGGGCCGGTAGCGCTTCGACCGCTCGACATGCTTAGATGCCCACCCGACGGCATCGCAGGAGCCGTCGCAGGCAGGAGGATCCACATGAACACGTACCCGGGCCGGTTCAAGGACGATCCCACATGGCCCCGCTGGAAAGCGATGAACGAGTTTTGGCACTGGCGGCAGCGGTACGACGCGTGGAAGTGCCGTCGGTCGAATCCGCCGAAGGATCACGAGTTCTGGCTCCCGCCGATCTACGTGCCAGCCAGTCAGTACGGCGACCAACGAGCACAACCCGTGGTGCAGTACCCCCTCACCAATCCCTTCACACAGAACGTGGGGATCACGAAGTACCGGTTCGAGATGTGGGGCCGACCCAAAACGGCAGCCGACCCGTCGCAGCCGAGCCCATCAATGATTCCCTCGTTATCGTTGCTCGGCGATCACCACCATCGCGTCCACCTCCACCACGTGAACGGCGATGCGTATCGATCGGGTATCAGCGAGGTGTTCACCGGGTCCGGACACGACCGCCAACCGGTGGTGCTCCCTGATCCCTACTACTACCGCGTCCAGCCGGGGGATCAATGGCGCTTCGATGTCGACCTCCGCAATCGCCACGTTGATCCGGCCGACATCGATCCAGCCAAGCCAGTCCAAGTCGTGCAGGGACCTGACGTCGATTGGGTGGTGGCCGTCAAGTGGACGATCACCGTCGACGAATGCCTCCAGGATCGCCCCACGAGAAACGTGGTGCCGTTCTGGATGGTCATGGGATCGAGCGCGGGCGGAGGGTTCTCGAGCACGTTCGGTGTGGTGGCCAATCGGCCGACGACAGCAACGGCGACAGAAATGCCGATCGACATCCTTCGTCAGGACCGCAAGGTTCACAGCGGCGTCACCGGCGTCGAGTTCACGCAATCGTTCACCGTGCCGTTTGCCGGAACATTGGTGTACCTCTTCGCCCATATTCACACGGGAGCCGCGAGTGCGGTGCTCGAAGACGCGGCGGGAAACCAAATCGCGAAATGGACCCCGATTCTCTCGCCCGTGAAGCATCCGACCCACATCGACGACTTCCAGTACGTCGGGCCCACCACTCCCAAGACAGTCGCGGCGAACGAGCAACTCACCGTTCGGATTCGCTACTCGAACGATCCGACGACCCGGGACGGGGAACGGGCGGCAAGTCGCACGCTCGACGGGTCCCGCTACGACTTCAACAACGACTTCGAAATGAATGACGCGATGGGCATCGTGATCGCGGCGATCAACCCGTCGTAGACCCCGGCGGGCAGGCGTTCCTCATGACTGCGCAACCGGCTCGTCGAGGGCTACTCAGGGTGCGAGTTGGTAGGTGTCCATCAGCGCCGAGGCCTCGTCCCACACGGTGGCGAACCGGGCCGGGTCGCTGTGGGGCCGTTGCACCATTTGGAGTGCGAACTCCGCCTGCTTCTCCGAGGTGGCGGACTTGCCGTGCAGGCGGGTGGCGCCGGCCGAGAAGTCGCGGACGAAGACGTCGAAGATCTGCTCGGTCACCTGCTCGCTGATGCCGTGCAGCTCCACATTCTCCAGAATGAGTTGCGCGTAGACCACCAGTGAGAACAACTCGCCGAGCGCGAGCAGGAAGTCGATATCGGTGGCCTGGGCGCCCTCGGGAGCCGCGGCCTCGAGCATGGACCGGAACGTCTCGACCTGGCTCCGGAAGATCTCGACGTTGGGCGTGTGGAACCGGTCGAAGGTCTCGGCCCAATCGTGGAAGCGGATCTTGCCGAGCCCGCGCGTCGGCGCCTGTTCGAAGAGGTACGCATCGTGGGTGGCGTCCTGACGAACCGGTACCGGCGCGTACTCCTGGGGCGCGAAGAAGTAGTTCGCCATGAACTTCACGATGAGCGC
>JANLRZ010000058.1:0-48369 GCA_031362155.1 Acidimicrobiia bacterium | reverse complement strand
GTCGCGAGATCCGACAGCGCGGTGTACGTGATCGAATCCGGATCGAGACCGAGTGCGGCCGAGTCCGCGTCATCGAGACGTTCGATCAGGCTCTTTGAAGCGAGCGTGCGTCCGCCGGTTGCGCACGCCTCGATGCGCGCGGCCTCGTTGACCTCGTCACCGAGTGCCGTCACCTCCGTGCGCCCCGCGGTTGTGATGTTGCCGACGTACAGGGTCGATCCCCAATGGAGTCCGAATCGGAGACCGACGTCGTCGGGCCCGAGACCGCTGCGCGCCGCGACGTCAGCCACGGCAAGGTCGAGGGCGCGTGCCGCCTCGATGGCTGCGCGCGCGGCGGCTGATTCGGACCCAGAGGTCTCGGCGAGGAAGAACGCCACGACCCCGTCCCCCACATGCCTGCCGACGAGACCCCCGGCATCAATGACGCACTGATCCGCGACACGGACCAGTCGACGCCCGAGCGCGAAGTAACTGGCGGTCGACAACCGTCGGGCCAGCGGCGAGGAACCCTCCAGGTCAGCGAACAGGATCGCCGCCGGGCGCCGCGCCGCCTTCGCGACCAGCTGCATCCGTTCCACGTGACCGGTGTCGCCCATGCTGGTCAGCGCGCCGAGGGTCGCCATCGGAGCATCCGGCTTCGTGATGATCGCCGTGCCGGCGAGGCCGGCTACGTCACGGATGCGGATCGCGACAGCGTGGATGCCCACCGGCCGGTCCAGACCCATCCCGCGGGACACAAAGAAGGATGCAGACGCTTCCGCAGGCGTGAGTTGGTCGACAACGCCGACCAACGAGGGATCGATCGCGATACGGAGCGCGTCGAGGCCTCCGGGCGTGTCGGCCAGCACGTAGCCGCCGAGGCCGAGGAAGAACTCCCGATAGAGCTCGGTGGTGTTCAACCCCATACGCCAGCCGAGCGCAGCCCGGATCGCCTCCGGTCCGAAGCAGTGCTCGCCGACCGCGAAATGTGCGAGCCCCTCAAAGGCACCGAACGTCAGCCGCAACCCGTCGGTGGCATATACCAGCCGCCACAAGTCGTCAACGACCAACGCCCAGTGCCCGGACGCCTCCAGCGTCGCCGCGACCTCAGCCAACGCCGGACGCTCCGGCAGCGGATACGTCATGGCGCCAAGGTCACTCATCGCCGGAGGCTACTGAACCTGCGTTCACCTCGATCTCGTACTAGCCGTTCCCCTCGTCGTCACACGGCAAGCCAAGAAGAGGTCCGTACACCGCGTCACTTCGCGCGGCGAGCGATCCCCCGCAAGATTGGGTCCGGTGCTTCCGCTCAGACCGGCCGCACGGTGTGCTCCATCCGATGAGCCCTGCCGCCGGTCGGCTATTCGACCAAGGGATCTGGGCGAGGGGGCGAGAAGCGACCAAGGACGACCGACTCGACGAACGTTTCGCCGTCCCAGTCCCACGCCCCGATCTGCTCATACGACCGGCGACCAACGCCAGCGCGGACGATCTCGAATCTGCTCGTCCGCACGGTCCCGGTCGGTTCCCCGTCGCCGACGACGGCATCGCCACCCTCATGAACGATGCGCAAGGCGCCACCGGCGCCGCGTTGCGCGCCGATCGCGCGCGACACGCCGTGGAAGGCGAAGGCCACGGCTTCGCTCGCGCGGTCGCCTTCGGTTCCGATCGCGCCGTGGATGTCGTGCTCATGGGTGACCGCGTCGGTGAGGAGCATCATCCGCACGATCGGTGGAAAGTCCTGGATCATCGGCTCGACGGATGCGCTGCATCGGTCCCACTCATCGAGGACCTCGACGAAGGGCACGTCGATCCGGGCATCAACCTGGGCCTGGGTCCACGCGTCGCTCGCGACATCCTCGAGGTTGCCGGCAAGGACGTCAGCAGTTCCACCCGCGAGATGGGCCACGACGTCCCGAACACGCCAGGCCGGTGTGGCAGGCACATGACGGACGAGCACATCGGCGGGCAGGTTCCGGACCAGGTCCGCGACCCGGAGTCGGACGCTCCGATAGATCACGGCGTAGTCGACGTCAGTCATAAAGCGCGACTGTACCGACCCCTCAGCAGCGGGTACCGCCTAGGCCGTTACACGGACACCGTCGCAGCCTCGGGAGCATCCGTCGCCGCCCATCCAAGGGCGCGCAAATCTCACCCGAGATGATGTCCACCTCAGCTTGGGACAACCCGATCCTTCAGCAGGACACCCGATTCCAGAAACCCTCGTCGCACCCCAGTCACCCAGGTGGAGCGAAGAACTCCAACGCGATGTTGTCGGGGTCTCGGAACGACAACCCTGAACCGTAGGGAGCGTCCACGATCCCGCCATGAGCGATCCCGAGCTCATCGAGGCGTTGCTGCCACTCTTCGAGTTCGTTCCGAGTCGCGCAGCCGAACGCCAGATGGTCCAGACCCGCGTGGAACTCGCTGAACGCACTGTCCACTGGCCGGTCGCTGAACTGGTGCAGCCCGACCAGGGTCCCCCCAACCAAGAAGACCGTGTGGTGAAACGCCCCCGTATCCTCATCCATCACCGGATCAGAGCCGATCAGCGCCCGGTACCACGGGACACTCGTTCCAAGATCACGGACCGTTAACGCCACATGACCAATCGCCGGGAACTCCGCCATGATCAGCCCTCTCGCTCGGCAATACGCGTGAGAATCCTGTCACGCAAACGAACGCTCGACAAGGTGTGCTCCGAAGCCCCGGCCGCCCGCAACATACCGAGCTCACCAAGGCGGTTCATGACCCTTGATCGGCATCACGCCGGTTCATCAATCCTCGCGGCTGAAGCCAACCACTTGTGCGCGATGCCGCTCCATGTGAGCAGCCGCAAACAACAACCACTGCGTGCCGTCCAGAAGCCCGAAGACCGGATGCTTCGCTCCCAATCGGCGCAGATCATCACTCGACTCCCAACTTTTCAGCGCATCGGCACTCACCCGAAGACGTTCGAGAGCCTCATGTCTATCGACCCATGTCCCGGTCGGGGCAGCAACATCGGGCGGCTCATCACCTCGGTAGAAAAGAAACGGGATTTCGTCGTCCAAGACAGAAGGAGTTGCACCACCGTTGGGACTGAGCCGCTCGAGTTGAGCCAGAACCCCACCGTTAGCGACCGTGACATGCTCCGCTATTTCACTCACGGACCAACGGCCTGTAGTTGGAGGCATCGCCCACGCCGTCGTCGTCACGAGCGCAGCGTCCCTCAGGAAGCGCTCCGTCGCTCTGCCGATCGCCTGACATGCATCCATTCAATCCCCCTTTGCCATGCCTCGAACGGTACAGGGGTTCAGTTTCCTCGCCACCCAGGCCGTGGGCAAGCAGGAGGCACGGCACCGCCGCATTGGCGAGCAGTTCATTGCTGGCCACATGCGAGCTTCAACCCCGGATGCGGTCACCGATCGATTCGCCATCGACGCTGAAACAATCGGGAAGACCCTTTTCGCTCCTCGCCTGCCCCACGGTCGCGGCACGTCCTGCCCGCTCTGGTGCCGCCCCGTGGCCCAGGCCAGTGTTCGTAAAGAACGCCAGTCGCTAGGCCTATCCCTCGATGCCGTGAGCGAGCTGACGCTCATAGGTCGCGGCGTCGTAGTAGCCGACTGAGTTCGAGACCAGACCTGAACTGCCGATCGTCCATACCTCGATGCCGCTGACGCGCACCCGGTTTCCCGTACCACCTCGTCCGGTGTTCGTACCCGTCAACGTCCATACCCAGAACGCTGAGTCGCCGGCCACGAGCACCTGGTCGACGCTCACGCGTAGGTCAGGGAACGCTTCCATGTAGCTAGCCGCGGTGGCCGCCAGTTCGACCCGTCCCGTCGACGGTGCGCCGCCGTTAATCGTCAGCGAGGCAGTGTCCTCGTAGCACGCCGCCATCCCTTCCGCGTCGTGGCTCGACCACGCGGTCGATGCCCGCGTGACGAGGTCCCAGATCATGGGCGCGGGCGAGGTCGATCCTGGTGTTGAGGCAAGCGTCATTGGTGAACGCTGCCACACGGCGAAGGGTTGCGCTCAGACCCCGAGACCGGGCCCGTGGCGCACCGCAGCGTTCGCTGATGTTCCTAGAACGGCGCGACCAGGTCGGCGGTTCTGTGGCAGTCGCTACCAGCCAGCTACTTCACTAGCTGTGCCTGAACAGCAGAGCCACCGCGATTGCTGATGTCCCGCAGCCGCTGTCGCCGGGAACGACCGAGAGCCCAGTGCGGCTATTCCGCGACGAGGATCACGAGCGTGTCGGGAAGGACCCCGTCGTATGCCATCGCCTCGGCAGCCGCTTCGCTTTGCATGGCTGCCGTGAATACATCGAGATCGGGCACGTCCATGAGCACGGCCACGTGGCTCGGGTTCTGCGGGTCGACGAACGTCCTGATGTTGGTGACGCCGAGAGGACCGAAGAGTTCTTCCCGCTTCGGGGAGGAAAGCCAATGGTCCTTGCCCTTGGAGATGTCGTGGTGCCCGACAATGGTCGGCATGGATACTCCTCGAATGTCGTGAGCGCGGCGACCCGCGAACCGAGCCGTGCGACCGGACCATAAGCGAAGCACCTCAACGAGAGGTAGGCACCGAAGGCCGCTCGGGGTGGGTTCTGCCGCCCGCCTGGTGCGGTCGCCGCGCCCCACCGCGGCGTCCAGCAACGTTCCTTGAGCGAGCAACCAGACAGGCTGTTATGCGCTCTCCTGTTGGTCGCTTCGACCTGGAGGTGAGGTGGTTGAATCCTTAGCGATCTGGTCGCGGTCGTCAGCCATCTGATCGCGCTCGTCAGCGATCTGGTCGCGCTCGTCAGCGATCTGGTCGCGTTCGCCAGCGATCTGGTCGCGCTTATCAGCAGCCAGTTCGCGGTCGTCAGCCATCTGGTCGCGCTCGTAAGCGATCTGGTCGCGGTCGCCAGCAATCTGGTCGCGCTCCTCTGCAGCTCCTTGGCGCTCCTCTTGAGCCCCTTCGCGCGCCCCAGCATCCCCCCCACGCTCCCAGGCATCCCCTTCGCGATCCTCTGCAGCCTCTTCGCGGCGATGAGCGATCTGGTCGGGCTCCTCGTCGCCCGAGTCGTTGCGCATGCGGTTCATGGTCCCAGCCTACGAGACTTGCTCCGAGAATCAACCGGAATCGCGTCGCTGGCCCTCGCACCCAGGTACGACAACCAGCCGCACCCAAGCATCACGTCGCCAGAGCGCCACGTCGCCGGTCGACGGCAGCGAGTGATGGGAGGGTTTGAAAGAGAAGACGAACATGCCCGAGCGATCGGACACGCGAAGGGCCTGACCAGGCCAAACGTAGGTTTGAATAAGAAGACGAAGGTGCCCGAGCGATCGGTCACGCGAAACAGCACCTGATCCGGGCGAACGTTGTAATTCTGACAACGTGTGGACCTTTGGGGACGGCTTTCAAACCCTGACGATGCCATAGAAACCCTTGCAGGACGGGGGTCGCGTGCGTCAAGAGACTCGCGGAACACCCCCAGCGAAAGCCCGAATCGGGTCTCGGGTTCATTCGGCGACGCACTGCCAGAGGAAAGGGGACGGCTTTCAAACCCTGTGCAACGACGGCTGCCGGCGGCCGACATCGACGCACTGGTCGGCCTCTATCGAGGCGGCTCGTCGATAGACGCCCTCACCCTCAGATACGCGGTCCACCGGACGACTGTCGTCCACCACCTCGACCATGCCGGTGTCACTCGTCGGAGGGTGGTCCGCAAGATGACCGACGAGTCGGTTGCCTTGGCCGCGGCGCGGTACGACGAAGGCGCGTCGCTCGCGGCCGTGGCCAGCGACTTCGGAGTGCACCAACGGACCCTGGCGCGGGAGCTCCGCCGAGCGGGAGCATCGATTCGACCGCGCCGAGGTTGGCACCGTTGAACACTCCCCCACGAGCGTCGAGCGGACCACTCCACCGCCCGCACCCAGACATCTGCAGCACCGACTCCCACCCGCGGAGGTCGACACGATGGTCGCCAGCTACCGATCCGGTGACACCGTCAACGATGTCGCCGAACAGTTCAGCGTGCACCGGACCACCGTCATGGCGCACCTCAAGCGTTGAGGCAGGAAGCGTCCCGAAGCCACAGTCGCGAACTGGGACACGACACGCTCGCCGCGGCAGCCCGCCTCTACACCAACGGCGCGTTCCTCGCCGAGGTCGGCGCGGGTTCGGCGCCCACGCCTCGACCGTCTTCGACATCGCGATAGGAGAGCCCGGGGACTGCCCGCGCTCCGTCTGCCTCGCTCTTCAGTTCTTCTGAGCGTCCGCGCACGCTCCTCGCGTGGTTCTCCGCCATTTCCGACGTCTCAGCCATCACCCGCGGCGGGCCACATAGGCGGCGGCCTGCGATCGGCTCCGTAGGCCGAGCTTCGACAGAATCCGCCCGACGTGGTGCTCGACCGTCTTGGCGCTGATGAACAGCCTCTCGCCGATCGCGGCGTTCGAGAGCCCGAGCGCGAGGAGCTCGAGCACCTCGTCCTCGCGCCGCGTGAGCTCGGTCTTTCGCTTGGGGCCGGTCTTGATGGGTCCTCCGAGTGCGCGCAGCAGCGCAGCGGCCTGGTCGGCACTGCGGCGCGCGCCGAGCTCCTCGAATGCTTGATGTGCAGCCTCCAACTCGGCGATCGCTACCGAAGGCCGATCGTCGGCGATGACGCGAGCCAGTTCGAGACGGGCCGACGCCACCTCGGCCGGCATCCGTGCTGACGCGAACAACGTCAACGCCTGATGCCAGCCCGCCCGTGCGTCGCCATCGCCGGACGCGGTACAGAGCCGAGCGGAAGCAACGGCGGCGACCCCTTGCAGGTAGGTCGACGGCTGACTGGTCGCCAACTCGCTGAGTTGGTCGACCGAGCGACGAGCAGAGCCGAGATCGCCCCCGGCGATGTGCGCATCAACACTCATGGCCAAGAGCGGCACGGTGAGATGATTCTCTTGCGGGCCTGCGCTCAACACTCGGTCGAGCAGTTCAATCGCGAGGTCAGCGCGCGATCTGGCGAGATGCAATGCTGCCAGTGGAATCGCCGCATCCTCATGGTGGTCCATATCGGCCAGCAACAGCTCGGCGTCCTCGAGGCGACCCTGTCGCAAGCGAAGATCAGCCAGCCGGCACCGAGCGCTCTGCCATACGGCAATTCCCTCGGGCAGCAGGTCGAGCGCACTGATGAGCTCGTCTTCGGCGTCCTCCCATCGTCCCGCTGCAACCAGAATGCCCGCGTAATGCGCCCGACAGTGCCCCGCCACTGCAAGCAGGTTGCCGCGTCGCATGACCCGCTCGGCCGCGCGCAGCCACTCCTCAGCTCGCCCGACGTCGCGGGTCCGTTCGCATGCAGTGATCAAGCCGCACAGGCAGCCTTCGACGACCGGAAGCTCCGACACGTCACCGCCACAGATCGCAGCCAAGGCTTCGTCGAGGTAGGCCATGCCTTCGTCGACTCGGCCGGAGAAGACCAGCATCATGCCGAGCGACGCGGTGGCATCGCACTCAAGATCATGGTCGCCGGTACGCCGCGCCACGTCGATCGCCTCGAGATACAGCGAGCGCTGTGCCTCGAGATCGCTACCCGAGATCGCATCGTCGAGCACGACCCAGCCCCGACCGTGCTCGTCATCAGCTTCTTCGAGCAGCCGTCGAGCCCGGGCGACCCAACCCCGGTGCACCGCCCACTCACCGAAGACCCATCCCCGAAACCATCCAACGGTTCGCGCAGCACGAGCCGCTGCTGCGCGCTCACCCACTTGCTGGTAGGCGACGAACGCTTCCTCGTACACCGCGGCCGCAACTGTGTAATCACCTGCGGCATGAGCCGCCCGACCCTGCAGTTCGAGGGACCTCCCGTCGAGCTCACTCATCCACAGCAGGTTCTCACACGGACCTCAGAGCTCGTCGCGAGCGAGGAGATCGACCGGATCCTGCATGCGCACCATGCCGAGGTAGCCCCCACCCCGCGAGATGCCGTCATACACCGAGTAGCCGAGTACCTCTTGGGCCTCTCGCGGCAGTCCGGCCGCGATGGCGGGCGGGACCGAGAGGTAATTGTTCTCCTCGGTGCGCAGCCAACCAAGGCAGTAGCTCAGGTGCACCGCCCGCCGCGGCAGCTCGGTGCTGTTGGCGCCGCCGCCGTGGATCACGCCGCCGGTGTAGATCAGCGCCGAGCCCGCGGGCATGTCCGCGATGGCGATCTGTTCCGCGGTAGGCGCCTTCTGCCCGTCCATCGGCAGGTGACGGTCGGGCCATTCGTGGCTACCGGGTACAACTCGAGTCGCGCCGTTGTCGCGTGTGAAGTCGACGAGTGCGATCACCGACGCGAGCTGCAGCTCGGGAGATGGCTTAGGTACGTCGACCCACACCCCTTCGTCCCGATGGAGCCACTGATCCTCCGAGCCCGGGCCTCGCTGGAGGATCTGGCCAAGGTTGAGCTGGAAACGGGCGCAGCTCGGACCGAGGACAGAGCCGGCGAGGCCAAGCAACAGGGGATGGCACATCACGTCCGTCGCGAATGTCCGTGAAATTCCCGGCACCCCAGGGACGTTCTTAGTAAAGGCACCCATGAATGCCTTCGCCATCGGGTTGAACATCGGCCCGTCCGGATCAGCAGCGGCGACCGCGCTCTCGACCTCGGCGTTCACCCGGGCTACCACCTCAGCGGGCAACAGCCCCTCGACGATCACCGCTCCATCGCGTTCGAGAGCTGCAAGCGACTCCGCCAAATCGTCCGCGACGTTGAACCGCTCGATGGTCGCCGAACTCGTTGCCACAATATTTGTCATGCGTCGACTATCGCGCCACCTCGATGATGAAGAATCGGGGAAATCCCCCATTCACCACCGCCACAGAGTGAAGGGAGATCGGCGCCGTCGTCAACCGCTTCACTGCGACCTGTCCCTACCAACGGGACCCGCCGCCGAGTCTTTCATCACCTGACGCGCGCGTCACTTCAACAAGCGCCGGCCCGCCTCGACGCTCGGCCAGCATGCGTGAGCGCGACAGCAACCGCACACAGCGACAGACCGATCAGACAAAACAATCAACCCGGCCCCAATCCCAGAGTCGTCGTCGACTTCCCCAAGTGTTTGAATAAGAAGACAAACATGCCCAAGCGATCGGTCACGCGAAACGGCACCTGACCAGGCCAAACGTTGTAATTCTGACAACGGGTGGACCTTTGGGGACGGCTTTCAAACCCTGACGAGACGGTCGAAACCCTTACGGCACAGGGGTCACGACCGTCGGGAGGCTCGCGGAAGGCACCTGGCGAAGGCCCGAATCGGGCTTCGGATCCATCCGGAGACGGACTGCCGGAGGAAAGGGGACGGCTTTCAAACCCTGTGCAACGACGGCTGTCTCGAGCGGAAATTGAACAGCTGATTTACCGGTACCGCGGAGGTGCTTCGATCGCCGACCTCGCCCGTCGCTACGAGATCCACCGGACCACCATCATCCACCACCTCGACCAAGCCGGCATCGCTCGACGGCGCGTAGTCCGCAAAATGACCGACCAATCCGTTGCCCTGGCAGCAGCACGGTACGAGCAGGGCGCGTCGCTCGCGCTCGCAGCGAGCGAGTTCGGCGTGCACCAACGAACCCTGGCAAGGGAACTCCACCGAGCAGGAGCACCGATTCGACCCCGCCGAGGTTGGCTCGATTGACGCGACCGACACCCTCCGCACCGTCAAGGCGTGTGCCCGCCACGCGCCAGCGGGCGCGGCGTGTGGTGCGGATTCGCCCTACGCGAACGCCGTCTCGATCTAGGTGACGATCGTGCCACCAGCTTGGCAAGGTTCTGATGCAGCTCCGAACTCTATCACTTGACACTACATCGAGAAGTGATAGAATAGGTGTATGGCGCAGCCAGATCCGACCTCATTCCTCCCGTTGCCGCAGGCCCAGTTCCACGTGCTGGTGGCCCTCACCGCCGGCGAACGACACGGCTACGCGATCATGCAGGCCGTCGAGACGTCGTCTGACGGCGTGGTGCGGATGGGTCCAGCCACGCTCTACGGCACGTTGAAGCGCCTCGTCGACCAGCGCCTCGCCGAGGAGTTGGCCCGTCGCCCGGCGGCCGACGACGATCAGCGTCGCCGGTACTACCGCCTCACCGGGCTCGGCGAGCGGGTCTGCGCAGCCGAGGCGGACCGGCTCTCCGGGTTAGTGCGGCAGGCGCGAACCAACCTGCGCCCCGGATTGGCGTGACATGGGAGACCGACACCGGCTCTACCGGGGTCTCGTCCGTCTCTACCCGAGCCAATTCCGCCGCGACTACAGCGACGACCTCGTGCAGCACTTCGCCGACCTCGTCACCGACCGCGGTGCCCGAGCCGCATGGGCCCGGACCAGCCTCGACCTCACCATCACCATCCCCCGCTACCGATTGGAGCAACTCATGAACCAGCATCAGAGCACCACCGCTCTCAACATCACCGTCGGACTGATCTGCCTCGGCGGTGTCGCAATGCTGACCCTCGACAGCCAGATCGGCATCGTCTTGCTGATCGCCGGCCTCGCCCTCGGCCTGACCCAACGCAGTGCGCTCGCTGCTTCGTTACGAGTCCCGGACTCCTCCCTGCGCCGCAAGCGACTCCGCACCGCGGCTGTCCTCGGCGTCACCTTCGCGCTGTCCTTGGCCACCTTCGAGCTCACAGTCGGTGACTCCTGGACCATCACCGACACTCTCCTCGCGATCATCGGCACCCCCGCGATGATCGCAGCCCCACTGTTCCTCATCGCCGGCCTGCTGACGCCGCGCAGCAAGGATCCCGTCCGGGCCCGCTGACCATCCCGTTGCTCAACCACCGGACCACGCGTCACCCGCGAGCCGGCCCCGACCGACTGTAGGCATGAACCCCAGATCGAGCCGAAGCCCCGGACCAAGGAGAATCCCATGCGCCCGTCCCCGACGATGCGACGCCTGACCCCCGTCGCCCTGCTCCTCGTTCTCGCAGCCTGCACCGACACCGGAGGTTCAGCCGCAGAACCCACCGTCGATGACCGCAAGGAATGGTGCGCCACGATTCGTGAGATCGACGAGCGCTTCAAGACTGCGGATAACAGCGAGGGCAGCTTCGAGGAAAAGCAGTCCAGGTACCAGCGAATCGGAGAACTTCTCCGCGAGCTCGACGGTGGCGTCGCGGTCGTCGACGGCACCGACCGCGACGCCGTACGCAGCAGTCTGAAATGGACCATGCGTCTCACCGATGCGCTGGTCACCGCGGACGACGGTCGGGAAGCTGAACGACTCCTCAAGCCCCTCTACGCAACCGGCGAGCAGATCCAGAACGCCGCCGCCCCCTGGATCCGAAAGAACTGCGGGATCGACATCGCGCGCTAGTGGTGGGTGCGCGAGGCGTCTCGATCCGTACCACCGTCCGCGAAGTCGGCGTCAACCGAGCGACCGTTCTCCGGCCAGAACGACACTCCGGACGCCACCGAGGAATTCGAGGGCGGCCGCGTGGAGTCCTTCGGCGACATCGTCCAGGAGGCGATCGATGTCTACGGCGACGGCAAGGACGTGTCGGCGTTGGTCCCGATCATCACCGGGGAAGGCCCGGGTGTCGAGTGCCGCGGCACCCACCGGTAGGAGTCGATCGCGTACTGCGGGCCGGGATCTCCACGGGGATCCCGGCCCGTTGCGCGCCCGGAACATCGCCCAGTCACTCTCGGCCGGCCGCGTGAGGGTGCCCGATTGATGCTTGGGGACTCGGGTCGCTGCACCGAAGTGCGCACGGGACGGTCATCGACGTGAGCGCCGGGCGATCAGGGCGCCTGCGTGAACTACAACGGTGTCATTTCCACAACGAGTGGACCTTTGGGGACGGCTTTCAAACCCTGACGAGGGCGTCGAAATCCTACGCGAAGGGCCCGTTAACACCACCGCTCGAGTACCGCCAGGGTTTGAATAAGAAGACAAACATGCCCAAGCGATCGGTCACGCGAAACGGCACCTGACCAGGCCAAACGTTGTAATTCTGACAACGGGTGGGCGCTGAGGGACTCGAACCCCCGACCACCGCCTTGTAAGGGCGGCGCTCTACCAACTGAGCTAAGCGCCCGAACGAGCTACGAGGGTACCCGAACCAAATCGCACCGGATCGAGCCCGCCGGATGGGTCACCATGTCCGCTATGGAAGCGCTCAACGTTCCCACCCTGGAACTGGTCCTCGAACGGCTCGGCTTCTCGACCTTCCCCGCGCCCGGACCACGTGGCCTCCGAGCCGTCTACCGCGCCTGGTGCCGGAAGGTCCCGTTCGACAACGTCATGAAGCGCATCGATCTCGTCGAGGGATACACGCCGTTCCGCAACACGATGCCCGAAGACTTCTTCAACCTCTGGCTCGTCCACGGGATCGGGGGCACCTGTTGGCCCAGTTCGCGCGCGCTCGGCGCGCTGCTGCACACGCTGAGATTCGATACCCGCCTGGGGTCAGCCGCGATGGGCGACGAGATCTTCGGGCGCGAGCACACCCACGGCACGGTGATCGTGACGCTCGACGACGAGCAGTACTGGGTCGACTCCTCGATGCTGACCGACGAACCGGTCCTCCTCGTCCCCGGACAACCGACCGAGTTCGATCACCCGCTACGGCCCGTGCGGGTCGAGCCGGTCGAAGATTCGTGGCGGGTCCATTGGGAGTCGGGCGCACAGGCCGGCACGCTGGGGTGTCTCCTGCTCGACCCGAACGTCGACGGTGACCACTACTCGGCGCGGTACGAACGGTCGCGCGGGATGAGTCGGTTCAACACGGCGCTGTTCGCCACGAAGAATCGTGACCAGGAGGTCCTCACCATGGGCGGTGGGGCGTTCATCCGCCTCGACCACGACGGCCGACACTCGGACGGTCCCCTCTCGCCGGAACGCCGCCGCGAACTCTTGATCGACCAGTTCGGATACTCCGAGGCCATCGTCGATGCACTCCCACCCGACGAGCCTGAGAATTGAACAGTGGCGGTCGCTTCGAGTCGGCTGAAGGACTCGGAGCGACCGCCACCGCAGGGGTGTGGGCCTGTGCGCCGCCTGCGGGCCGGGGCTCGTCTGGGGACGTGATCGTGTCCCTGTCTCGGTCGGGGCGGCGGGGGGATGCTGCCCCGACGTCGACTCTGACTGCGTCACCCCGGCCCGCCGTCGAATGCGGCGACCCGGTTGTTGATCGACTCGGGGTCAGGTGTGATCACGCACCCGACCTCCAATCGACGTCAATCCGCGGATCACGCGGACTGGCGAGCGGCAAGCACCTCTCTCACCGGGATCACCGGTGAGAGGAGCTCGGGAGGTCTGACCTTGGGAGGTCGACCCCGGTTCCGCTTCTGGGCGAGCACCTTGCCGTTGGCAAGAAGCTCGCCGCCCCACACACCCCAAGGCTCACGCCGGACCAGCGCAGCCTCGAGGCAGTCGGTCATCACCGGGCATTCACGGCAGAACGCCTTGGCCCGGGCGATGTCATCGAGCTGCTCGGAGAAGAACAGCTCGGTGAGGGCGGCGGAGCCATCTCGGCACAGGGCCAGCTCCCGCCATTCCTCGGTGTCGGTCATTTCCCACTCGAGTGCGAACACTGGTGGTCCCCCTTCGTCTCGTTGTGTCGGTGTGTCGGTGTCGTGTATTTGGTCGGTGCTCGGTGATCGGAAAGCCCCAGAAACTGGGCCGGAAATACAGAAAGGCCGCCGGGTTGCCCCGGCGGCCTGGTCAGTACTTGCGGTAGCGGTGTCGCTACGGCGAGAAGATCAGGGGCCGGGGCCGGCGCTTCGTACCGGTGCCATTCACCCAGAAAATCGGGGCGGCAATCCACGAAGCGGTCGTCGGCATCGGGCACGAAACGTGGGCATACGCGCGCGCGAGCCCAGCATCATGCTGGTGCTGAAGCTCGGTGCGGCGTTTCATCGTGTCGTTTCCCTGGCGTGAAGAAGTGGGTCGGATGACCGGAAGGAGAATGCCAGACCCGGCCAGGTTCGGTCAACCGATTTTATCGGCGGATGTTCCCGAGTGCTGGATACCCGATTCGGCGATCAGTTTCAGTAGCTCGGCATGAACCCCCGGCGGGGCCGCCACGATGTTGCCGGTCTCGAGCCAGCTGCGGTCGTCGCCGTCCCAATCGGTGACCACTCCCCCGGCTTCGCGGACGAGCAACGCCCCTGCGGCCACATCCCACGGACCGAGTCGGAGTTCGAAGTAGCCGTCAAACACGCCGGCCGCACTCCACGCGAGGTCCATGCTCGCGGCGCCGGCGCGGCGCAGGTCTTCGAACGTGAAGAGTGCGCGTCCGAACACGTCGAGGTACGCCGCCTTGAGATCCTGATGCCGGAACGGGAAACCGGTGGCAACCATCGCGTTGGCCGGCGGACGATCCGAGACGCGCAACGGTGTGCCATCGCGGGTCGCGCCACCGCCGAGCGTCGCGACGTAGGTCTCGCGCAACAACGGCGCGTGCACGACCCCCACGATCGGTACACCGTCGCGCACCAGCGCGATCGACACTCCGACCGACGGGAACCCGTGCAAGAAGTTGGCCGTTCCATCGAGCGGGTCACAGATCCAACCGAGTTCCGCGCGCGTGCCACCACTCTCCTCACCGAAGAACGGGATCTTGGGCGCCGCCTCGGCGAGCACCGCGGCGATCGCACACTCGCTCGCAGTGTCGACGTCGCTGACCCAATCGCCGGGTGACTTCTCACGCACGTTGCTCGGGTCGCCGAACCCTTCGACCACGATGGTGCCTCCCGCACGCGCTGCGACCTCCGCGACACGCGTGAGTTCGGCGAGGTCGAGCGCCACTACCCCGCTGCCTTCCGCAACGCGTCGAGCAACGGTTGCGTGCCGGCGGCCACGAGATGACGTCGGGCGTTGGGATCGCCGATGTCGAGCGGACGGTCCTGCAGGTCCACCACGAGGGCACCGGCCTCGAGACACACCAGGTAGCCACCGAGATAGTCCCATGGCGCGTGCACACTGCCGCCGTCGAAGTAACCGTCGAGCACACCGGCGGCCACGTCGCACAGTGCGAGCGCGCACGAACCCAACGCGCGGAACTGCTTCCACTGCAGCATCCGATTCGGGAACGTACTGATCCCGACGAACGCCGCCTCGGTCCGAGTCACGTCCGAGGCGGCCAGTTTGACCTCGTCCCGGTACGCACCCTGCCCTCGCACCGCCGTGTTGACCGTGCAGGTGGCGTGGTTCACGACCATGGCCACGAACGGCCCGTCGCGATCCAGCGCACACAGACTCGTAGCCCAATAGGGGATGTCACGGGCGGCATTGCTCGAGCCATCGATGGGGTCGATCACGACGGTAAGGGGCGCGTCCCTAGGCCCGCTCACCCCCGATTCCTCACTCACGACGGTGAACTCCCGGCCGCCGAGAATCCCGAGCGCGGCCTCGTCGGCGACGATGTCGATCGCGTACTGACCAGGGCGGGCGGTGCGGGCCCGGCGGTCGACGCCCTTGATCGGGTTCACCGCTCGGGTGATCGCCTCACAGACGTCGCCGAACATCTCGATCAGTGCGTCGGGTTCCATCACGCCGAGTCTGACAGACAGACCCCCACCCCTCAGCCCCCACCCGCGGCGTTTGGCATCTGGTGGTGCTCCACCGACCACCAGATGCCAAACGGTGCGTGGTGGGGGGTCTAGTCAGGCGGGCGCCGGGGTGATGTCGACGCGGGCGGTGTAGTCCGGCACTCCGGAGCCGGGGTCGCGGATCCCCGCCGGCAGAAGCGGGTTGCCCTCAGGGAAGAACACCTGGACGTTGCCCGACCGAATGGGGGCCACATGCACACGCGCCGCCATCTCGCCGTGACTCGACCGGATCCGCACGGCGGCCCCATCGGCCAGGCCGAGACGGCGTACGTCGTCTGCACTCATCAGGACGGCGTCGCGGACGGCGCCGGTCAGTGGGTCGGTCGTTGCGAAGATCATCGAGTTGAACTGCTTCCCCCGCCGCGTACTCAGCACGAACTCGCCGTCGCCCTCGGCCTCCTCGCGGGGATCGTGGGGAGTGACGGCGACGAAGTGCGCCTTCCCGTCCGGCGTCGAGAACTGGCCGTGCACGCCGAGGCGAGGGCCGCCCCACTGCACCGAGTCTCCGAGCCCGGCCAGCCGGTCGACTCCGGCATAACTCGGGACGACCGCTGCCATCTCGGTACGGATCGCGTCGGCGTCACGGAACCGAGCGAGGTCGGCTCGTTGGGGATCGACCCGCGCCGCCAGGTCACCGAAGATCTCCCACTCGGCCCGGGCTTCACCGATCCGGCGCCCCGCGATCTCCGGGCTGAAGATGATGCGCCGCTCGGTCGTGGTCTCGGTCCCGCCACCCGGTTGTTCGTAGCGCGTACACGCGGGCAGCAGGACCACGGCTTCGGACGCTTCCACGAGCATCTGGGTGGTCACCACGATGTCCTGGTGCACGCGCACGGGTACCTGCGCCAGCGCATCACGCACCGCCGCGGGGTCCGGGAGCACGTCGAGGAAGTTGCCGCCGCTCGAAAACAGCACGTCGATCTCGCCGCGCCCGCCCGCGAGCACCATCTCCTCCGCGGTCAGGCCCGGCGTCGCTCCGATCGCGAACCCGTAGGTCTGCGCCAACGCCGCCGCGTTCGTCTCGTCGATCGTCACCCCACCGGGGAACGCGGTCGCGTACGCACCCATCTCGGCGCCGCCCTGGACTCCGGAGTGACCACGGATCGGCATGAGGCCGCTCCCCCGCCGGCCCACGTTGGCGCGGGCGAGCCCGAGATTGACGATCGCCGTGACGGCCTCGGTGCCATGACGGTGTTGGGTGATCCCCATCGACCAGACGAGTACCGCGGTCTGGGCACCGGCGTAGAGCTGGGCGAACCGTTCCATCTCGGCGCGGGTCGTGCCCGAAATCCGTTCGAGGTCGTCGAAGTCCTGGACGTCGAGTTCGGCGCGCAGGGCCTCGAAGCCGACGGTGTGGTCGGCCACGAACGCCTCGTCGATTCCGTCCGTCGCCAGCAGGACCTTGAGCACCCCGTTGATGAACGCGACGTCGCCGCCGGTGTGCACACCGAAGAACTCGTCGGCCATCTTCGTACCGAACATCGCGCTCTCCGCGTTGCTCGGCACCCAGTACCGCTCGAGCCCGGGCTCCCGCACGGGATTCACCACCACGACCTTCGCGCCGCGCTTGCGTGCGAGATACAGGTACTTCATGAACACCGGCTGGCCGTTAGCGACGTTGCTGCCGAACAGCACGATGAGTTCACTCTCGATCACGTCGGTGTACGAGCACGTGGTCGCGGCGGCGCCGATGGCACGCTTCAGCGCGGTGGTCGAGGGCGCGTGACACACCCGGGCCGCGTTGTCGACATTGTTGGTGCCGATGAACCGGGTCATCTTCTGGGCCGCGTAATAGACCTCGTTGGTGATCCCACGCGCGGTCATGTAGAGCGCGAACCGATCGGGCTCCGAGGCACGAATCCGACCGGCGACGAGATCGAGCGCCGTGTCCCAACTCACCCGTGTGAATCCTGGCTCCCCGGCGCGTCGTACCATCGGATACGGGAGTCGGCCCAGCTCGCGCAGCTGGGCGCCATCGAGTCTCGCCAGCGCGTCGACGTCGGCCAACACTTCAGGGTCGAGGGGCCCCATGGTGTTGACCCGCAGCAGGTTCAGCCGGGTGGTGCAGAGATGCACGCCGGAGATGGTCCAATCGTGGAACCCGGCGACGCCGAGCGCACACCCGTCACACACGCCCTTGCTGAGGATGCGCCACGCGAACGGCAGATGCCGACGGTTGGTCCAGACGGTCTTCGCCATGTCGAGAAAGTGGTTCGGCTTCTGCTGACCGATCCCGTTCGGCGAGTACCCCACCCACAGGTCACGCCGCGTCCGGATGGGTGCCTTGATGCGTGCCGAACCGGGCCACGCCATCAGACGGCTTCGATCCGTTGCGCTCCGGCGTACACGTTGGCCTGACCGTCTCGCACGAAGGCCACCAGCGTCATGCCGAACCGTTCCGCGGTCGCGACGGCGAGACTCGATGGCGCCGAGACCGCAACCAACACCGTGATTCCTGCGCGGGCCGCCTTCTGGACGATCTCGAAACTCACCCGACCCGATACCACGAGTCCTCGATCGTGCGCCGGGAGTTCTCCCTGGAGCGCGAGGTGGCCAACGATCTTGTCGACCGCGTTGTGCCGACCGACGTCCTCGCGGACGACCGTGACGTCCCCGGCGGCCGTGAACAACCCCGCGGCGTGGAGCCCACCCGTCGCGTCGAAGACCGACTGCCCGGTCCGCAGTGCGCTCGGCAAGGAGAGGACCGTCGTCATGGAGACCTGGGGTCCGCGGCCCAGCGGATCGCAGTGCACCGCAAGATCATCGATCGTCTGCTTGCCGCACACCCCACAGCTCGCGCCACTCACGAAGCTGCGCTGCCGACCCGCCAGGTCGACGGGCCGACGGGTCGCGAGCGTGACCACGTTGTATTCCTGCTGCGCGTCGGGGCCGAGGCAGTACCGGACCTCCGCGAGTTCGGCACCGGAGTCGATCAGTCCTTCGGTGATTGCGAACCCGACTGCCAGTTCGAAGTCGTGACCCGGCGTCCGCATGACCACGGCCAGCGGTTCCGCATCGCCCGCGGGCCCGATCAGGCGAATCTCCATCGGCTCTTCGGTGACGATCTTGTCGGGCCGGTCACGTACCTCGGCACCGGACCAGACCCCCACCCGTACGGGCGTCGTGGGACGGCGAGTCACTTCGGTCGACACGCGGGCGAGGCTACCGGGGGAGGTCGATGCCGGCGCGCCGGGCATCGTCGGGCACATCGATGTCGGCGAACGTGCCCGGCGCGAACCCGTCGACGTCGTCGACCTTCGCGGGCCCCAACTCCACCAGCAGTCGATGGAGCGAACGCTCACCCGCGTCGACAAGCTCCCGAGCCCGCAGGATGGCGTCGGGCGAGTACCGAGCGCACACGTATTGGCGCCGCCCGTGCTCGTCGATCGGCATCGTCACCCGATCCGGCGACGCGTCGGCCAGACGGGCCAGGACCGGTTCGATACCGGGGAGATCACACGCGAGCAACACCAACGAACCGTCGTGACCCGTCCTGCGCAACGCATCGACGCCCGCGATGAGGGCCACCAATGGTCCGGCGCCGAGCGGTGTCTCACGCGTCGCCGGAGCCGACGTCCACCCCGGGCCGACCTCCACGACGGTCTCGCACACTGCCCGCAACTGCCGACAGGCCCGGGCTGCGAGCGTCTCGCCGTCGAGCACCAAGGTCGCCTTGTCGACACCCAGCCGAGCGCTCGTGCCGCCGGTCAGGAGCACGCCACCGACGCCGTTCATGCGGGCGGCTCGACCACCGGCCCGACCGTCCATGAGCGAACACTCCATGCCCGCTGCCGTCGCGTGAGCCCGACGCGACCGGCGAGCCCAGCACCGAGTGAGAGTTCCACCTCGGCGTCGGCGCCGAGTTCTCGGCTCGCGGTGACCCGCACCTGATCAGGTGCGAATGCGGGCCCGGGCTGGGCGCGCTGATCTTGGATCCAGTCCAACCGGTTTCGACCACTCATCACGTCCTCGTCGGACAGGCGATACACCGCGTCGAAGTCTCGGTTCCCAGTCGCCACTGCATACCCGATCGCGACATCAATCGCGGTCGGCCCAGGGTCACGGGCCACGCCCATCACCACCGCGAATCCCAACAGCACGACCAGGATCACCAAGATCGCGATGATCACGGCGCGACCGCGTCGATCTCGGCCGCGAGTTCGACGTCCCACTCGCTCAGCCCGCCGAGATCATGGGTGGTGAGGAGCAAGCGCACCGTCCGCCACCGGATGTCGATGTCGGGGTGGTGATCCTTGGCTTCGGCCAGGAATCCCACCCGCACCACGAACGCAATCGCCGACGCGAAGTCGGCGCACTCCACGGTCCGCACGATGGCATCGCCGTCGCGACTCCAGGCCGGGACGGCCGCGAGGGCAGCCTCGATCTGGTCCTCGGCGAAGCGGGCGCGCATGGGGCGAGGCTAGGTCGCGGCCGGCTCGAGCCGGGGGTCGGGCTCCGCCTCGACGGGCATACGACCGCGCCGAATAGAGACGAGCATCAGCACTCCGCCGACCACCGGTACCACCGCCATACTCAGCGCCGCGGTCTGGACGCCCCAAGCACCGGCCGCCAAGGCGACGGCGGTCAGCGCGACCAGATCGGCGCTGTTGTGCAACATGCCGTCGAGCGCGAACACGCGGCCGTGCGCCGCGATCGGCGACGCCCGCTGCACCAACGTGCGCAGAGGTGCGAGCAGGAAGGCCGTCGCGACGCCCCACAATGCGATCCCGATGTAGGCGATCGTCAGCGACTCGCTCCCGACGTAGATCGCGGCACCGAGACCTGAACCGATTGCCGCGCCACTGACCACCCACCAGTGCGCACATCGGTCACCCAAGCCGGTGACGAGAAGGCCCGAGCCGACCAGGGCCACACCGAAGGCCGCTTGCAAATAGGCGAACGTCGTCGGGGTGCCGTGCAGGACCGAGCGCACATAGATCGGTTCGATCACGATGAACGCCCCCCAGATCAGGTACACGGTCGTTGCCAACGCCAGACCCCGCCGCAGCGTCGGCCGCGCCGCGACGATCGCGAACCCCTCGCGCGTCTCGTCTCGCAGCCGACGCGGTTCGGCCGGTGTCGTCGGCGCGGCCCCCAACCGGAACGGCAGGAGCACGCCGACTCCGATCAGGTACGTGAGCGAGTTGACAACGAAGGCGCCACTGAATCCGAACGCGCTGATCGATGCCGCCGCCAGCAACGGACCCAACGCAATCGACGATTGAAAGGCCACGCCGAGCAGACCGTTCGCGGCGGCGAGATGTTCGTCGTCGACCAGTCGGGGCGGGAGCGATTGGAACGCCGGTTCCGCGAAGGCCTTCGTGCACCCCTCGATCGCGCCCAAGAGCAACAGCACCTCGAAGGACCCGGCGAAGATGAAGAGGAGCGTGACCCCCGCCGCGACCGAATCGGCCACGATCAGCACTCGCTTCGGACCGTATCGGTCGACGGGGATACCGGCGATCGGACCGAGCAGCACCATCGGCAGCGCCCACGACACGCCGAGCAGCGCGAGGTCGGTCGTCGACGCATCGAAGTGAAAGCTCGCGTACCCCCACACGGCAACGAGGGCACACCAACTCCCGATCGCGTTCGCGGCCTGGCCGACGACCAGGAGCGCGATGCGCCGATCGCGGAGCAAGCTACGGGCGGACGACATCGCACCAGCGTACGGTGAGAGGCCCACCGAAACCGACGGATTTGCCTCGCATTCCGCCGCCGTTCATGCGCGCGCGACTCGGACGTGCCGACGGGCACGTTGGTTTCCGGAATGTTCGGGCGCCCGCAACCGTACGATGCTCGTATGACCTGCGCCTCCTGCGGATCCACCGCTCCGGCCGGGGCCCGGTTCTGTCCGAACTGCGGTCATCCGCTCGTCGCCCGCCACGACGAACGGCGCGTCGCGACGGTGGTGTTCGCGGACCTCGTCGGGTTCACGCGGATGTCGGAGAGCGCCGACCCCGAACACGTCAAGAATCTCGTCGATCGCTGCTTCGAACGGCTCGCCGAAGACATCGTGGCTCACGGTGGCCAGGTCGACAAGGTCATCGGCGACGCGCTCGTTGCGATCTTCGGCGCTCCGGTCGCCCACGAAGACGACGCCGAGCGCGCCGTGCGTGCGGCGTTGCGCATGCAGGACCACCTCGATGAACTCCGATCCGATTCGGGTATGGAGTTACAGATGCGGGTGGGTATCAACACGGGCGAAGTGCTCGTCGGTGCCCTCCGTGCAGGTGGCGACTACACCGCGATGGGCGACGTCGTGAATACCGCGAGCCGCCTCCAGTCGATTGCCCAGCCCGGCCAGGTCGTCGTCGGCCCCGCGACCTACCACGCGACGGCAAACGCCATCAACTACGAACCACTCGGTTCGCTCTCGGTCAAGGGTCGCGAGGAAGCCGTCGACGCGTGGCACGCGACCGGTGCCACCGCACCGCCGGGATTCCGTCGGGCCCGACCGCTCACACCGCTCGTCGGCCGGGACGAAGAGATGGTCGTCCTCGGCGCGTCCCTCGTCACCACGGTGACGCGGAGTCGGGCTCACTTCATCCTCATGGTCGGTGAGGCCGGCGTCGGCAAGACCCGCCTCGCGGCAGAACTCGGCCGCATGGCTGAAGAGGGTCACGGCGCCCGGGTCCTCACCGGCCACTGCATTCCGTACGGCGAGAACGATGCCTGGTATCCGATCGGCGCCATGATCGCGAGTGCGTGCGTGGTCGGACTCGACGACGAGACCGACGTCCAATACGCCGCCGCCCGTCAAGAAACGGCCGACGTGCTCGGGCTCGAAGCCGACGATCCCGAGGTCGGGCGGATCGCCGATGGCCTCGTGCATCTCATGGGCCGGACGATCCACTCCGAGGCCGTCGATCCGGTCCGCGCCCACGAAGACGCGCTGCGGGCCGGACTCGCGTTCATCGGTGCCCTCGCCGAGCAGCGCCCGCTCGTCCTCATACTCTCGGATCTGCACTGGGCCGACCCGGAGCTCCTCGAATTCCTCCCCCGGCTCCTGAAGCGCTTGAGCGGCCTGCCGGCGATGTTGCTTGCGACGGCCCGGGTCGAGTTCGCCGACGACTGGTCACCCCCGCCCGGCCGCCACAACGTCGTCAACGTCCACCTCGACCCGCTCGACGCCGAGTACACCGACGCACTGCTCGAATCCCTCCTCCCCGACATCGACCCTGCGATCCGAGCCAACTTGCGTGATCGGTCGGGCGGGAACCCATTCTTCGTGGAAGAGCTCGCCGCCATGGCCTGTGACGGCAACGCGAATCCGGGCGACCTGCCCGCCACGTTGCACGGTCTGGTCGCAGCCCGACTCGACCGGCTCTCGGCCTCGGAACGCTCCGTGATCGAGGATGCGGCCGTCATCGGCACGAGCGGCCCGGTGGCGCTCGTCGAAGTGTTGTCGGCGACCCACGGCGCCGATGCAGCCACGGCGCTCGGATCGTTGGCCGACCAGGGCCTCGTGAATCTCGTCGACGGCGAATTCGAGTTTCGCAACGAGCTCACTCGCGAGATCGCGTACGGCACCCTGACCAAGGCAGAGCGCGCGCGTCGGCATGGTCTGCTGGCCAAGACGCTGGCCAACGAAGGTGAGCGCACCGGCCGCATCGAAGAGGTCATGGAGCGGCTCGGCTACCACTTCGATCTGGCGGCATCACTCCTGAATGAGCTTGGTTCCGGCTCGGGCCTGCCACCCGAGATGGCACGCGAGGCGGCCTCGTTCCTCGCCCGGGCCGGGCGCCGTGCCGAACAACGAGAAGATTGGAAGGCTGCCGCCAAGCACCTGAGCGGCGCCATCATGCTCATCGATCCGTCCGAGATTGCCGAACGGTGTTCGCTCCACGTCGCGCGAGCGCGCGCCCGGGCGGAGCAACGCAACACCGGGGGCGCGCGCGACGACCTCCTCATCGTGCACCGCCTCGCCGACGAGGTGAACGATCCGCACGCGCGGGCCAGCGCGGCCACGATCCTCGGTGACGTGCAGTACAAGGAAGGCGACCTCAGCGCGGCGACCCAAACGCTCGACGGATCCGTGGCTCGCTGGCGAGAACTCGGTGACCCCAGCGGGCTCGCCGACGCGTTGCGATTCTCGGGCATGACGGCCCTGTTCCGTGGCAACGGCGAGAAGGCCGGCGCCGAGATCTCCGAGGCCCTGCAACTGTTCCGCCACGCCCATGATCAGCGGGGCGCCGCGTGGGCGCTCCAGAACTTGGCCTGGCTGTCCTTCATCGAGGGCGACTACCCGACGGCCGAGGCCCGTCTGGAAACGTCGGCGTCGACCTTCGCCGAACTGAGCGACTGGGGCGGCGTCTCCTGGGCGCTGGGCCTCCTCGCCTGGGTCCGGTACACCCAGGGACACCTCGAAGAAGCGCGTGACCTTGCGATCCGTATCCAGCAGGAGGCCCGCGAACTCGGCAACCGCTGGGCAGGAGCGATGATGACGGTGCTCCTCGCCAACGTCGCCGTTTGGACGGGCGACGTCGAGACCGCGATCGATGAGTCGCGTGATTCGGTCGAGATCTTTCGCGATCTCGGCGACCCGTGGGGCGAGCTGCAGGCGATGAGCCCACTCATCCTGGCCCAGACCATGGCCGGTCACTACGACCGTGCCATCGCCCTGATCGACGAAGTCGAGGTCGTCGGGTTCCAGGTGCTCGACGAGACCATGAATCGGCTTCCTGGCCTGATCCGGGTCGCGATCGCGGTCATGACCGGTTCGGCCGGCGCGTTCACCATGGCGAGCGAACTGCTCGGCGACGTCGACGGGAAGCGGTTCATCAACGACGAGCAGCGCATGGTGCTCGGTCTCGCGCACCTGCAGAACGGCAACGCCATCGCCGCGCTCGAAATGCTGGAACATGCTCGGGACCTTTCGATCGGAGCCGGCAGCGATGCCGCGACCAACGTCGCGTTCGCAATGGCACTCGTCGCCAACGAGCGTCCCGCCGATGCTCTGACGCTGGCCGTCGAGATCGCGCCGACGTTGGTCACGTTCACCGACCGGTACCGTCACGCGCTCGTGCTGGCATTCGCTCACTCGCGCGTCGGTGCCACGGACCGCGCCGACGCAGCAGTGCGGGACGCGTTCGCGATCGTCGACGCGACGGGATCGGTACTGGATCGGGCACTCGCGCACCTCGCCGCCGCCGCCGTATGGCGGGGAACGCCCCGAGGCGATGCCGCAACCCAGACCGCCCACTCGCTCCTCGCCGCGACCACGATCGACCCGGTCGGTTGGCGTCAGGTGTTCGCGCTCCTCGCCGGCGCCGAAGCCCCCTGACCCTCCGGCGCGGCGATCGCGTCGAGCACCCGCCGGACCGCGAGACCATCTGCGAACGTGGGCAGGTCGGCACCGACACTCCCCTGCCGGACCGCATCGCGAACCTCCAGCGCCCAGGACCGCATCGGAACGAGATGCGGATCGCCAGCGCGCGTCGCCGCGGTCCAGTCCGACCGTTCTCCGTCGAGTGAGCGGAGCGTCACCCGCTGATCGGCGACCACCTCCACACTGGCCTCGCTTCCGAGGATGACGACCCGCGGCGCGAGCGATGCCGAAGCCGCGAAGGTCGAATCGATCGTGGCGGTCATGCCGTCGGCGAAGCCGAGATCGGCGCGGAAGCCGTCGTCGGCGTCACATGCGGTCTCGACGCCATCGGCGTTGGGTCGCGCCCGGATGGTCGTGCGAAGCCGACCACTCGCCTCCTCGATCTCACCGCACCACCAGCGCAGGGCATCAACGGCGTGAGCACCCCAGGCACCGAGCCACCCACCTCCCGAGCTGCGATCGAAGAGCCAACCGTGGGGACGAAGCGGCACGCGAGATCGATTGCTCACGTGAACCCACACGAGGTGCTCCACCCGTCCGATCGCGCCGGCCCGGAGGAGGTCGCGCACATGGCGGCGCGCGGGCTCATAGCGGAATTCGAAGTTGACCAGGGCCGGGACCCCGGCGGCCTCGGCCTGATGACACATCGCCGCGGCATCGGTTGCGTTCCGCCCGAAGGGCTTGTCACAGAGCACCGCGTGACCCGCGTCAATCGCGGCAGTCACGTGATCGAGATGGAGAAAGGGAGGCGAGTGCACCGAGATCAGATCCACATCGCGCCGGACACACAATGCGGTGACGGCATCGGCATCGCGCGCGGAGACGACGTCGACCACCCGACACCCGTCGGTCGCGTCGAACACCGGGGCGACGATGCGCGCACCGAACCCGGTCCCGATCACGCCGACGCGCACCACGGTGTTCACTCGCCGAACGCCGCGTCGGGATCAGGATCGAACGCGTCGACGCCGAGGTGGAACCGATTGAGGAACCAGTGGCCCATCGGTCCGATCCCGAGCGCGAAGACCACCGTGCCGATGCCCACCGTTCCGCCGAGCGCCCAACCCGCCGCGAGCGCCGACAGCTCCAGCCCGGTCCGAACGAGCCACACCGGATGCCCGCGTGCCGCAATGCTCGTCATCAACCCGTCGCGCGGTCCCGGGCCCAGCCCGGCACCGATGTAGAGACCGACACCGAGCGCGACGATCACGACCCCGGCGAGCATCGCGGCCCACCGAATCGGCGTGGCCTCCAACCGAGGAGTGATCTCCAACACCAGATCCGCGATCAGGCCGACGCTTAGCGTGTTGAGGACGGTCCCGACTCCGGCGCGCTGGCGGAGCGGTATCCACAACATCAGGATGACGAGGCCGAGGCCGATCACCACCAACCCGAAGTTGATGCCGAAACGATCAGCGATGCCCTGGTGGAGGACATCCCAGGGGCTGAGCCCGAGCCGGGCGCGGATGCTCAGACCGATACCGGCACCGAGACACACGAGTCCGACAATGACGCGCGGAAGCCGCCGCCGCAGTTCGGGGAAGTCGGTGAACCCGACCACGCGGAAGTCGGGACGCCGAGTGGCGTCGGTCATGCGAACTGCGGAAGCCACTCGGCGGTCGCGGCGAGTAGTTCGTCGGTCATCCGTTCGAGGGCCTGGAAGTCGGTCCGTCCGGCGAGCGGGTCCGCCATCATGGCGGCGAGCACCGCGTCGCGGTCGCCACTGACCGCCGCTTCGACCGTCAGCTCCTGCGCCGCTGAGACCCGCCGGACGTGCTCGGCCAACCCCGGCGGGAGCACCGCTGCATCGCGACCGCGCATCCCGGCACCGTCGACGGTGCAGATGCTCTCGACGACCACGGAGTCGGGGAGGTCCGGACACTGGCCGGTATTCGGGAGGTTGAGTGGGAGATCCCGGGGATGGTTCCGGATCGTCGAGTCGATGCATGCGGCCACGATCTCGCCGCTCGGCATCCGAGAGATCTCCGGCGCCGCGAACATCGCGTCGAGTTCCGCCCGATGGAGCGACTGCCACTGCACCCGCGCGTCGATCGTGGTGAGGTCGACGCCCCACGCCATGCCCCACTGCGATTCCTCGGTCAGGAACCCGGGAAAGAACTCCGCCAGGTGCCGGTCCCCCGCTGCGGGCAACGCACCGAACCGAGCGAACAGTTCGAACTTCAGCCGGTTGGCCTCGATGAGATCGCCGCGGGTCCAGTGCTCCCCCGGCGAACCCTTGCGGATCTCGATGGCCTCGGGCAGATCCATGGGAAGCCGCTCCGCGGCCCGGGCCGGATCGTCGAGCACCGCGCGGAGACGATCGAACCCGTCGACCTCGCCCATCGTGAACCCGGTGATGATCGGCAGGTGGTTGACGCCCGCAATTTCGAACCGCATCTCCCGGAAGTCGGTGTCGAGCAGCAGCGAGAGCAAGAACTGGGTCACCGCGATCTCATGACACAGGCCGACAGTCTTGATCGGTGTCTCCCGTGTCACCGCACGGCAGATGGTGGTCATCGGATTCGTGATGTTGAGCATCCACGCGTCGGGGCACCGCTCCTGCATCTCCCGGGCGAATCCCAGGAACACCGGAATGTTCCGGAGCGCGCGCGTGATTCCTCCGGGGCCGACCGAATCCCCCACGCTCTGGGCGATGCCGTAACGCGCCGGGATCTCCAGGTCGGCGCGCATGCTGGCAAACCCTCCCGTCGAGATCGTCACGACGACCCAATCGGCACCGTCGAGCGCGTCGGCCAGCGACGTGGTCGTCCGCGCCCGCAATGGAATCGTTCGCGACCGGGCCACGTGCGCAACCCATTCGGCCATGCGCGGCAGTGCGTCGGGATTCAGATCTTCGAAGACGAGTTCGGCATCGTGCAGGCTCGGCGTGTTGGCGATGTCGACCACCAACTTGGGCACCCATTGGAAGCTGCCCCCGCCGATCACGGCGATGCGCTGAGTCATCGCAGCGCGACCTCGACCTCGATCTCCACCGAACCGCCGCGAGGCAACGCCGCGACCCCAACCGCCGATCGGCTGTGGCGCCCCGCGTCACCGAAGATCTCGACCAATGCCCGACTCGCGCCGTCGACGACGGCCGGCTGCTGGTCGAAGCCCGGCGCGCTCGCGACGAAGCCGAGCACGGTCAGTACCCGCTCGATGCGGTCGAGGCTCCCGAGTTCACTGCGCAACACCGACACCGCGTTCAGCGCGCACCAGCGGGCTGCCGCGGCGCCGTCGTCGACCCCGACGCCTGAGCCCAACACCCCCGAGTGGAGGATCACGCCATCGTGGCCGCGTGCGAGTTGCCCCGACGTGCGGGCGCGTCCGCCGTACACGACGACCGCGACCAACGGGTCGTGCGGCGGGTACGGGCCGGGCAGTTCGAGGCCCAACGCATCGAGGCGAGCGTCGAATCCCATCACAGCCACCGTTCGAGGAACCCCAACATCGTGGTTCCGTCGAAACGGTGATCGCCGGAGAACACGTGATGATCGAGCGAGCCGGCCGGCGCGCGCATGGCCTCGTAGACCGGCTTCAGTTCGCCGACCGCCGCGCGCGCGGCGGCGACCGGGAACAACGGATCCTCGTCGCCGGACTCGATAAGCAGCGACCGCGGTGCGATCAACGCCCCCAAGTCGACGTGTTCGATCTGGCCCAGCATGCCGAAGAGGACCTGCGACCCACACAGGTTGTAGGGAACCCGGTGGGCGGCGCGCCACGACGAGAAATAGCCGGATACCACCGCAGTGCGCAGGCGGGTATCCCAAGCAGCGAGAAACAAAGCGAGCGTTCCCCCGTAGGAGAACCCGGCGACCCCGATCCGACCAGGGTCGACCAAGGGGTGATCCTGCAGCAGATCGACTGCGCACACGAGATCGTGCACGTTCGAAGTGAGTGGACTGCGGCCCGCGGCGACCGCAGCCACGAGGTTGGCGTCGCAGAGGTACTTGTCATGGGGCGCCCAGTCGGCGCGCTCCCCGAAGGCGCGCATGTCGGGCGCCAACACGACGTAGCCCGCCTCGACGAGTTGGTGCGCGTAGGCATCGGGGGTCGGGTCGGGCCCATCGGTGCCCGCGATCACCCCGGCAACCTGGTCCTTACCGGGCCCGTGTCCGTGGACCGCGATGACCGCGGGTCCCTGCCGGCGCCGAGTCTTCGGCACCAAGAGATACGCGGGCACGCTCATCGTCGCTTCGGAGTCGAACACGATCCGATCCCGGGTGTAGCTCCCGCAGTCGACGGTCTCGATGATCTCGGGATCGAGAGGTACGTTGCGCGGAAAATCGCCGAAGAGGTCGGTCAACCGACCGCGAGTCCGCGCCCGCCATCCCGGCACCGAGGCCGCCACCTTCGGGACCGATTCGACGGGCGAGAAGGTTTCGAGCTCGAGCATCGCACTCGCCCACGGGGAGAGGTTCCGCTCGCGGCTCGGCGCGCTCACCCACTCGTCGTCGTCGGTCAACGGCTCGGACACGAACCCTTCGCCCGCATCCCCCATCGGTTGGGTGTCCACGTCAGATCCCTTCGGCGTCTTCGGTCAGCGCCCATTCCAGGCCGCCGTGTAGATGACGAAGGTAGGCGGGACTCTCCCATCCAGCGGGGAAATGACCGAGTGCGGTCGTGAACACCCGCCCCATGCCGGGGCGTCGACACCAGGCCAGCGGGTATCCGAACGCCGGTTCCCGCGCGCCCGAAAGGGTGAGGTCCAGCTGCTCGACGGGGGCCCGGAGCAGGACGTGAGCGTCAGGGGCGAGGTCGCGGAATTGGTAGACCTCGTCGTGCCAACGCCAGCTCGCGCCGAGGTGACTGGTGGCCGGATGGCGCTGGTCGAGCACCTCGATATCGACAGTCTGGGTCCACGGATGACCGTCGAAGCGCGCACCCACGAGCTCGCCGTACTCCGCCCAACTCTGGGCTGCGTCCAGCGCGGAGTGCAGTGCGACGACCGCCAGCGATCCCCGGTGGACGCGGTCCTGGATCACGACGCGCTGATCCGCCGACCACGGCGTATCCCCGATCGTGAACAAGACCAGCGCACGGGCCACCGACAGTTCCGCCGCACTCACGGCCCGGACATCGTCGATCAGCAGCGACCGGAGCCCGTGCATCTCCGCGATCTGGGCCACGCCGCGCCCGGCTTGATCGAGGACGCCGTGCACCCCCGCCGGACTATCGGGATACGGGGCGACCTGGGTCACGAAGAGGAGTTCCGAACCTGACACGTTCGTCACCGTACGAACCCAGACCCGCACCGTCAACGATCGAAGCCTCTAGGGTCGCCCGGCATGCAGGTGGTGACCCTCCACGCCTTGCCGTTCGACGGCGGGATGTGGGCAAACGCGCCGGCGCTCGGCCTCGACGCACCATTGACGCCGACCCTCTACGAGTTCGGTGACACGATCACCGACTGGGCGGAAGCGGTGCTTGATCTCGCGGGTCCCGAGCCCTTCGTCGTGATCGGGAACTCGGTCGGCGGTTCGTGCGCGTTGGAGATAGCTCGTCTCGCTCCGGATCGAGTACGGGCCATCGGCCTGATCGGCACCAAGGCGGGCCATCGGCCCGAACCTGGGTTGCGAGATGCCGCCGTGCGCGCACTCACGGAGCGCGGCATCGACGCCGCGTGGAACGAGTTCTGGGCTCCGCTCTTCGGTTCGGCCACGGACCCGGCGGTGGTCGAGGCCGCCCTCGCCCTCGCCCGTGCCGTTCCGATCGACGATCTCGTCCGCGGGGTGCGCGCGTTCCACGGTCGCGCCGACCTCAGCGCCGTCGTGCGCGGATGGTCCAAGCCGATCATCGTCATCAGTGGATCCGAAGACCGCGCGCCGCTGCCTGAGACCGCGGAGACCGCCGCGGCAGGCGCTCGACTCGGCCAGTTCCACCTCGTCCCCGATATCGGCCACTACGTGAGTCTCGAACGACCCTCGGCCATTCGCGAGATCCTCTTCCAAGTCAATTGGTGAACACGACAGTCCGCGGAACGGGTAGAACGGCGGGCGTGCATCCTGCCGCCGGCCACCATCCGCCCGTGTCCCATCCGCTCGGGGATGTGACCACCGAACGGCTCGAACTCCGACGGCCCACCCCGACCGACCTCGACGCGCTCGCCGACATCTTCGCGAAGTACGAGGTCTGGAAGTACCCGTACGATCGACCGTGGACCCGGGAACAGACCGAAGACTTCATCGCCCGTCAACGAGACCATTGGGAGTCGTGCGAGTTCGGTCTGTGGCTCGCGTTCCTCCGGTCGAGCGGTCGCATGATCGGGTACGTCGGCCTCTCGGTCCCTCTGTTCCTCCCCGATATCCTTCCTGCCGTCGAAGTGGGGTGGCGGTTCGATCCCGACGCGTGGGGGCAGGGCTATGCCACCGAAGCCGCTCGGGCCGCGTTAGCCGAGGGATTCACCACCCTCGGCTTCGCCGAGATCTGCTCGCTCCCCCAGGTCGAGAACGTCGCCTCGGTCCGCGTCGCCGAGCGGCTCGGCATGCGCAACGAAGGCATCGCCACCATCGCCGCCAACGAACGGTTCGGCGAGAAGGACGCCGTGCTCTTCTGGATGACCGCCGAGGAATGGCGCAGCGGGTAAGGATGGAGGCATGACACTCGCAGGGAAAGTCGCGATCGTGACCGGTGCCGGGTCGGGCCTCGGCCGGGCGAGTGCCGGGGCGTTGGCCGCCGCGGGCGCCGCGGTCGTCGTCGCCGACATCGACGATTCCGGTGCTGCCGACACCGTGGCCCAGATCACCGAGTCGGGCGGCATGGCGATCGCCCATCACGCCGACGTGGCCGTCGCCACCGACTGCGAATCAATCGTGCGCGCCGCCGTCGACCGCTTCGGTGCGCTTCACATCCTGCACAACAACGCCGGGGTCGCGTGGCCCGGTCGCGACGGATTCGCACCCGACATCGACCCCGCCGAGTGGGATCGCGTCATTTCGATCAACCTGAACGGCACGTTCTACTGCTGCCACCACGCGGTCCCCGAGATCGCGAAGGCCGGCGGCGGTTCGATCATCAACACCGCCTCGTCGATGGCGCACCTGCCCCTCGGCGGGCTCGACGGGTACGCGGCGAGCAAGGGTGGGGTCGCGCTGCTCACCAAGTCGATGGCACCGAGCGCGGGCCGGCTGGGCATTCGGGTCAACGCCATCAGCCCGGGGTACGTCGACACGCCGATGAACGACCTCATCTGGGGCAACGACGATGTGAAGCACGCGTTCGACCTCGGCCACGCCACCGGCCTGCAAGACCCGCAGGAGATCGCCGACGTCGTCGTGTTCCTCGCCTCCGACGCGTCGCGCAGCCTCACGGGTGCGATCCTCAACTGCGACCGCGGGTGGACGGCGTTCAAGCAGCCCGACCTCTTGCGCGGATTCTGACCGTTCTCGACTCAGCGGAACAAGCTGTTGGTCGCGTACCCGTCGGTCTTCACACTGCGTTCGGCCAGCCGCCAACCCTCGTCGAGTTTGACCAGCTGGTCCCGATAGCGACCCCAGTGGTCGAGGCCGACGTCGGTGATCACCTGGAAGTAACTCGACGCGCGCGCAGTCGTCTCCGAATCGAGATCGATCACGACGTTGGTGACGCAATGACGCATCTGGGTGAGGCCCGGGTTCACCGTGGCGCCCACACTCGCGAAGAACCCGCGCATTGCGTCTCGACCGTGCTGGGTCTCGCCGCCGACGATCGTGAGCACGCCGTCGGCGGCGAAGCACGCGACCATTTCGTCGAACTTCCCTCGATCGCCCGCGTGGTTGTATCGGGCCAACGTCTCGCGGATCTCTTCCCGTGCCAACAGCTCCCAGAGTTCCATCGGCCCGGACGATAGCGAGCCGCCGTCGGAGCCGAGCGGCGGCTATCCGGAGATCGGCGGAGGCGGCAGCAGCACGGACCGCAGCACGGCGTCGGCGAACCGGGTCTCACCGCTCGAATAGACCGTGCAGAACCACGGAAAATCGGGGAGTCCGATCGGACAGAGGTGGAGCCCTCTCTGAATTCCTATGGTGGTGCGCACCGGAATCGTCCCGTTGACGCAACCAAGTTCGAGCGTCTCCGTCGCCAGACACGGCATCGACTCGGCGTACGCGCCGTTCACCGACAGCGCATCACGGACGTAGGGCGAAATGCTGACCCCGGGGTATTGCGCCGCGAGTTCGGTCGCGATCACCCCGGTCTGCGCTACTGCGGCGTTCCGCGCCGGGTCGAGCATGGGCGGGCTGATGTTGAACACCATGGGAATCCCCCGGGAGGAGACCGCCGCGAAAATCGCCGTCAGGTCTTCCCTAGTCTTGGCGAGGAACTCGGGCGTTCCTATTGCGATCGGCGCACCAGTTGCGTCGACCATGCACTCAGCGAGCGGGCTGTAGCCGTTCCCTGCTGAGGTCAGCGCAACGATCCTGGGACGGTACGTATCAAGATCTTGAGTCAACCACTCGCGCCACACACACGGCGCAGTCGTCGGGAGTGAATGCACCTGCATCGACCAGGCCGGTTGCTGGGCCGCAACCTGGAGATTCAGGGACGGGGTCGATTCCCAGGTCAGTGAGTCTCCGTAGACCAATGCGACATCGGAGACGCCGATGAGAGCGCTGCCGGTCCGGCCGTCCGGGTTCACCACGGTGATGAACCTCGCAACGGGTGGAGCATCCTCCGCCGCCGCGATCTCAACGGTCAGTGAACTTTGGCTCTCGACCGTGACCGGACCGACCGTCACTCCCGGTCCGGTCACCTGCACGGCCGCGCCGGCAACAAACTCGGTACCGCCCAGCGTGATCGTCGACGTTGCACCCCGCGACAGGGTTTGCGGCGCCACCGAGCCGACCGTCACCGGTGCCAGCACCGAGAGGCAACTCGCGCAGCCGCTCTTCCCAGCATCGGGATTTCGTACCGTGAGGTTGCGCGTCCCGAGCGTCGCCGCGGCACTGACCGTCGCGGTGACCGTCAGCTCGACCGGACTCACGTACACCACTTTGAACGCGACCCGGTTCGGGGTCGTGATCTTGACGTTTCGCTGGAAGTTCTCCCCGATCGCGGTGAACCTCACGACCTCGCCCGGGGAGACTCCGGTGCGAGTGAGCCCGAGGATGCGCGGCGCGGGGGTGATTGTGAGGCAGTTGATGCACGTGCCCGAGCTTCCGCCGGCTGTGACCGTCACGTCCCTCGTTCCGAGCGCAGCCGTTCCGCTCACGCTCAGCACTGCGCGCACGAGCGAGGGACCGAGGAACGTGGTCCGCTTGACCACAATCCCAGTGCCTGACACCGCTGCCGTGGCCCCGGTCGTGAAGCCGGTTCCGGTGATGGCAATCGTCTTCGAGCCACCCTGGCCAACCACCGCAGGCTTGAGTGTCGTGACGATCACGGTTCCCGCACCGGCCGCGGCTCCAGCCGCGACAACAGTGCAAGCGACCGCGAGCACGAGAACACACGTCACCCGTAGCATCGAACGCGAACGCGATCGCCCTGCATGCCCCACTGCGCTTCCTCACGCTCGCCCTGACCCAGCGGCTCTGAGGTTAGCAACCCCGGCGACGCTGGTCGCGGTCGACCAAGCTCCGTCCGACGCCACCCCGCCGCGCCGGATATGTCCGCGGGAACATCGAGTCCGACGTGCTCAACTGTTCCTGATGGGCCTCCCCCGGATGCATGCCGACGAAGTCGACACCGATGTCGACCTGGTCCGCGGGCTGATCCGGTCCCAACACCCCCAGTGGGCCGAACTGGCGATCGAGCGCGTGCCGTCGTCGGGCACCGACAACGCGATGTATCGACTCGGCAACGACCTCGCCGTCCGCCTGCCTCGGATCGATTGGGCGGTCGAACATGTCGCGAAGGAGAGTGCCTGGATCCCGGCACTCGCGCCCCACCTCCCGCTGTCGGTACCGCAACCGGTGGCGGCGGGAATTCCCGACTCGACGTTTCCGTACCCCTGGAGTGTCGTGCAGTGGCTCCCCGGAGCGACGGCAACCTTCGACCGACTCGACGATCCGGTGCAGGCCGCGATCGATCTGGCCGAGTTCGTGCTTGCACTGCGTCGCGTCGACGCGCAGGCGGGCCCGCATCACCGTCGCGGTGATCCGGTCCGACTCCAAGATCGGATGATGCGCGCCGGCATCGCGGGACTCCGTGACGAGGTCGACGCCTATGCGGTCCAGGCCGCCTGGGTGCGCGCCCTCGACGCACCCGACTACGACGGGCCGGCCGTCTGGTTCCACGGCGATCTCTCGTACCTCAACCTGCTGGCGCGCGACGGTGCCTTGACCGCGGTGATCGACTGGGGATGCTGTGGCGTCGGCGATCCCGCCATCGACACCACCATCGCGTGGACCCACTTCACCGGCGAGGCCCGCACCGCGTATCGCGAGACCCTCGCAGTCGACGACGCCACCTGGGCGCGCGGCAAGGGGTGGGTCCTGACCGGCGTCTTCGGCATCCCCTACTACCGAGACACGAACCCCGCGCTGGTCGCCGACAAGATCCGCGGGATCGAGGCCGTGTTGGCCGACCCGGTACGGGAATGACCGAGCCGACTGCACGCGTGTCGCCGTTGACACGCGTGCAGTCGTTGTGCTCAGCGAGCCGATTCCGTTTCGGTGTCGGTTTCGACGACGATCACCTTGGCGTTCGCGTCGAGTCGCACGTCGGCGACGGAACCATCGGGGCGGGTCACCTCGACTTCCCACGTCGCACCGTTCTCGGTATCGCGCTCGACCGCGTTGACGGTTCCTCCGGTCTCGCGCACCGCGGCGGCCTTGGCCTCAGCCACGCCGGGCCCGGTCGCTCCACCTTCTTGGTCGCCGCTGCTCGCCATGGCCGCCGCACCGCTGAACGCGGTCACCGCCACGACGCTGGCCGCGAGTACTCCGGCTATTCGCTTCTTCATGGTCACTCCTGAGGGGATGGGGATCCGAGCCCGGGACCGGACTCGACGTCGAGCATGCGCTCCGGGAGGTGCAGCCACGATGAGGCCAACGTGTGATCGCTCACATGTTGGCGGGCAGCCGGATCGTCGCGCTCGCGCCTCCCCCAACCCGATTGGCGACCTGCGCCGACCCTCCGTGCGACTCCGCCGCAGCCCGGACGATGGCCAGGCCGAGGCCCGTCCCCCCTTCGGCCCGGGCCCGCGATTCATCGGCCCGGCGAAACCGCTCGAACGCGTGGGGCAGGAATTCGTCGGGAAACCCGGGACCGTCATCCCACACGGAGATCACCACCCAAGCCGGGTCCGATGCCACCCGCACCGTGACGGTGCCACCTGCGGGCGAGACTCGCACCGCGTTGTCGACCAGGTTGTCGACCGCCCGACCGAGGAGGTCGGCATCGATGGGCGCAGACGCAGCAGTGCCATCGAAACCTACCGCAACATCGGCGCGCCCCGTTCGCGCCGAGGCCCGTTCGACACACGTTCGCACCACCGCGTCGACCGACTGCACCGATCGAGTGACCTCACGATCGGCCCCCCACCGAGCGAGGACGAGTAACTGATCCGCGAGCCGTGCCAACCGGTCCGTCTCGGTCACCGCATGCGCGATCGCGTCGCGAAGCTCCTCGACCGACCGATGGGGACGGTCGGCGAGTTCGAGTTCGGTGCGCAGGACCGCCAGCGGCGTCCGGAGCTCATGGCCGGCGTCGGCCACGAAGGTCCGCTCGCGTGCCAACGCGCCCTGGAGTTCGGCGAGCAGTTCGTTCATCGTGACGGCCAAGGTCGCGATCTCGTCCTTCGTCGATGGCACCGGCAAACGTCCGGTGAGGTCGTGCGTCGAGATCGCCGCCGCCTCGGAGCGCATGCGTTCCACGGGTCTGAGTGCCGCCGCGGCAAGGACATACCCGCCAACTCCCGCTACGACGACGGCAATCACCCCACCGACGAGCATTGCCTCACGCGCGCGCCGTACTGCTTCCTTCGTCGGTTCGAGCGACGTGGCCACGACGACCACCCGGTCTCGACCGTCAATCGCCGCGCGTCGGACCAAGGCCCGGAACGGTTCTCGCTCTCGGCCAATCTCGATGTTCACGAAGGTCGGGTCGGCGAATGCGCGCCGGATCACCTTCGAATCGATGACAGCTCGGGGCCCCGCCTCTTGTGAACTCTCGACGACGCGGCCGGAGCGATCCAGAATCTGTTCGACCCGGTCCCGGCTCGTGAGGACCGCGCCCGTTGGCGGTTGGGATCTGACAAGGGTGTCGAACTGCGCCCGCAGCCCCGGAGCGAGCGAGCGTTCGAGCCCCGACTCGAACGAGCCGAGAAACAGCCAACCGCCCACGATTACGAGGATCAGCGTCACCGCGCCGAACGCCACTGCCAGCCGAACCCGAATCGGCACGCTCAGGCCTCACTCATCGCCGTCGCGCAAGCGATAGCCGACGCCGCGCACCGTCTCGATGTCGGACCGGTCGAAGGGATGGTCGATCTTGCGCCGGAGGTAGGAGACGTACTGGTCGACCACGTTCGACAGACCGTCGTAGGCGAAGTCCCAGACATGATCGAGAATCTGCGTGCGGGTCACGACCTCGCCGGCATGGCGCATCAGCAGTTCGAGGAGGGCCAACTCCTTCGGGGAGAGGGCGACCTCCACGGTGCCCCGCCACACCCGATGGCGTGCGGGATCGAGTCGAAGATCTCCGACTTCGACGACGACGGGCCGGATCCCATGGCGGCGCCGGACCAACGCCCGAACCCGGGCCGCGAGTTCGGCGAAGCTGAAGGGCTTGGTGAGGTAGTCGTCGGCGCCGGCGTCGAGGCCGCGAACTCGGGCCTCGACCTCGTCGCGCGCCGTGAGCAGGAGCACCGGCGCCCACCGGTCTGCGGCTCGCAGGGCCCGGCACACCTCGAGCCCGTCCATTCCCGGGATCATGACGTCGAGCACGATCACGTCGTAGTCGTTCTCGGTGCCGTGCCACAGGCCATCGGGTCCGTCGGCGGCAAGGTCGACGGCATACCCCTCTTCACGCAGCCCGCGGGCCAGGAGCGTCCGCATTCGCTCCTCGTCTTCCACCACGAGTATCCGCATTTGCTCAGGCTACGGGTCTTGACGTGTGAGCAACATGTGAGGTCCCGACGGCCGCTCAGTCGTCGCGGAGCAGCTCGGTCGGTTCGAGCCGGTTCACAAGCTGCGATCCGACCAGCGTGGCCAGCAGCGTCGCACCGACCACCAACGCCGTCGGCGTCGCCAACCCGCTCAGCGGCAGTGAGTACGGAGGGTGGAGCACGAACAGCGGGCGCAACACGGTCACGAAGTAGAAGCCCATTGCCGCCCCGACCAGCAAGCCCGCCGTGACGCCGATCACCGCCACCGTGCCGGACTCGGCCGCGATGAGGCCTCGGATCGCACGCGGTTCGAGGCCCTGGGCCCGCAAGGTCACGTACTCACGGCGCCGGGAGAGGAGCAGGCCGAAGACGAAGATCCCGATCGTGACCACGACCATGGCCAATGCGAACCACGAGTCGAGGTCCACGAGGCCCGCGATGTTCAACGCGGCCAGACTCGACTGGTCGCGGGCGAGCGTCGTGAGCCGCGTGTCGATCTGCAGTCGATCGGCTGCTCCCGGGCCTCGCCCGAGCCCGGCCACCGCGGCGCGCAGTGCCCCGTCGCCCGATCCGGTCGTAGCAGCCAAGAAGAAGTCGGGTGTCTTGGTCGACACCGCCGCGGTGTGGACGGCCACGGACATGAGCGCGTCGGCGCCATCGGGAAACCCGGAGAGGCGTCGATACAGGCCGGCCACCCGCATCCGGATCTCGACCTGTTCCGCGGTGGATCGCACCAACGTGATCTCCAGCGGGTCGCCCGGCTTCGCCCTGAGGAAGTCGGCCATGTCCTCGCTCAGGAACACTGCCGACGGGTCGCGTTCGAGTCGAGCGAACGCAGCACCCGGCGAACCGGTCGAGAACTGGGCATCGGTCACGGGCGCGACCGTGGCGTACGTGCGGGGATCGACCGCCGCCAGGTTGGCGGGATCCGAGGTTCGAGCGCTTCGCAGAATCACGTTGCTCAGCCCGTAGATCACCGGCGTCACCCGGCGAATACCCGTCGTCTGGAATTGAGCCGCATCGGTGGCCGGATAGGCCCGCGCCGACGTCGGGCTCGGAGTGATCCGAATGTCGGCGCCGTTCGCGTAGCGGGCGTCGGTGGTCTTGGCCGCGTCGTAGCTCGCGGTGAACGCCGCCAGACAGGTGGAGAGCGCGACGATCAGCGCGACGATCACCGCGCCGTTCCCGATCGCCCAGGGGCGACGACCAATGCTCAGGCGATACAGGCGCGGAAGCGGACGACCCATCGAGCCACTCGACTGCGGTTGGGTGCGACGTAATCCCGCACCGGCCAGGCGCGCCGCCAGCAGCGCACCGGCGATCCACACGGCGACCGGAAGGACGAGGAGCAGGAGGTTCAGTTCGACCGACCGCCCGAAATACACCGACCCCGGCGCGCCGTCGAAGGCGCGGGCGCGGAGCGCGAGCACCGTTCCGGCCATGACGACGATGAGCGCGACCAGATCGAGCTGCACGCGCCGCCAGAGCGGGACCCGACGGGTGAGCGCCGCGCGATCTTCGTTGATCTCGCGGTCGATCGACCGGCGACCGGTGAGATACAGCGCCAGACCGGTCGCCGCGAATCCACCCAGGCTCCCGAGGAGCGCGGAGGTGACCAGACTCGAACCGCTGGCCCGACCCAACGTTGCCTGACCGAGGATCGAACCCGCCACGATGTATCCGAGGGCCAACCCGACCAATGCACCGAGGCCCGTCAGGATGGTCGTCCTCAGCGCCAGCATCCGGAGCAGATGGCGCCGACTCGCTCCCCGGATCCGCAACGTCGCCTGCTCGCGACGCTGGGCTTCGGCCAATACCGCACCGGCGTACGCCGCCAACATGGCCGCGAGCACGCCGCCGGGCACCCCAAGGAAGATGAACAACCGTTTGGCCACCGCGGCGTCACCGGCGGCGACGTCGAGCGTATTGGAGATGTTGTTGAGGAGGTAGTCCTGATGCGCGGCCACCGCGGTGACGCGGCGGCCGGTATTGCGGGCCTGTTCGGCCGCGGTCGCGGGATCCGACGCGAGGAGGTTCCGGTCCAGTCGGATATCGATCTCGCGCACGGGCGGCGTCTTGAGCCGCGCACCTCGGGTGGTCGCGGTGCGTTCGTACGCCGGCAGCACGGTGCGGTCGAACTCGGCCGGCGACACCACGACTGAGTTCCGGGAGTAGACAAAGGTCTCGAGGTCGCCACCGCGCCGACTCGAGAACAACGACCGGGCGCGGCTCAGGTCGGCCAGACCGGTGACCTCGTAGGCGTGGGTCGTCGCGTCCGGCAGTCGCACACTCACCTGCGCGCCGACGTCGATCCCGAGCGCACGCGCCGCCTCGACGCTCAGCACCACGCCACTGGGTGATAGTCGGCCCTTGGTCATGCTGATCGACCCATCGCGACGGGCGTAGGCGTCGTCGAACGCCACGACCTTGGTGGGGCCCGGCGCGGTCACGCCTCGCGCCGACAAGACATCGGGACCGAGATCACCGAGCGCCAACTGATTCGCGTCGCTGACGCCGGGGACCCGCCGGACCAGCCGCGCCAACTCGGCGAGGCCGGTCAACTCGGGGCGGTTGGCCGGCACCGGGCTCACGGTCTCCCGGCTGGAAGACGTCGAGGTGATAGCAGTCCCTGTGATCGGCCCCGATCGAGTGGCCTCGGCGAAATACGTCAGCCGAACCCGCTCGCCCGATTCGACGGTGCCGACATTCAGACCGATGCGACCCAAGCCGTGGGCCAAGGGATTGTCGGTGTATCCCGCAATGGGCTCGCCCCGGAGCCGAGTCGAGCCCGACACGAACCGGAGACCCGGCCCGGGCTCGGACCGGACGGTCACCTCGTTGGCGGCGGTCGTTCCCGAGTTCACGACCTCGAGATCGACGCGAACCCGATCCCCGGTCGCGAGCCGACCACGAGTGGACAACCGTTGGTTGAGGGCGACCACGCCCCCTACCCGTTCGGTCACGATGCGTTGCATGTCGATCGGCAACGGCGCGACCGCGCGCTGGGTCATCGACGCGGAGAGACCATCCACGAAGAAGAGCACACCGCAGAACAGTCCAACGCCCAGGGCAACCCCGAGCGCGGTCGCGAAGGTGCGTCGTGGGTTCCGCACCAGATCGGCCACCACATACCTAGCCGACATGACTCGCCTCCATCTTCGTCGCGGGCCGAGCCAGATCCACCCGCGTCGTGGCGTAGGCCGCGATCGCCGGATCGTGGGTGACGATCACGAGGGTGGCTCCAACGTCGTGGTGTAGGTCGATCAGCAACTCGATCACGCCGCGCGCATTCGCCGGGTCCAACGCGCCGGTCGGCTCGTCGGCGAGGATCAGGCGGGGCCGGTGCACCACCGCCCGCGCCACCGCGGCACGCTGGCGTTGCCCCCCGGAGAGTTGATCCGGAAACCGCGTGGCCAGCCCTTCGAGGCCGAGCCTCGCGAGGAGCACCCCAACATCGAGCGCATCGACCGTGCTGCTCCGCCGACAGATCGCCGCCGCGAGCGCGACGTTCTCTTCGATCGTGAGGTGCGGAAGGAGGTTGTCGGCCTGGTACACCACGCCGAGCGCCTGTCGGCGAAACCGCACGCGGGCACGCTCGGACAGCCCGGACACGACCTGGTCACCGATGGTAACGGTCCCTGCCGTAGGCACCGCCAGCCCGGCCAACAGCCCGAGGAGGGTCGACTTCCCACACCCGCTCGGACCCATGATCGCGACGCTCGACCCGCCGGCAATGTCGAGGGAGGTGTGATCGAGGGCGCGCACCGGACCGCGTGGGGTTCGGTAGTCGACGACCACATCGTGAACGGAAACAGCATTCTCGGGTGTCATCGCGCCACCAACTCCGAATCGATCAGGGCATATCGACGGTCGGCCAGGTCTGCGAGCGCGACGTCGTGACTCACGAACAGCACCGCAAACTCTGCGCTCAGAACTTCGTCGACCACACGCGTCGCGGTCCCGTGATCGAGTTGGGCCACGACTTCGTCGGCCAACAGCAGTGCCGGGTCGTTCGCCATCGACACGGCCAACGCGACACGTTGCGCTTCACCACCGGAGAGATGGCGGGGGCGATGATCGGCCCGATGCCCGACGTCGAATCGTTCCAGGAGTTCGGTCGAACGCTCCCGGGCCGCGCGGCGGTTCCGCCGTACTCCGAACCCCAGCGCGAGTTCCACGTTCTCGCGAGCGCTGAGGAACGGGATCAGGTTGTCGACCTGGAGTGCGATTCCGATCCGCGCCGCGCGCACGTGGGCGCGTTCGCCGTCATCGAGGTCGTCCATGGCGACCCCGTCGATCACCACCGAGCCCGCCGACGGGCGGAGCAGACCGGCGATGAGCGCCAGGAGTGTCGACTTCCCGCTCCCGGACTCACCGACCAGGCTGACCTTGTCTCCCGCGCGCACCGTCAAGTCGATGTCGCGTAGCACCGGGACCGGAGCGTCGGTCGGGCCGAACGACTTCGACACGTCGTCGAGGCGAGCGACTGCGGGCGCGATCACGACGCCCTCCTGGCCTCGGGCACCGAGCCAAACACGTCCGGCGCAGTGGTGCGCGCGTGCCGCTCCAGCTCGAGCAGCGTCTGGCTCGCCTCCGCCAGACCCGCAGGCGTGAGTTGGAGGAAGTTGCGAAGATCGAAGCGGTCCTGGTGCAGGCTGGCATCGAGCGGAACGTTGTCGATCACCCCGACGCCGGGTGCGTAGTACTTGTTCTCGTTGTCGGGAGCGCCGACGTTGCCTTCTTGCACGACGCGAACGTTGTCGTAACAGCCGAACGGCACGCACCGGCGAATACCAACCTGCACCGACTGGCCGACCGACGGTTTTTCGTCGGGCGCGGCGCCGATGAACCATCGCTTCGTCTTCATCGTGACCTTGGGCGGAGCAAGGATGCCGATGGCTTGCCCGGACTTGACGCCGAGCCACGCGCTCTCGGCATTCGTGAACGCCCCGCCTTGATACTCCTCGGTGTAGCCCCCGAGAATCCAGACGTTCCCCTGCTTGTCGAGCGCCAGGTAGTCCATGCCGACTTGGGAGACATCACGTGAGTCGGTGGACTCGTCGAGCATCGCGATGGTCGGCACGCCGTCGATGACCCGGATGACATCGGTCATCGTGGTCACGACCTCGTGCGGCACGACCCGAGAACCGACTTCGGTCGTGCCTCCTCGAACCCATTGCAAGCCGGGCTTGAGCGGATGAAACGGGTTGGTGTCGAGCCGGGGGTCGACGAAGTTCGCCGGATCGAACTTGACCCTCGTACCCGGCCAGGTGTCCTTGACGCTTGCCGTTCCCCCACCGCCGATGCTGCACCCAAAGGCGATCAGGATCAAGGATGCGCTGGCAATGGCTCGGCGGTGTCGTCGCATGCCGTAGATGGTGCCGATCTCAACATTTGGCGAACGTGTGAACCGGGCTCTGGTGCCGGCGTGCTGATCGGCGCAACTTCGCGCCAGGCCGACCTCGACCTACAGTGGCAGTTCGTGATCGACACCGACTCGCCACGGGCATGACGCCGCTCCCCGGCCCGAGAGGTGCGGCTGCACTGCGCGCCGCTCGCGACATCCTGAACGAACCGATGCTCACCGTCGGCGCACTCGCCGACGAGTACGGCCGCACCTTCGCCATCCAGGCGGGCCCCGCCGCCATCGTGATCGTCGGCGACCGCGAGTTGATCAAGGTTGTCCTGACCGGCCCGCAAGACCGGTACCGCTGGGGACCGATGTTCAAGATGGCCCTGGGCGTCTTCGTCGGCCCGACCTCGATGTTGGTGAGCGACGGCGAGGACCACGCCCGTCGGCGATCCCTGGTCCAGCCCGCGTTCGCCCTTCGACGGCTCCACGCGTGGAGGCAACTCGTGCTCGACGAGTTCGACCGGATGATCGACGCGCTTCCGCTCGGCGAACCCATCGATCTCGCGCCGATCATCCAGACCAGCGTGCGGCGCATCGTGGTTCGAGTCCTCTTCGGTGAAGACCTCGACGCCGACGACGTGGGCGACCGGCTGGCACCGGCGGCCGCATACATCAACCGCCCGTTTGCGAAGCAACCCCCGCATCCGTTCCCGTTCGGCGCCCGGGAACGAGCTCGGCAATCGCGTCGATCATTCGACGAGTTACTCGAACGCGAGATCGCGCGGCGGGGCGCCCAGCCGGTACGCGAACGCGACGACGTGCTCGACGTCTTGCTCGCCACCGAGGGACTCACTCGTCAGGAACTCGCCGATCAGGTCGTCTCGCTCATCGGCGCCGGGTACGACACCACAACCGGCACGGCGAGTTGGCTCATTCACCGCAGCGCCGCAGATGCCCAGGTGTGGGCCCGGCTCCGCGCCGAAGCTGATTCGGTGGGCATCGACGAGCAACGGCCCTGGGCCGACGCGGTCGTGCACGAGTCGCTCCGTATCCATCCCGCCGGCGCGCATGCGCCCCGACTCGTCGCGACCAGCTTCGACCTCGGCCCCTATCGCATTCGCCGCGGTTCGATCATCGCGTGGTCGCCGCTGCTCGCCGGACGCGATCCCGAATCGTGGCCCGACCCCATGCGGTTCGACCCGAGCCGTCATCTCGACGCCGATGCCCCCGAATACGCCTGGGTACCGTTCGGCGCCGGATCCCGAAGTTGTCTCGGGTTCGGGTTGGCACGCATGAATCTGACGTTGTTGGCGTCACGCCTCGCACAACGGGTGGATCTCCGGCTCGAGACGACCGAGATCCCACGACCGATCGGTACCGTCACTGCTCACCCCGAAGGCGGCGTGCCCGTCACGGTGACGAATCGCCGCCCATCCCCGTCCGGCGCGGGAACTCAGACCACCTGAGCGAGGCGCCGACGCGCCGCGAGCCGGGGGCGGAGCGCGGCGAGAACGACGACCAGGGCGATGAGGACATATCCACCCCAGCGTCCGGCGTTGCTCCCGTGCTGGTTCGCGAGTTCGCGACTCTGGGTGATCAGCAGGAGCCCGCCGACCGCGAGGGCCATCAGGCGCGGCGGAAAGAACCGAACGACATACGCGGCGAGCGGCGCGGCGAGAACCCCGCCAATGAGCATGGCCAGGACGACACCGACCTCGATTCCCGCACCACCGAGTGACGTGATCAACGTTCCTGCCGAGACCACGGCCACCGCGATCTCTGCGGTGTTGACCGAACCGACGGCGTAGCGAGCGGGAACTCCTCGCTGGAGCAGGAATGGGGTCACCACCGGCCCCCAGGCGCCGATCAGGCCGTTCGTCACTCCACCGGCGGTCGCGGCCACCTCCACCCCCGGAGCGTGGAACCGCGGGCCACCGGGTGCATCCTCCGCACCGACGGTCACCGCGGGCGGTATCCCCCGACTGAACCGAACGACGATCCGCAACCCGACGATCATCAAGAGGGCGGCCAGGTACGGGCGGATTTGGTCACCGTCGACATTCGCGAGGATCGTGGCGCCCACGACCGCGCCCACCGCGCCCGGAAGGGCAAGCCGGATGACGAGGCGGCGGTCGATGTTCTCGAACTTCCAATGCGATGCGCCCGCTACCAGCCCAGTTGCGACCTTGGCGATGTTGACGGTGGCCGAAGTGGCCGCCGGGCTGATCCCGCTACTCAGCAGGATCGTCGCCGACGTGGGCCCGAAGCCCATTCCCAGCGCGCCGTCGACCATCGAAGCGCAGAATCCGGCCAGTGCAATCATCACTAAGTCACTCATACTCCACAGAGTCTATAGAGATAGTCGTCTATTGGCAAGGGCGAGAAATCTGGGCCTTGCGGGCTGACATCGAACCGCCGGCGGGCTCGGACGCTCCCGAGTGGTCAGTCAGCGGGCTTGGTCGGCGCGTCGATCCGAGTGATTGCTTGGTAGTACGCCATCTCGAGCGCAGATGCCCGCGGCCAGCCGTGGTAGTAGGCGAAGTGGAGCACGAACTCTTCGAACTCAGGGCGCGTGATGTCGCCACTCGCGAGCGCGGCGTACACGTGTTGTTGGATCGGCTCGTCGACGGCGGCCGCGCCCACACAGGCCAGGGTGATCCAGCGCCGATCGCGCCGAGACAGACCGGGTCGGTCCCACAGCTCACCAAACACGGAGTCGACCACGCCCTTGTCCAGGTACGGAGTGAGGGGCGGGGGCGCATCCGAAACCATCACTTCGCGGTAGCGCCGCCGTCCGGTCTCGGTCCGGGCTTCGGCAGTCGCGCGACCGGGTTCGTTCTCATCCATCGGGTCCCCTTCGTCGGTGGTTCGGCTATTCGCGGGTGAGGTGGTTCATCGCTCCGACGAGTCCTCCGTCGACCCGCAGATCACATCCCGACATGAAGGCCGCCGCATCGGACGCGACGAACGCCACGGCCGCGGCGATGTCTTCGACCCGCCCCGGAAGGATCGTCTCCTCGGTACGGCGGCTCGGCCCGAGCGGCGTGATCTCGGCCATCCAATGCTTGATCGGATTCTCCTCGAGTTCGAGCCGTCCCATTCCGGTGTCGATCAGGCCGGGCGACACGGACACCACGCGGCCGCCACGCGCGCCCCAGTCGACTGCCGCCCGCTCGCACAGGCGGATGACCGCCCGCTTCGCCAGCCGGTAGGTCGCGCCGGAGTCGGGATCGGGGCCGCAGGCTTCGAGGAAGCGGGATTCGAGGTCGGGAGCCAATGCGTCGTCGAGGAGTGCGTCCATGGTGGCGTCGAACGAACCGAGATGACCGGCGATGGATGCCAGACACACCGCCACACTCGACGGGCCCACCAGCGGCAGGAACGCGTCGAGCAGCCGCGCCACTCCCACCAGGTCGACGCGCAGGATCTCTCGCCACCCGGCCATCGCAGGTGAGAGCCCGGCCGTGTGGACCAACGTGTGGAACGTGCCCGCTTCGTGTGCACGCGCCGCGAGCAGAGCGACGGCGTCCGGATCGCCAAGGTCGGCGACGACGACCTCGATGCGTGCGCCACCCAGTGGCGCGATCGCTTCCGCCGTCTGCTGAAGACGCGACTCATCAATGTCGGACAGTACGAGCAGATCGTCGATCCCGGCGAGCCGCCGTGCGCAGGCGGTGCCCATTGCGCCGCCGGCGCCGGTCACGATCGAGACGGTGCTCACGTGTGCTCCGCACCCGACGGCGATTCGGTTGAGGCGAAGATATTCGCCCGCGTCGGATCCCCAATCGCCGCGCGTTCGCGCTCAAGATTCGTCTGCGATCCGATCGCACCGAGGTCTCCACCTCGGGGCGGCAACGTGAACCCGGTGTACACCACCCGCCGCTCGTCGCGTTCGGGATGGGTCGAGCGATGCAGCGCACACGAGAGGTGCACCGTGACGTCGCCCCGGTCGGCGCGAATGCCCACCACGGGAAGATCGAGCCCACGATCGGTCTGGGTGCGCGCGATGTTCGCTCGGTGCGAACCCGCCATCACGTCGAGTCCCCCATGCGCGGCGTCGACCGGCGTGAGACAGATTCCGATCGTCAGGCCCGAGCAGTACATGGAGTGGCCGCCGCGGTCGCAGTCCTTGTGCCATGGCAAGCACGCGAACCCTTCCACCGAACCGACGCGCTTGGTCAGTCCCTCCGCGGTCACGGCCGAGAAGTGTTCGCCGAACGGATCGCCCGGCCGATGCCCGTCGGACAGGATCTCGCCGATCGCGAGAAACCGCGGATCGGCGAAGAGTTCGCGCAGGGCGGCCGACTTCCGCTCGAAGTTGAGGAGGCGGCACGGGTAGTGGTCGCCGGTCCGAGTGGCGGCCCACCAGGACTCGCCGTCGTCAACCCGCGCGGCTGTCACGGCCGCGGCAAAGTCGGCGTCGAGCACATCCATCTCGGCATCCGAGAAGACGCCGCGCAGCAGGAGGAAGCCCGCTTCCGCGAGGAAGTGCGCCGCGGCCGCGGGGTCGGCGCCGAATCGAAAACTTTGACCGAGATCGAGCTCGCGGCCGTCGGCGGCGCGCAGGGTCACGTCGCCGGGCCGGTGGACGCCACGGCCGTCGATCACGGAACGCAACACCGGATCCCAGGCGCAGAACGCCCCGATCGCCGCCGGATCGCCCTGCGCTCGGCCCCCGATCACCAAACCAAGCGCAGTGCGGCGCTCGCACACCAGATCTGCGAACGCGTGTTGATCGATGGCCACGGACAACGGCGCGTCGGCGCCGGCGCGCACGTCGAGGCCGTGCTCGGTGCTCTGCCAGGTCCAGGCCGCGCCGTCCACTGTGATGGTGAGCGACGGAAGTCCGAGCAGTTCGGCATCGGCCGCGGCCCGTTCGCCGTGGGCCGCCATCGCGTCCTTCCACGGTCCGGTCCAGAAGGCCTCCGGTGATTCCGGACCAGTGGCGTTCAGACCCCGTGATCGCGTGTCGACACTGGGCCGCACCAGCTCGGGCCCGGTCATCGCGCCGCGTCCGGCCCATCGAGCGCCGGCGGCCGCGGATGGTCGAGCAACGCGAGGAAACGATCTGCCGGATCCAGCAGCACTTTGCGTTCAGGACCACGACCGCTCGTCTCCTGGGCGAAGAGCTCGACGTC
>JANLRZ010000021.1:0-4034 GCA_031362155.1 Acidimicrobiia bacterium | reverse complement strand
CTCGATCACGCTGAGCCGTATCGGCTTTCGCGTGCTCGAACTCGTCGACGGGGAGCGCACGATCAGGGAGTTGGCCCGGACCGCCGATGCCAGCCTCATCGTCATCGGGCCCGAGGTGCGAGCCCTCGTGTTGGCCGGCGCGGTGCGGGTGCTGGTGGGCGCGGAGCGGGCGTTGTCGTCGGCCCGGGCCGATGCCGAGCGGATGGCCGGCTCGACGGTTGGCGGCGGGGTCGACGACGTGCTCGACGTGACCGATTGGGGGGCCGATGTCCGCACCGATCCGAACTCCGGTTTGGCCGCCCCGGTCGCGCCCGCGCCGGCTCCACCGGCTCCCGCGCCGACTCCACCGGCACCCGAGCGGGCTCCGGTCGCTGCGGCGCCGGCGCCGACCGATGCCGAGTCCCTGGCCCGGGAACGGGCCGATCTCGCCGTCCGGGCGGGCCTGTCGAGCCCGCCCGTTCCGGAGGTGACGGAGCCGGCGCCGAGCATCCCGAACTCGCCGGTGGTCGAGCGCTCCGAGATCGTCGTGGACCGCAGCGAACTCCTGCGAATGTTCTCAGGGCTCAAGGACGACTGACCCTTCAGCGGCGCCCAATCCCTGCCGATACGCAGAGATCTCGCGACTCGGCGAGCAAGTGGTGGAGGAGGCCGCGTGTCGAACGGTGCCCAACTTGGCACCTTGCTGCTTCAACAGGGCCTGATCACCCAGGCCGACCTCGACGCGGCCCTCGCGGCGAGTGAGTCGAACGGCAAGCCCGTCAGTCGGATCCTGATCGAACACGGTCGGATCACCGAATCGGACCTCGTGCGCACACTCGCCGACCAGGTGGGTCTCGGCTTCGTCGATCTGGACGACATCACCATCGACCCGTCGGTGTCGATGCTCGTGCCCGAGTCGCTGGTGCGCCGCTATCAGGCGATCCCGATCCAATGGGACGAGCGTGGCCGCCTGGTCGTCACGATGGCCGACCCGTCGAACGTGTTCGCCGCGGACGACATCCGCGCGATGACGGGGGCCGAGGTTGTCACGGTGGTGTCGCCGCCGAGCCAGGTGCAACAACTGATTGACAAGGTGCACCGACTCGACGGTGAAGTCGACACGATGGCCCAGGAGGCCGCGACCGAACTCGGTGCGCCCGACGACAACAGTCGCATCGACGAGCTGATCGAAGACGCCCCGATCGTCAAGTTCGTGAACCTGGTCATCACCCAAGCCGTGGCCGACCGCGCGTCGGACATTCACGTCGAGCCGACCGAGACCGACCTGCGGATTCGGTTCCGGATCGACGGCGTGCTGCACGAGGCGATGCATTCACCGAAGGCGATTCAGGCTGGCGTGATCAGTCGACTCAAGGTCATGGCCGACATCAACATCGCCGAACGACGGGTCCCCCAAGACGGTCGGATCTCGGCCCGGGTCGGTGGCCAAGCCGTCGACCTTCGGGTCGCGACGCTGCCAACGGTGTACGGCGAGAAGGTTGTCATGCGAATCCTGGACAAGAGTCAGGCGCTGTTGACCCTCGACGATCAGGGGTTCCTCCCCGACGTCTTGTCCCGGTTCGAAGCGTCGTACAAGAAGCCCTACGGCACGATCATGGTGACGGGCCCGACCGGTTCCGGGAAATCGACCACGCTCTACGCGACGCTCAACATTCTCAACCAGGTGGACCGCAACATCATCACCGTCGAAGATCCGGTTGAGTACCGACTCGCCGGGATCAATCAGGTGCAGATTCATTCGAAGGCGGGTCTGAGTTTCGCGGCTGCGCTCCGGTCCATCCTGCGGTGTGACCCCGACATCATCCTCGTCGGTGAGATTCGTGACCAGGAGACCGCGACGATTGCCATCGAGGCTGCGTTGACCGGTCACCTCGTGCTCACCACCCTGCACACGAACGATGCGGCTTCGACTCCGCAACGCCTCGTGGAGATGGGCGTCGAACCGTTTCTCGTCACCAGCGCGCTGACGAGCGTGCTGGCACAACGGCTCGCCCGGCGCCTGTGCAAGCACTGTACCGAGGCCTACCAGCCAAGCGAGGCCGAACTGGTCGAGGCCGGCTGGCCGATGGACACGACCTCCGAATGGCCGACGCTCAACCGCCCGGTGGGCTGCGGCCACTGCGGAAAAACCGGATACAAGGGTCGATTCGCCCTGCATGAAGTGATGACGATCACCGAAGAGGTGGAACGGCTCATCATCGAGCACCGATCGACCGAAGATGTCAAGAAGACCGCGGTCATGCAGGGGATGGTTCCCCTGCGCGGCGACGGATTTCGAAAGGTAGCGGCAGGGCTCACGAGCTTGGAAGAAGTCTTCCGGGTCGTGGCCTGACCGAGAGGAGCACTGGTGAACGTCAACGAACTACTCGCCCGGACCATCGAGATGGGCGCGTCGGATCTGCATCTGAAAGAGGGGCGGCCGCCGACCGTACGAGTCGATGGTCAGCTCGAAGTGCTCGCGGTCCCCGCACTCACCGAAGCCGACGTTGTGGCATTCGCCGAGGTGGTGATGCCGACCTGGCGGCGCGAAGCCTTTGCGTCGAAGGGTGAGGTGGACTTCGCGTACGAAGCGCCGGGCGTCGGCCGATTCCGGATCAACATCTATCGGCAGCAGGGCAGCGTCGCGCTGGCGGTGCGTTACGTCCTGCCCAAGGTTCCTTCACTCTCCGAGCTGGGCATGCCGCCGATCGCGCAGCGCCTGGCCGATGAGCACGATGGATTGATCCTCGTCACCGGCGCGACGGGATCGGGCAAGACGACCACACTCGCCGCGATGATCGACCACATCAACTCGACCCGAGACGCGCACATCGTCACGATCGAAGATCCGGTCGAGATCCGTCACGAGGACAACCGGTGCTTTGTGAGTCAGCGCGAGATCGGTGCCGACACCGAGAACTTCCGGACCGCGCTGAAGATGGTGCTGCGCCAGGACCCGGACGTGATCCTGATCGGTGAGATGCGCGACGCCGAGACGGTCTGGGCCGCGCTCACCGCCGCCGAGACCGGTCACCTCGTGCTCGCGACACTCCACACGGTCACTGCGACCGAGACGGTCAACCGCATCCTCGACTTCTTCCCCGCGTCCCAGCACGGACAGGTGCGCAGTTCACTCGCTGGTGCCTTGCGGGGCGTCCTCGGGCAGAGACTCGTCGCTCGGTCCGATCTCGTCGGCCGCGTCCCGATCGTCGAGTCGCTCGTCGCGACGGGCCGGGTGTTCGACCGGATCATCGACGCCGAGCGCACCCACGAACTCGAGGACGTGATCCGCGAGGGGAGTTACTACGGCATGCAGCTCTTCGACCAGCATGCGCTGGCGCTCTTCCAGGCCGGCGTCATCACCCGCCAGGTTGCACTGGCCTCGGCGACCCGCCCCCATGACCTCGCCCTCATGATGGAGCGCGAAGCCGCCGCCTAGTTGCCACCGGTTCTCGGTGGGTGCCGCCGCCCGCGCCGGAGCATCGGCCGGCCCCCGCTGTCGGGCGCCCACGGCCGGTCCCGCGCTCGCACCGAACCGCGGTTGGCCGTGTCCGCTCGCGATGTGCCGCGCGGGGCTGATGGTGCTTTTTAGTTGTCAAGGTTCGGTGTCGTGCCACGAGCTGGCTACGGGCCGGGTCCGGCGCGCTCATACTCCTGTTTCGTCACGAGGCGTTGGTGACCGTGGGGTCCGGTGCGGCGGAGGTCGCGGAGGGTTTTCTGGGCGTGGTGGTGGTGGCAGAGGCGTCCGAGGTTGTTGAGGTTGGTGAGGCCTCCGGTGGCGACGGGCGTGTTGTGGTCGATTTCGAGGTGGCGGTCGATGTCGCAGCCTTGGATGACGCAGGTGCGATCGCGGGTTTCGATGGCGGTGCGGAGGTGGGCGGGGATGGTGCGGCCGAGGTGGGCGACGCGGGTGATGTCGATGCCGTCGATGACGACGGCTTTGAGGATGCCGTCGGAGGCGAGGCGGTGGGCGACGCCGACGGGGATCGGTCCGATGCCTTCGATCTCGCAGATCTCGCCGGGTTGGGTCCAGCCGCGTTGGTAGGCGGCGTGAC
>JANLRZ010000207.1:0-2435 GCA_031362155.1 Acidimicrobiia bacterium | reverse complement strand
ACTCGCCGTCGGTGGCGACGATGACGGCGTGGTGGAGGAGCCGGTCGAGGAGGCTGACGGCGGTGGTGTGCTCGGGTAGGAACCGTCCCCAGTCTTCGAACGGCCGGTGTGAGCCGATCCCGAGGGAGCGTCGTTCGTAGGCGCCGGCGACGAGCCGGAAGAGGAGTTGGGCGCCGGTGTCGTCGAGGGGTGCGAACCCGATCTCGTCGATCAGGACGAGGTCGGCGCGCAGGATGGTCTCGATGACTCGGCCGACGCTGTTGTCGGCGAGCCCGCGGTAGAGGGCTTCGACGAGCTCTGCGGCGGTGAAGTAGCGGACCTTCTTCCCGGCGTCGACCGCCGCGTGGCCGAGGGCGATGAGGAGGTGGCTCTTGCCGGTCCCGGCGGGGCCGACGAGGCACACGTTCTCCTTCGCGGTGACCCATTCGAGTGAGCGCAGGTAGTCGATCGTGGCGGGTTTGACCGACGACGCGGCGACGTCGAACTCGTCGAGGGTCTTGGTCACGGGGAACCCGGCGGCCTTGAGGCGGCCCTTCGCGTTGGAGGCGTCTCTGGATGCGATCTCGGCTTCGACGAGGGTCCGGAGGAACTCTTCGGGCGACCACCGTTGGGTCTTCGCTGTGATGACGAGCTCGGGGGCGAGACGCCGCATGGCGCCCATCCGTAGGCGTCGCAGACCGGCCTCGAGGTCTGCGGCGAGGACCGGGGTGGGGGCGGTCATGTCTCGCCGATCGCGTAGGCCGACAAGGACCGGGTCGCGACTGCGGGAAGCGCGATGACGAGCGCGTCACCGGGGCGGGTCGGTGTCGCGATGCCGGTCCCCGCAGCGAGGATCGAACGGACGTCACTGGCCCGGTGACGACCGAAGGAGACGGCTCGCTCGAGCGCGGCGATCAACGCCGGGCGGCCATGCGCTGCCTCGAGCGAAGCGAGCTCGGTGAGGTCGCCGGCCAGGCGAGTGCTCCCAGCCGCAGCGGCCGAGCGGAGGAACGTCTCCGCGATCGGACCGAGCGAACAGAACGCGATCTCCGCGGCGGTCTTGGGTCGGACCGCCCGGGCCGGTGCCGGGCGGGGGCCGCCGTAGTGGTCATCGACGATCGAGGTCTCCCCGGGCGAAACGACCCGATGCTCAGCAATCAGCGCCCCGAGGAGCACGATCTGCACGACACCGTCGCTGACGCGGACCTCGACCTGGCGGCCGATGTGGCGGGTCGGGACCGAGTAGCGGGCCGAACCGAACCGCACGCAGCTGAGCCGGTCGACCTTGCGGATCACGAGCTGGCCGATCTGCGGTCGCAACGACGGCAACGGCCTGAGGAGCTCGCGTTCAGTCACGAGCCGTTCGTTGGGGACCGCGCAGATCTCCGAATGGACCGCCCCGTTGACCTCCGCGCACCACGCGACGCCAGCCGCGTTGGCGGCCCGGAGGTCGGCGACAGTGAGGCCGGCCGGGATCATCAGATCGGACTTCACGTAGCCGACGAGGTTCTCGACGATGCCCTTCGACGCCGGGTCGTTGCCCTCACAGAAGTCGGGTCGGAACCGGTAGTGGGTGGCGAAGCGCACGTAGTCCGCGGTCGGCACGACGAGCCCGGCGACGGTCGCTCCTTTCAAGCAGCCCATCCGATCGGTGAGGACCGTCGCCGGGACACCACCGAGCGCTTCGAAGCACGCGGCGAGCCCGGTCATCGTGGTCTCGGCGCGGAGGTTGTCGGCGAAGTACACGAACCGCCAACGGGACCACGCCAGCACGGCGCAGAACACGTAGAGAGGGCCGATCTCGCCCCAGTCGATGACCAGCATGTCGCCCGGTGTCCACACGCCCGGCCGGCGACCGCGATGGTTGGACGTCCGCCACGCTGCCTTGGCCTCGGCGACCAGACGCCGGAAGTTGCGGTCCGAGCCCTCATAGCCCGCCGCGACCGCGACGGGCAGCAGCCGCTTCGCCGTGATCCGCCCCTGCGTCTTCGCGACCCGCTCGACCACGACATCGCGGACCGCGTCGTAGTTGTGGACCACCGCCGGCACGCCGCCGCCCACCGCGATCGCGGCCTCCTCAGCGAGCACGACGCGCTTCACGGTCTTGGGAGTGGTGCCGCAGATCTCCGCAGCAGCCCGATAGGTGCCCACCTCGCGGTAGGCGGAAAGGATGTCCATACGTTCCCTCACTGATTTCATTGAGCAGTCCTCCGGTCGGAGTCGGTGTTGGCAGACACCGCCACCGTCACCGGCCGGAGGACACCCGAAGGTGGATGCTTCAGCGAGAGGTGGGGACTTCCGCCGGCCACCAGCGGGGACTTCTCATGGCCACCAGCGGGGACCTCAACTGGCCACCAGCGGGGACTTTCTCATGGCCACGGACAGTCTCGCCTTTCAAACCCTGCGCCTGAACAGGGTAACGCGGCGAATCGTTGTGATTTCCACAACAACGGGTG
>JANLRZ010000230.1:0-11551 GCA_031362155.1 Acidimicrobiia bacterium | reverse complement strand
CGGACCCTCCGAGACTGAGAGTTCTGGGCCGCTTGGGAAGCGTTCCGAAGCGCAGGCTCGGAGTTGTTCTCAGCTGTACCAGGTGTGTGCGAAACGGTCGGAGTTCCCGGCGTCGAGATACGTGAGATGGATCTGGCCCGCGTAGTCGACCAGCGCGGTGAACAGTCCGGTGTTGTTGCTGTTCGATGCCCCGGGCTTGGTCGCCCCCGCGCCGTCGAGGATCTCGACGTGCCAGCCACCGGAGTACCAGGCGTGGCGCAGTGCCCCGCTCGTCAGATCGCGGTACCACACGTGCAGGCCGCCGCCATACTGCATCGCCGCGATGTATGACCCGACACTGTTGTTCGTGTGTCCGGGGATGTTGCCGCCGCTTCCGTCGAGCTGTTCGAAGCTCCACCGAGTGCCGTTCCACCAGGCGTGGCGCAGCCCGTTCGTGGTGGCGTTCCGGTAGAGGATGTCGAGCTGCGTGCCGAAGGACTGGAGCGTGGCGTAGTCCCCGACGCTGTTGCTCGTGTGCCCGGCGGTGGTCGATCCGGACCCGTCGAGGGTTTCGAAGTTCCAGCCACCGGAGTACCAGCCGTGGCGCAGTGCGTTGCCGGACGTCTTGAAGACAACCTGCAACGTGTTGCCGTACTTGCTGGCGTCGATGGACGTCAGGCCCGACGGCGTTGCCGCGGAGTCGAGGTTCTCGTAGTTCCAGCGGGCGCCGTCCCACCATGCGTGGCGCAGCCGATGGTCGGTGTCGTTCGCGTAGAAGAGCTGGAGCTGGGTGCCGTACTGGCGTACCGAGATCGTGCCGCTCCCGGCGCTCTTGGTGTCGAAGGACTCGAATGTCCAGCGGGTGCCGTTCCACCAGGCGTGACGCAGCTTGCCCGTCGTCGCGTTCCCGTAGAACAGCTGGAGCTGGCCGTTGTAGCTGATCGAGGCCACGTTCGCCCCGACGTCGTCACTTGTGTGACCGACGGTGGTCGACCCGGTGCCGTCGAGGGTCTCGGCATTCCAGCGGGTGCCGTCCCACCAGGAGTGGGCCAGCGAGGAGTTGGTGGTGTCCCGGTAGAATCCGTGCAGCTGCGTGCCGAACTTGAGCAGCGTGTTGCCGCCGCCGAAGTGACGGTTCGTGACTCCGCTGCCGGCGCCGTTCAACGACTCGTAGTGCCACGCTGCGCCGGGCGGTACGGCCCCGGCCGTCACCTTCACCTGCTTGGTGATCGTGACAGGTCCGGCGGGGTTCGTGACGGTGAGTTTCACGGGATACGTGCCGGTCGCGCCGAAGCCGGTCGCCGGGTTCTGCAACGTGCTGTCGGTGATGCCGTCGTTGTTGAAGTCCCACGCCCATGTCCGCGGCGGCGACGTGATCGTCGTGACCGCCGGGGTCGTTGCGTCGAAGAACTGGACTGTGTACGGCGCGGTGGTCGTGACCTGACCCGACGCGAAACCGGGGGTCAACGCCGGAGCGGACCCGAGCGTGTACTTATAGATCAGGTGGTCGTCGGCAACGCCGTTCGAGTTGACTTCAGAACCGGTCCGGAAGTCGTAGCCGTCGGTGACGTAGAACGTGTCGTTGATGAGGGTCATGTCACGGGCGTCGATCATCCCGGTGTTCTTGAGCGGGAACGTCCAGCCCGGGACCGCGGTGAAGCTGCTGCCGGAGAAGGTGTACTTCGTGATCGTCGAGTCCGACGTCGCAGTCGTACGCCCGGTCGACGTGTCGGGTGTCGAGGTCGTGAGGAACACGGTGCTCGCGTCAACGAAGTCGACGCCGACGAGGTAGGTCGGGGTTGTGATCTTGCTTCCGATGGCGTTCGAGGCGAAGTCGTAGGTCCGGATGAAGTTGTTCTTCCCGTAGTACATGCCCGTGCCCGGTCGCCATCCCGCGGCGGTGGCGTCCTCGGTCTCGGGAAGCGCCTGCCACTGCGACGGCACGAAGGTGCTGCCGGAGCGCGTGAGCTTCCAGACGGTGGGGTGCTTCGGGTAGCTGGAGGGCAGGCCGGCGGTGCAGCAGGCGCCCGAGGTCAGGTAGAGCACGTCGGCGGTGGGGTCGTACGCGAGGGACTCGAAGTCGTCGGTACGGCTCAGGCACTCGAAGGCCGCGGTGTCGCCCGGGATGCCCGGATCGAGCTGGGCCGGGTCGCTGCAGAGCTGACCGGAGCCGACCTGGGTTGCGGTGGTCTGGAAGGTGTTGGCGAGGATCTGGCTCTTCAACCCGCCGGTGGTTGCGTCGATCTCGTAGATGCGGTCGCGGTTGTCGTCGGCGACCCAGATCGAGTTGTTGGACGGCACGGCGACCATCCCCTCGAGGTCGTTGGCGTTGACGCCGGTGAGGCTGCCGGTGGGCCATGGGCGCGACGGAATCAGCGTGCTGAACGTCAGTTGCGGCGAAGGAGGGTTCGACAGCGCGTTCGCGGTCCCGCCCATGACGACCAGCGCGGATGCGCCCAAGGTCATCGCCGCCAGTGCGGCGCCGAGCCGCGTGCGAACTGGCCTCATTGTTGCCTCCGTATGCCCAAGTGGATGTCCGACTCCCGGGTCTGGGATCGGACGAAGCGGATATTCTAGACGATAACCATGGCTGCCATGACCACCCAACGTGGTGGTCTTCGCCACTTTCGCGCTCAATGAGTTTGACGTGGCGCGGGTGCGTCCATCCAGGCGCAAGGCCGCATTTCTGGTCGTGAAGCACACGATTGATTCGTACGCCCTACGACGGCGTGTTTGGTGCGCACCGCCGAGCCTGGGGCGGGTCACGTTCGGGTTACTAGAGTCCGGCCGTGATTTTGTCGGACCGTTCCATCCGCGCCGCGTTGGCGGCGAATCGCATCGTGGTCGAACCGCTCGACGACCGAGACGTGCAACCGTCGTCGGTCGACCTGCGGCTCGACAAGTACTTCCGCGTGTTCCGGAACGACACCACACCGTTCATCGATCCGAAGGAACCCCAGGAAGATCTCACCGAGATCGTCGAGATGTCAGAGAACAACGCGTTCATCTTGCATCCGGGAGAGTTCGTGCTCGGGTCGACCGTCGAGCGGGTGGTGCTGCCGGACGATCTCGTGGCCCGCCTCGAGGGCAAGTCCTCGCTCGGCCGGCTCGGGCTCCTCATCCACAGCACCGCCGGCTTCGTCGACGCCGGCTGGGACGGGCACCTCACGCTCGAGCTGAGCAACGTGGCGAACCTGCCGATCGCGCTGTACCCGGGCATGAAGATCGGTCAGATTTCCTTCTTCGAGATGACGACGGCGGCGGAGCACCCGTACGGCAGCACCGAGAAGGGCTCGAAGTACCAGGGCCAACGCGGTCCCACGCCGAGTCGCTACTACCTCAACTTCCGGAAGTAACCCGACCGGGGAGGCGATCGGTGCCCGAGCTCACCCGCTGCGATTGGGTCGGTACCGATCCGCTCATGATCGAGTACCACGACACCGAGTGGGGCACGGTCCAGAGGGATCGCGTCCGCTTGTTCGAGAAGTTGTCGTTAGAGGGTGCCCAAGCCGGTCTGTCGTGGCGGACGATCCTGAACAAGCGTGAGGGCTACCGCACGTGCTTCTCGGGCTTCGATCCCGTGAAGGTCGCCCGGTTCACACCGGCGCGGGTGGAGAAGCTGCTGCTCGATGCGCGCATCGTGCGCAACCGCGCCAAGATCACGTCGGTGATCGACAACGCCCAGGCGTTGCTCCGGCTCGAAGCGGACGGCACCGACTTCTCGGACTATCTCTGGTCCTTCGTCGACGGCGAACCGATGGTCAACCGGTGGAAGCGCGTCTCGGAGATTCCCGCGATCACCGACACGTCGAAGGCGCTGAGCAAGGACCTGAAACGTCGCGGCTTCCGTTTCGTCGGACCCACCACGATGTACGCGCTTATGCAGGCGATGGGCATGGTCAACGACCATTCCGTGACCTGCTTCCGGCACGCCGAGCTCAGCTGATCGAAGCGTCAGACGCTGGGAGGGACTGCGGCGGTGATCGGGGCGGGAAGATTCGGCCCGGCTTCGAGGGCTTCGAGAATGACCTCGGCGATGTCGGAGACGACGACGTCTTCGTTGCCTTCGCCCTTCACGCCGTCGTCCATCATCACGTAACAGAACGGGCACGCGACGGCGATGCGCTCGGCTCCGGTCGCCAACGCTTCCTGCGCGCGCTCGGTGTTGACTTTCTTGCCAATGGTCTCTTCCATCCACATGCGCGCGCCGCCGGCGCCACAGCACATGCCCTTGGTTCCGTTGCGCGGCATCTCGACGATGTCGATCCCGGCGAGTGAACCGATGACCTTGCGGGGCGCCAGATACACGTCGTTGTGGCGGCCGAGATAGCAGGAGTCGTGGTAGGTGACCCGCTCGCTTAGCGAGGCGCCGGCCATCGACAACTGACCGTCGGAGATCAGCTGCATCAGGAACTCGGAGTGATGGATCACCTCGTAGTGCCCGTCGAGCTGGGGGTATTCGTTCTTGAGTGTGTTGAAACAGTGCGGGCACTGCGTGATGATCTTCTTCACGCCGAGGCCGTCGAGTGTCTCGATGTTCTGCATGGCGAGCATCTGGAAGATGTACTCGTTGCCCGAGCGGCGGGCGCTGTCGCCGGTGCACATCTCGGACGGGCCGAGGATCGCGAAGTCGATTCCGGCGCGCTGGAGCAGCTTGGCCATGGCCCGGCTCGTCTTCTTGTTGCGGTCGTCGAACGAACCCGCGCACCCGACCCAGTAGAGGTACTCGTGGTCGAAGTCGCCACCGGGCTCGACGATGTCGACGCCGTCGAGCGAGTCGGCCCAGTCACCGCGCTCGCCCTGGTTCATCCCGTAGACGTTCCCGCTGTTCTCCATGGCGCGGTACACGTTGCCGAGGGTGGCCGGGAAGTTGCTCTCCATCAGTGACAGGTAGCGGCGCATGTCGAGGATCTTGTCGAGGATCTCGATGTTGACGGGGCAGATTTCGTCGCACGCCTTGCATGACGTGCAGGACCACAGTTCCTCGGCCGTGATGCGCTCGAAGAGGTTGCTGGCCGAGACCGTGATTTCCTTGTCGATACCGACGGGCGTCGACACGGGAGGCGTCCCCGTGAGGGCCATGACCTCGCCGGTCTTGTTGACGATCTCGCGCGGGTCGAGCGGCTTGCCGGTCGCGTGGGCCGGGCACACCGAGGTGCAGCGCCCGCAGATCGTGCACGCGTCGGTGTCGAAGAGTTGCTTCCAGGTGAAGTCCTCGACGGTCGACGCGCCGAAGGTCTCCAGTTCGGTCTCCATCAGGTTCGGCATCTCGCGCATTGCGCCCTTGGGGCGCTCGCGGTCCTTCAGGTACATGTTCATCGGACTCGTGATCATGTGTCGCAGCATCGTGGTCGGCAGGATCACGAGGAACCCGAGGAACGCGAGCACGTGGGCGGACCATGCCCACCGGTGTGCGTCGAGCAACGACGACGTCGACCAGTTGTGGACGACGTTGGAGATCGCCCACCCGACGAAGCTCCACTTCTCGAAGTCGGCACCGGCGCCGAGTTCGTTGCGGAGCGCGGCGATCCGGAAGCCCTCGGTGATGAACCCGGTGAGCCCGATGACGAGGAACGTGACGAGGATGACGAGGTGCTCCGGCTTGGACTTGATCCGGATGCGGTAGGGCTGCTGCGCGTACCGCCGTACGAACGCCCAGATGATGCCGCCGAGGAAGACGAGGCCGAAGAGGTCGGCAGTGAAGGCGTAGGCCTGGTACGTCCGGCCGTGGAGGAACTTCAGCGAATCGGGAAGCTGGTGGTCGACCTCGAGCAGGATCGTGGCGATGAACAGCACCAGGAATCCGAAGTAGATCATCGAGTGCATGATCCCGGCGGCGGGGTCGCGCAGCAGCGTGCGCATCCATACGCCCCGACGGAAGTCCCGCATCCGCCGGTGAACGTTGCCCTTGTTGGTCCGGCGGTTGTCGGGCTTGCCGCGCTCGTAGTTGCGCACCCGCAGCGACGTCAGCCAGGCGGTGATGAAGAGACCGGTCGCGACCGCGAGGTAGAACGCGACCTCGAGCGGCGCGGGGATGTTGATGAAGACCTCGCGAGCGATCGACGAATCGTCGTGCCAACCCGTGATCTCGGGAGCGATCCCCGAGGCGAGGGTCCCGACCGCGGCGAGGACGCCGATCCCGAGGACGATCTGATGAGGCTTCGGCAGCACGCGTCGGAAATTCACCGCGGCAAACTACCTTCGACCGAGCAGTTGGGCGAAACCCCGCAGATCTGGGTGCGCGTCAGTGGGTGCTACTGCACCGAATGGGCGTCGGCTTCGCGCAACCGGCGGGCCATGCCGGCGAGGAGTTTGCGAGCGACCCCGGGGACCTCGTCGACCACGCCACCGAACTCGCGTTGGCCGAGCACGACCAGTTCCATGTCGGTCTCGGCGGTGACGGTTGCGTTGCGCGGCGCCTTGTCGAGCAGCGCCAGTTCGCCGAACGCGGCCCCGGGGCCCAGCGTGGCGACTTTCCGGCCCCGCCGGGAGACCTTGGCGGTGCCCTCGAGGATCACGAAGAACTCTGATCCGCTCGATCCCTCACTGACGAGGACTCTGCCCGCGGCGACCTTGACGTCCTCGGCTCTGCGGGCCACCACCGCAAGCTCCTTACGGGAAAGTGCCGAGAACAGCGGAACCTCAGCGAGGTGCCCAATGAAGACGTCGTTTCGAGCCATGGTGGGGAATCTAGGCGAGATTGCGGTCGGCGCAACAGTGCCCGGATTCTTTCGGGAATAGATCGAGCGGCTAGAAAGTTGTCAACATTCCACTCAAGGTTGTTGAGTCCCATCACCGAGATCAGAATATCGGTGCGTTCGTCGTATTTGCACTACTCCCAATCCACCCCCAAGCTCTGCGGAGGAATCCATGTCCAAGGCTGTCGGTATCGACCTCGGCACCACCAACTCGGTCGTTTCGACGCTCGAAGCGGGTGAGCCGGTCGTCATTCCCAACGCGGAAGGCGCTCGTACGACCCCATCGGTCGTCGCGTTCTCGAAGACGGGCGAAGTGCTCGTCGGCGAAGTCGCGAAGCGCCAGGCGATCACCAACCCGGACCGGACCATCCGTTCCGTGAAGCGCCACATCGGCACCAACTGGTCCATCGACATCGATGGCAAGGCGTACAACACCCAGGAGATCTCCGCTCGGATTCTCCAGAAGCTCAAGCGCGACGCGGAGGCCTACCTCGGTGACACCGTCACCCAGGCCGTCATCACCGTCCCGGCGTACTTCGGTGATGCTGAGCGTCAGGCCACCAAGGAGGCCGGCGAGATCGCGGGCCTCGAAGTCCTGCGCATCATCAACGAGCCGACCGCGGCGGCACTTGCGTACGGCCTCGAGAAAGACAACGACGTCACCATTCTCGTCTTCGACCTCGGTGGTGGAACCTTCGACGTCTCCGTGCTCGAGCTCGGCGAGGGCGTGTTCGAAGTGAAGTCGACTGCCGGGAACACCCACCTCGGTGGTGACGACTGGGACCAGCGCGTGATCGACTGGATGGTGGCCGAGTTCAAGAACGCGCACGGCGTGGATCTCGGTGCCGACAAGATGGCGACCCAGCGGCTCAAGGAAGCGGCCGAGAAGGCCAAGATCGAGCTGTCGTCCTTGCAGGAGACCTCGATCAACCTGCCGTTCATCACCGCGACCGCCGACGGTCCACTCCACTTGGAGCTGTCGCTGTCGCGTTCGAAGTTCCAGGAACTCACTCGGGATTTGCTCGAGGCGTGCCGTGGCCCGTTCGAACAGGCGATTCGAGATGCCGGGCTGCAGATGAGCGGGATCGACCGGGTGCTGCTCGTCGGCGGATCCACCCGGATGCCCGCAGTCGCAGACCTCGTGCACGAGCTCACCGGCAAGGACGGTGACAAGGGCATCAACCCCGACGAAGCCGTCGCCGTCGGCGCGGCCATCCAGGCCGGGGTCCTGAAGGGCGACGTCAAGGACGTCCTCCTGCTCGATGTCACTCCCCTCTCGCTCGGTATCGAGACCAAGGGTCAGATCATGACCAAGCTCATCGAGCGCAACACCACCATCCCGACCAAGCGTTCCGAGGTCTTCACCACTGCGGACGACAACCAGAACTCGGTGGAGATCAAGGTGCTCCAAGGCGAGTCCGACATGGCCTACCGGAACAAGACGCTGGGCACGTTCCAGCTGGTCGGCATTCCGCCGGCACCGCGCGGCGTCCCCCAGGTCGAGGTCACGTTCGATATCGATGCGAACGGCATCGTGCACGTGACTGCGAAGGATCTCGGCACGGGCAAAGAGCAGCAGATGACCATCACCGGCGGAACCGCGCTCGGCAAGGACGAGATCGACCGCATGATGAAGGAAGCCGAGGCCCACGCCGAGGAAGACAAGGCGCGTCGGGAAGAGGCCGAGGTCCGCAACAACGCCGACAACCTCGTCTTCCAGACCGAGAAACTGCTGAAGGATTCCGGCGACAAGGTCGAGCCGGCCGAGCGCGAGAAGATCGAGGCGGCCCTCACGAGCCTCCGCGAAGCGCTCGCGGGTACCGACGTCGACGCGATCCGTACCGCCCACGAGGCGCTGATCGGCGCGAGCCAGGAGTTCGCGCAGCGGCTGTATGCCGCGGCGTCTGCGTCCGAGGCGTCGGCAGGCGCCGAAGGCGCCGGTGGTGAGGCCGGCTCGGCGGCTCCGGATGACGACGAGGTGGCCGAGGCGGAGATCGTCGATGAGCCCGGCGCGGAGTCATGAGTGACGACGCACTGAATCCGGATCCCGATGTCGGCATCGAGGAACTCCTCGATGCCGACGCCGCGGACGAAGCAGTTGCGGCCGAACTCGTCGAGAGCGATCTGGACCGGCTGGTGGGTGAGCGTAACGACATGCGGGCGCTCGCCCAACAGATTCAGGCCGACTTCGAGAACTACCGCAAACAGGCGATGAAGCGTGAGGCCGCGATCGTCGAGCGTGCGAGTGAAGGGCTCCTCGAAAAACTGCTTCCGGTACTCGACAGTTTCGACGGCGCACTCGCGCAGTTGCCGGTCGACGGTGACGAAAAGGTGCGCAAAGGCGTCGAGTTGGTGCACGCGCAGCTGGTCGGCGTGCTCGAGGCCGCCGGGCTCGAACGTATCGAGGCCGACGGCGCCCCGTTCGATCCGAACGAACACGAAGCAGTGATGCACGAAGACGGTGAGGGTGATCCGGTGGTCGCCGCCACAATGCGGTCCGGATACCGGGTACGCGGGCGCGTGGTGCGCCCGGCAATGGTCAAGGTTACGAAGTAGGGACGATGGCTCCACAACGCGAGTGGTTCGACACGGATTACTACGCCGTGCTCGGCGTGGCGGCCGACGCAACCGACAAAGACATCACGCGCGCGTATCGCAAACTCGCGAAGCAGTATCACCCCGACGCGAACCCGGGAAACAAGGAAGCGGAGGACCGGTTCAAGGACGTCTCCGCGGCGAACGACGTGCTGAGCGACGCGAAGAAGCGCACCGAGTACGACGAAGTCCGACGCATGGTCGCGTCGGGCGCGTACTCCGCCGGCGGTCCTGGTGGCCCGGGTGGTTTCGGCGGTGGCCCGGGTGGATTCCAGTTCGACGAGAGCGTGGATCTCGGCGACCTGCTCGGCGGGCTTTTCGGTGGCCGGGGTGGCCGGGGTGGCGGTCGCGGTGGTCGCGGCCGCCAGACCCCGCAACGCGGTGCAGACCTCGAGTCCGAGATCACGATCGACTTCCTCGAAGCCATCGAAGGCATCACCACGACCGTCGCGTTCACGGCCGAGGCCGCGTGCTCGGAGTGTCACGGATCCGGCGCGAAGCCGGGCTCGACGCCCCAGACCTGCGCGCAGTGTGGTGGCCGCGGCGAGGTTGCCGTCGATCAGGGCCCGTTCTCGTTCAGTCAGGTGTGCCCGACGTGCTCCGGCCGCGGTTCGGTCATCACCGATCCGTGCCCGCGGTGTCGGGGTGGCGGCACCGAGGTGCGGCGGCGTGACGTCAAAGTCAAGTTGCCCGTGGGTGTGAAGGACGGCCAGCGGATCAAGGTGGCCAAACGCGGCGCCGCGGGTCGCAACGGTGGACCGCCCGGCGACCTGTATGTCGTGGTCAAGGTGCGCCCGCACGAGATCTTCGGCCGGCGCGGCACGCGCGATCTCAACGTGCACGTCCCGATCACGTTTGCCGAGGCCACGTTGGGCGCCAACATCAAGGTCCCGACGCTGGCCGATCCGATCACGGTGAAAGTCAAGGCCGGCACCCAACCCGGCACCACCCAGAAGGTGAAGGGCCGCGGCATCGCGGGGAGCAACGGCCATGCCGGCGACCTCTTCGTGACCTTCGACCTGACCGTGCCCGCCAAGTTGGATAGGGAACAGCGCGACGCAGTGGAGGCGTTGGCGGCCACGTTCACGGATGACCCTCGTGCAGACCTGGGAGTCGACTGATGCCCAACGACCAACGAGCCCTGTACATCATCTCCGTCGCCGCGGAACTCGCCGGCGTGCATCCCCAGACGTTGCGAATCTACGAACGCAAGGGCCTCATCGAGCCGGCGCGAACCCAGGGTCGGAGCCGCAGGTATTCCGAGCGCGATGTTGCATTGCTCCGCCGTATCCAGGAACTCACCAACGAAGGCGTCGGTCTCGCGGGCGTGCGGCGCATCCTCGAACTCGAGTCGCGTGTCGAGGTGCTCGAGTCGCAGGTCCGCAGCGCCCGGCAGGACGCAATGCAGGCGATGCAGCGCGCTCGGCGCGAGCAACGGGTGGATCTGGTGCCGGTCAACCCTCGCGGCGCGCCGCGCTGAACCATTTCTTCGGTGTCTGGGTCAGGGTTGGATGGTCACGGTACCGAGACCGACACCGCCCGTCAGTGGTCCGGCGCCGGTTCCAGGTGCCAACGATGCGACGGTGTGGTTTCCGGTGGGCGCATCGGCCGCGACCGTGACCGATACCGACGCGTGGTGTTCGTCGTCGACCGTCACGGTGTCGGCGGTGATTCCGTCGCCAAAGGTGAAGATCATTCCGGTGACGAAGTGCAGACCAGCGATGTCGAGGGTGGTGGAAGCGCCGCGCGCCAAGGTCGCAGGACTGATCCCGCTGATGAAGGGAACGGTCGTCGAACGAATGAACGAACCCACCATCAGCGGATCATTGGTGTCCAGGGTCAGATAGGCGCCGTCGGCGCTCATCGATGTCGCGTGCGCAGGCTTGGTGAAGGCGGGCCCCTGTGGGGACCGCACCATGTCGATCCGGCCTTCGGTGCGGTCGACGACGTAGACCTGGAAGTCGGTGAGATGGGAGATGTCACCGGTCCGCAACCCGTTGAGCACTACGTACCGACCGTCGTCGGAGATCCCGACTGGGTTGAGTGCTACAAGCGGCACGGGATCACCGGCAGCAGGGATTCCGGCTGGCGAGTACACGAGCGTCGTGGTCTGGGTCTGCAGGTCGCGCACGAAGACGTCGGTGGTTCCAACGGGGTCGTCCACGGTGTTGGTGTCACTCCACGAGTTGAACAGCACGTAGCGGCCGTTGGTCGAGATGGCGTTGTCGGCCGGCACCGAGGCGCCGCTCGGCCCACTCAGAGGCACGTTGACGAGCGCC
>JANLRZ010000227.1:0-12566 GCA_031362155.1 Acidimicrobiia bacterium | reverse complement strand
GCGACGACTACCCCTGGATCGTCTGACACGAGCGGCCCGGCTCGTCAGCGCCAAGAGCGGGGAACAAGAGGCCAACGCCGACAACGACCGACCGCACCCCGGCGCCACAGGTACGTGGCGTCGGCCGTGGCCCGAGCGGCCCGGCGCGTCAGCGCCAAGAGCGGGGAACAAGAGGCCGACGCCGACAACGACCGACCGCACCCCGGCGCCACAGGTACGTGGCGTCGGCCGTGGCCCGAGCGGCCCGGCGCGTCAGCGCCAAGAGCGGGGGTCTAGTGCGCGATGTCGAGGAGGAACATGGCGGCTTCGTAGCGGCGGGCGTTGACCAACGCGGAGCCCGCCGCGGCGCCGTACCGGGCCATGACCGCCCGAGTGTCGGCGGTGAGTTCGGCGGCGACGAGCCCGGGCAGCACGAGGACCGCGAGGAGTGCTCCGTCGCGGTCATCGATGGGCACGCCGATCGTCAGCGCGTCGTCGCTGGTGACCGCGAGGACCGTGTGTTGGGATCGGACCAGTTCCATCACCGGCGCGAGCAAGCCGGCGGTGCCCTGAGCGTCGACGACCGGTTGCAGTTCCTGGTCTTCGCTCAGGAACAACACCCCATCGTCGACGCCGACGAGGTTCCTGCCCTGCTCGACGATCGCCGGGAGGAGCTGGTCCAGCTCGATGGTTGCGTGGAGCGCGGTGACGGCATCGAGGACCAGGCCGGAACTCAGCAGACCACAGGCGATCTCGCTGTCCAGCTCGAAGATCAGTTCACGGTCGCGTACGACCCGCCGGAGGTGCCGGTCCTTGTCGAACGCGTACACGATGATCCAGATGCTGAACAACGCCAGGGCGATGCGAGTGTTGCTCGCGTCGATGATGCTCTTGGCACCGAGACTGACGACGCCTTCGGAGACGAGCGTCGCCGCAATCAGCGCGACCGTGACGAGCCCCCCGAGGAAGGCAATCTGTGAGCGGCGGCGGCGCACCGCGCCGAGCGACGCCACACCGTCGGACGGCAGATCGGCGAGGCGCTCCTCCCGGGCGAGGTCTTCGCGCAGTTCCGATTCTCGAGTGGGCATTGGTAGGACACTCCTGCATTCGATGGACCGCTATCGGACATATCGGCGCGCGGTCGGAGGACCTTGACCACGGAGCGTGGTGATCCTCGTGACCTCTAGGTTGCAGCCGTGCAGATTCGCGAGTTGGGCCGAGACGATCTGGCCGCCATCGCAGCCCTCGCGGCCCGCTCGTTGGTCGATCCGCCCACCGCGGACGAGCTCGAACGCGCTTGCTTCGATCCCGATCAACCGGCCGAGATCCGGGGCGATCCGAAGGTGGGCGTCGTAGTCACGGCGCGTCGCGAGCACGAGGGCTTTGTGCGGTTCCTGGCGGTGGACCCGAGCACCCGCCGGGCCGGCGTCGGCACGGCGCTCTTGGCCGACGCGGAGACGCAACTCTCCTCCGCCGGCGCGACCTCCGTCACCATCGGTGCCGACGCGCCCTTCTATCTCTGGCCCGGGATCGACACCCGCGAGCTCGCCGCCATCTGCCTCGCCGAACGGTCCAAGTACGCGCGCGTCGACGTCCACCTCAATATGGACATCACCCTCACCGGGCTCGCGCCCGATCCCGGTGGTCACCGGCTCGCCACCGCCGACGACCTCCCTGCGATCGACGCGTGGTCGAATCGGCACTGGGCGTTCTGGACGGCCGAGATGCACCGGGCCGCACGACAAGACGGTTTGGTTCTGAGCGAAGACGCTGACAGCATCGCCGCCGTGTGTGCCTACGACGTGAATCGGCGCGGGTTGGTCGGCCCCGTCGCGGTCCGGCCCGACCTCCTCGGCCGGGGAGTAGGAGTCGCGCCGCTCCTCGGTGCGCTCCACCGGATGCGCGCCGACGGACGGACTGCCGCGGAGATCGCGTGGGTCGGACCGATCGTGCCCTACGCCCGCATCGGCGCAACGCTCGGTCGGAGCTTCCTGGTGTATCGAAAGGATCTGCGATGACGTTGCTCCCGACCCCCCGTGACGTCCACCTCGGCGACGAGTTCGTTGCGCCATCCGAGCCTGCGGTCGTCGCCGATCCCACCGTGGCCTCCCAGGGGTATTCGCTGGAGATCGCGACCACCGGGATCACGCTCGCCACCGCCGACCCGGCCGGTGAGTTCTACGGGCGGATGACGCTGCGCCAGCTCGCGCGTGAGCACGACGGCCGACTCCCGGTCGGCACGATCCGCGACTGGCCCGACCTCGCCGAGCGCGGCGTGATGCTCGACGTCTCGCGCGACAAGGTGCCCACCATGCCCACCCTCCTGGCCTTGGTCGACCGGCTGGCCGAGTGGAAGTTCAACCACATCGAGCTCTACGCCGAGCACACGTTTGCGTATGCGGACCACGAGGCGGTCTGGCGCGACGCGAGTCCGTTCACTCCGGCCGAGATCGACGAACTCGACGCGTTCTGCCGGGACCGTCACATCGCGCTGGTCCCCAACCAGAACTGCCTCGGCCACATGAACCGCTGGCTCGCGTACGAGCGCTACCGCGACCTGGCCATGGACCCCGCCGGCTACGTGATGATGGGGATGCACCGACCTCCGAGCACCATCGAACCGACCGACCCTGCGTCGTTGGCATTGGTGCGGAGTCTCTTCGCGGAGCTGCTCCCCCACTTCTCCGATCCGCGATTCGTCAACCTGGGTCTCGACGAGCCCTGGGAGATGCCCGCGACCCGGTTCGACGACTACCTCACCTGGGTCCAGACCCTGCGGGCGCTCCCCGAGTTGGCGGGGCGCGCGCTCGTCATCTGGGGCGACATCCTCGCCGGCCATCCCGAGCGGCTCGCCGATCTCCCGCCCGGCATCATCGTGTGCGAGTGGGGCTACGACGCCGGCCACCCCTGGACGGCCCGGCTCGACGCCCTCGCCCGCGCCGGCATTCCCCGCTGGGTGGCACCCGGAACATCGAGCTGGCTCACCATCCTCGGCCGCACGACCAACATGCGCGCCAATATCTCCGAGGCCATCACCGCTGCACTGGCCCACGGCGCGACCGGCATGCTCACCACCGACTGGGGCGACAACGGCCACGTGCAGTACCCGGCGGTGAGCGACCCCGGCCTCGCGTTCAGCGCCGCGTTGGCGTGGTGTCGGGAGTCCAACCAGGACCTCGATCTCGCCGCGGCGCTCTCCGAGCACTGCTACGACGATCCATCGGGTGAACTCGCACGGATCGTGCTCGGTCTGGGTGACGTCTACCTCCGGCTCGAACCGCAAGTGTGGAACGTCGCGTCGTTCGCGCTCCCGTTCTACTTCCCGCAGCTCGACATCGGTCGTGGACCGTTGCTCGGCGCGAGTGACGACCAGTACGACGCGCTGGAAGCCGATCTCGACGCCTACGAGCATCGGCTCGATCTCGTCACGAGTCGGCGAGCCGACGCCCCGTTGATCATCGAAGAACTCCGCAACGCGATCGCGTTGGTGCGCGTGCTCTGCGCCGATGCGCACGCACGGCTGGCCGTGGGGGGAGCGCTCGCCGCCGTCGACGCCGACACCCGTGCCGGACTCGCTGCCGCCCTCCGGCCCATCATCACCGAACATGAACGGCTCTGGCTCGCTCGGAACCGGCCGGGCGGACTCCGCGAGTCGCGAGCCTGGTTGGAACATCTCGCCGAGTGTTACGACACGGGGATCGTCGACCGCGGCTGGTCCGGGCCCGAGTAGTCAGTCGGAGTATCAACCGGAAGAGTCAGGCCCGAATCGTCAGGCTGCGGTACTCGGCGAGACGGCAATCCCCCGGGCGATCGGCCACGGCCACGCGGGCGCGCCGCCCACGATCGGTGCCACGGGATTCGTCGGTCCCACCGCGAAGGGATGCACGCCACCGAGTTGATCCAACGTGTACCCGCCGGTTCCGTCCGGCAGGAGCGCGAGGCCGGCGGTACGTACCGCGCCTCGGGTCACGGAGACGCCTCGACCCGCAGCGGGCGGCACCGCGCCCCCGAACGCCACCGGGTGGAGTCCTCCGAGCGCGTCCGCCACGTATCCCGTTCGACCTCCTGGGAGAAGGGCCACACCCCGAGCGATGTCCCAGCCCCGCCAGTAGGGGCCGCTCGTCGCCGTGGGCGGCATCGGCCCGGCACCGAGTCGGAACGGGTGGAGCCCGCCGAAACCGTCGAGCACGTAGCCGCCAGACCCGCCGGGAAGCACGACCACGCCCCGAGCGATGTCCCAACCCCGCCAGTACGGGCCGCCGATCACCCGAGGGACCGACGCCGTCGACGTCCCGACCCGGAACGAGTGCAGACCCGCGAAGCCGTCGAGCACGTAGCCGCCCGCCGCGTTCGGGGTGATCGCGACCCCGCGAGCGATGTCCCACCCCGGCCAGTACGGCCCGTCGTGGAGTGCCCCCAGCGCGGGACCGGCGCCGACGCGGAATCGGTGCAGTCCACCGAATCCGTCGAGCGTCACCCCACCGGCGAGGTCCGATCGGGCGGACGCGGTGACGACCTGACCGGTGTCGGGGCCGACCATCATCGGGGTCGGGTTCATGAACTCGAAGTCGGATCCGTGCAGCGCGCCGAGCGCGTGCAGATCGTCGTTGTCCCACCGGTCGTCCGGCGCACCCGAGATGTACCACGATGATCCGTTGTCGGCGACGATCGCACCGTGGGTCTGCAGTGCCCGCACCACGACCCGCGCCTGCGGGCCGAAACGGTTGGGGTCGACGTTCGCCTTCAACCGAAGCCATGCGCCCATTGGTGCAGCCGTCGCGTCGGCAACGCCGGCCTGATGGCGCGCGGGCCACACGTACCGCCGGTCGGTCCGCCGCAACGTGATGCGAATCGCGTGGTCGATGTCGCCACCGGCGACCTCGTCGTAACGCACCAACCCCGGCAGGATCGGGAGTCCCGCCGCGTCGGCACTCGTCCAGGTCCGCGGGCGCATCGCGTTCGCGGTCAGGTCGAACACCGCGCCCGACCCCGCGGTCCAACCGGATCCACTCGGGAAGGCGGAATACATCTCGTAGAGCCGGCAGCGATCCCGATCGACCACGATGACGTGTCGATCCCCCGCACTCCCTGACCCACCTTCGATCGGAGCGTTGGCGGGGATGGGATACGGACCGGGATCGCTTTCGTCGGCATAGTCGAACCCGATCGGGACCTTCGGTTGGGTACCAGGAACGGTCGTGAACGGGATCCCGATCGGTCCTCCCGCATACAGTCCCGCTCCGAAGTCCGCATGGAGCCCGGCCGTGGCGCCCGCGTTGGCCACGTACGCACCCGAGTTCGGATCGACCGGCATCGCGGCGACCGACGCGTGCCAGTACGAATCCGTGGGAAACACCGGGCACGCCGGCGCGCCGGGTATCGCGGCCGCGCCCGCGCCGCTCGGGACGCCGACCGCCACGCACACGACGATGACTCCGATCCACCGTCTCCGCATGGTTCTCTATCGGCAGGCGGCGACGATTTCCTCAGTCACGCAGTCGCGGACGATTGCCCGGTCGACGCGATGGCGAGGGCGCGGTACAACAGCTCGGCGTCGCCGAGCCGCCGTCGGAGTTCACGCTCGAGGCCGCCGATCGGGTAGAGGTTCTGCGGGGCGCGAGGGTCCTTGTGGGACTCACTCGCGAAGCGCGGCAGGGTAGCGCTCACTCGGTTCGCGAGTGCGACCGCTTCGGCCACGACCAGTTCCGACGAACACTCGCAGCGCACCACGCCGGACCAGGGTGCCCCGCGGCCACCCGGGAGCCGGAGATACCACGAATGACGACTCCCCCGGCCCCCGATCGCGAACACCGGGGTGCGGGTCCCGTCGGGCAGCGAGCCCACGAACCGATGGAGATCCGGCGGGAGGTAGGAGGTCGCGTGCGTCTTGATCATCCCGACCGCACCCGTGACCTGCGTGCGATTCGTGATCGGCCCGTCGACGATCACCAGCGCGTCCGGCGGAGCATCGCGCCGCGCCAGCTCGGCCATCTCGATCTCGCGTCGACCCATCTGGTCCTGGATCGCGAGCCAGAGACTCTCCGGCGTCGAGTCCCCCGCCGCGTAGGGCAGGTAGGTCACCGCGGGGAAGCGGGTCCCGATCGGCCGGATCGCCCGGGACGCACTGAACACCCCCCGACCCACCGAGGCGGCCACCACCTCCGCCCGCGCACCCGCCTGGACGACTCCGGCGGCGTAGGTCGCACAGACACCGGGCTCGACTCCGCCCTCGTCGTCCTCGACCCAGACCCGCGCATCGATGCGGCGAACCCCGTCGACGAACAGCACGTCGGGGGCCACCAGTTCCGCCAACCCGGCGATCGGCGCCCACCGATCCGCCGCAACTTCGATGTCGGGGTCGACCACGACCTCGCTCGGATCGAGTACGGACTCGATGGCACTGCCGTAGCTCGGGTCCCACGGATCAACGGTGAACCTCATGCATCGATCCGTTCGACCGTCGAGGACCGCGCGGTCTTCCTCACCCGGAACTGCACCGGCATCCGCGCCGCGAGTTCGGGAACGTGGGTGACGATGCCCACCATGCGGTCGGTCGCGCCCAGGTTCTCGATCGTCGCGGCCACGGTCTCGAGCGTCTCCGCATCGAGCGTGCCGAATCCCTCGTCGAGGAAGATCGACTCCAACCGTGTCGATCGATTCGCCGACAAGTCGGCCAACTGATCCGAGAGCGCCAACGCGAGCGCCAGCGACGCCTGGAACGTCTCGCCGCCGGACAGGGTACGCACCGACCGCGACTCGTCGCCCTGGGTGTGATCGACGACGAGCAGGTCACGACCCGAATCATCGAACGCAAACGAGTAGCGGCCCGCCGAGAGGTCACCGAAGCGGGCCGACGCGCCGGTCACCAAGCGAGTCAGTGCCTCACTGACGAGCCAGCGTTCGAAGTGGTTGGCATCGAGCAACCTCGCCAACTCACCGGCCACGGCCGCGGTCCCGGCGCGTTCGGCGATTGTCGCCGCGAGCGTGGTCCGTTCCTCCATCTCGCTCGTGGCCCGATCGAGCCGGTCGCGGGTGCTCCACTCCTCTTTCGTGACCAGTTCGACCAGTGAATCGAAGGTCGTGGCGTCGGGTTCCACCGCCAACCCGAGCGCGGCAGCCTCGGCGACGACGACGCTGAGGCGGTCCGCAATCTGGGTGCGCAACGCGACGACCACCTCGTCATCCGCACGCACCGACGCGGCCGCCGCCTCCGACTCGTGGATCGCCCAGCCCCGCAGCACCTCCCAGTCCGCCGCCAGGTTCTCGGTCTCGGTCGGCGGCGTGAGCCCGACGCCCGCGCACCGGTCTCGGGCCACTCGATACGCCGCGCGCGCCTCCTGCGCCTCCCGACTCGCCTGCTCCGCGGCCGCCCCTGCGGCCCGCACCGCATCCCGTGCTCGTCGGTCCGCCTCCGACCGCTCCCGACGCTGCTCCTCGAGTGCATCGAGCGCCGCGAGCATCGGGGTGATCACTTCGGCCGCCGGGAGGTCGGTCACTTCCTCGGCCAGTGCGAGCAGACGCCGGGTGGCCTCCTCACACCGAGACTCCGCGCGCGCCGCGAGTTTCGCGGCCGTCGTGGCCGCCTCGCGCGCCGCCACCGCGGCCTGGCGCGCCGCCTGCCAGGCTTCGGGCGCCGGGCCACTCGGGGTCGCGGTCACGGTCTGCTCACACACGGGGCACGGGGCTCCGACCACGAGATGCTGGCGGACCACCTCCGCCGCGTTCGCGGTCCGCAGCGCCTCGGCGTGTGCTTCCGCCCCGTCGGCGATCGTCGCGAGCCGCACCGACTCTGCGTCGGCCTCGACACTCGCGGCCTGACGCGGAACCAGCTCCTGTTGCGCCGCCGCGAGATCGATATGGAGTTGCCGGGCCCGGGTCAACGCAGCCCGATCTCCGGCCTCGGCGATGCGCGCATCCACCTCGGCCACCGCTGTCTCGGCTGCGACCGCGGCCGCGTCAGCGGCGACTCGACCGGCGTCGACCTCAGCCAAGCGATCGGCGATCGTTGCGAAGTCGGCCGGCGGCTGCACCGAGGCCAGCACCGCCAATCGCTCGGTACTCGTTGTCATCGACCGTTCGGCCGCGTCGACGTCGGCGAGTACGACCGCGGCACTCTCCTTCGCGGCGCGCCACGATTCGGCGGCCCCCGCGCACGCTTGCGCGTGGTCCGTCAACGCCCGGATGAGTTCGGGGGTTGCGTGGGCGAGCGCGTCCAGGCGCTCTTGATCGCGAGCCCGGCCCGCGGCTTCGGTCGCAGCCAGACTGCGCGCCCGCTGCATCATGCGCTCGTACACGTCGAGGCCCAGCAGCTGCACCAGCAGGTCCTGCCGGGCGGCCGGCTTGTCGTGGAGGAACCGGGCGAACTCGCCCTGGGGGAGGACGACGGCGCGCGTGAACTGGTCGAAGTCGAGCCCGATCAGGCTCGGGACGGCGCTGTCCATCTCCTTGGCCGTTCCCGCGAGCACCTCACCGTCGGCCCGCTCGAGGCGGGCTTCCTTGGTGGTCGCCTTGCCGTGTTTGTCGCGCCGGACCACCCGCACCGCGACGTATCGCTGATCACCCAGGTCGAAGGTCAGCGCGACGCGGGCCTCCGCCGCTTGGCTGTGGACCGCGGCGCCCACTGCCCGGCGATCGGCATAGCGCGGGAGCGAGCCGTAGAGCGCGAAGCAGATCGCATCGATCACCGTCGACTTCCCCGAACCCGTCGGACCGACGAGCGCGAACACCTCCGCGCCGTCGAAGTCGACGACGACGGAATCGGAGAAGGTTCCGAATCCGGCCATCGCGACCGACACCGGTCTCACGACGACGTCTCCGCGTCGAGCAACTCGGCGAAGAGCGCGCCGAGCCGGGGGTCTTCGATCGCCTCCGCGGCAAGAAACTCGGCGAAGAGCTCCTGAGGGGTGCGGCCCTGCCGCTCGACCGCTCGCGCCACTGAGTCCCGCGCGCCGAGGACCCGTACTTCGACCACTCGGTCGCCGAGCCAGCCGCGAACGTCCTCAACGATCCCGGCGCGCCCCGCGTCGTCGACGCGGACGCGCAGCCAGGCGTCACCCGGGTCCGTTCCGGCCATCGCTTCGAGTTCGGCGATCGACCCGGTGATGGTGCGCAACTCGGTGCCGCGTGTGAGCGCGACCGCGCGGATCTGCGCCGGGGTGCGGGCCGTGACCTCGATCATGAGGACCTGCTTGGCCGCGCCCTCTTCTCCGAAATCGACCTGAATCGGCGACCCCGAGTACCACACCGGACTTCCCGCCGGCAGCCGCTGACCCAGGTGGAGGTGGCCGAGCGCCGCATACGCGAGCTCCGGCGGGAAGGCGGTGGCCGACAACCAGTACGGCTCGAACGCGGTCTGCGCCACCCGTTCGCCACCACCCGCGAGACCGCCCCGCACCATGCAGTGCGCCACGAGCAGGTTCACGGCTTCGGGATCGGGATCGGCACACAACGCCTTCACGATCCCGGCGAGTTTCTCCGCGTACGCCCCGGCCGCCTGCGCGGCATCCAGCTCCATGAGATCCGCCGCGCGTATCGCGTACCGGGGCGAACAGAACGGCAACAACGCGACCCGGGCCCGTTCGCCGCCGGCGGTGTCGATGTCGACGACACCCCCTTCACCGGGCTTGGCGACGCGCCCGCGCATCACGATCCCCAGGCCCTCGGCCCACGGTCGGAGCGCCTCGAAACTTGCCGCGTTGTCGTGATTTCCGGCGATGACCACGAGCGGTGCGATCGCGCGCAGGTCGAGCAGCGTTCGGTGCACCAACGCGACTGCATCCGGGCTCGGCGCCGCGGTCTCGTACAGGTCGCCCGCCACGAGGATCAGTTCCGCCGCCTCCGCCGCGCCGACCTCGACGATCTCACCCAACACGGCCGCGTGCTCGTCCAACCGGGATTCACCCCGGATGGTCTTGCCCACATGCCAATCCGAGGTGTGAAGAATCCTCACGGCAAGTTGGCGAAGGGGTCGGCGGCGTCGGCCGGCCGGGCGGCCTCTTCGGGCCGGGTGGCCCAGGCCGGGAACGGGAACTCGACCACCAACGGAATGGGCAACTGCGGCTGGGACACGAACATCGTGCCCGGTTTCGCGATCCGGGCCCGCTCCCGATGGGCCGCCGGCAGGAAGCCGTACTCCGGGCGGGTGGCTTCGGCGGGGTCCAACCGACCCGCGACGCGAATCGCGGAGTTCGCGATAACCCGTCGCTCGACCTCGCTCGCAGTCTGTTGCGCGCCGATCAGGATGACCCCGAGGCTCCGGCCGCGCTCGGCCACGTCGAGGAGGATTTCCTTGATGGGGCTCGTACCTTCCCGGGGGGCGTACTTGTTGAGTTCGTCGAGGACGACGAACAGCAGCGGCTGGCGCATCCCCGTCTCTTCTTTCGCCTCGAAAGCCCGCTTCACCGTGACACCGACGACGAACCGCTGCGCGCGTTCGGTCAGGTTGTGAATGTCGACGACGGTGACCTGCGCGCCCCCGGTCGGGTCGATGGCCCGATCGTCACGCCGGGCGATGTCCGAGCGGATCAACGAGCCGAGGGCGCGCTGCGACGTGAGCAGTCGCCGTACAAACGCGTTGATCGTGCCCATCCCCACCGCGCGACCGGCCCACTCGACGGCCGTGTCGTCGTCGTTCAAACGGTCGACGACCAGGTCGACGAGATCGTGATAGGTCGTCAGCGTCACGCCGTCGACCCGCCACCGGCCGTCGTCGCCGACGGGTTCGCCTTCGGCGAGTTTCTTCATCACCTGATGGATCACCATCGTGTACTGCTGGCGCTCGTCTTCGGCGTCGGCGAACGCGAACGGCAGGAGGTCGCCGGTCACGAAATCCGCGATCGTCCAGTAAAAGGTCGACACGCCGGTGGTGCGCGAGGCGGTGTCGGGCCCGGCGTTGGGATCGTTGCGACGCGGTGGAGCCTTGAACGCGACGCTCTCGAAGTGACCGGCCGGGAGACCGAGCACCCGATACTGCTCCCGTTGCGCGTCGTCGAGACGCACGTTGGCGTGATCGAGGAACAGCAGGTCCTCGCCCTTGACGTTGAAGATCAGTGCTTTGGTGTTCGTCGCCGCCGCCCCCAGCACACCGGAATGGAACATCGAGTACAGGAGGAAGGTGGCGTAGGTGGTCTTGGTTGCCACGCCGGACACCCCGCTGATGCTCACGTGGGCTCCGCGCGTGCCGTCCATGAAGTCGACGTTCGCGAAGACCGGCTCCCCGTCGCGCCCGACACCGATCGGAAGCCGCCGCTCCATCGCGTCGAACAACAGCGCATGGTCGCGTTCGGCACCCGTGGCGCGGCGGACCGCAGCGCCCGGGCTCGGGGGCACGAACGTCTCCGGCTCCACCCGCGTGGTACTGATCTCGGCCGCCTCGACGATCTCTGCGGGCAGCACGCCGTCGGCGATGAGAAAGACGTCGGAATCGAACCGGGCACCCTCGTGCCGCGCCCGGACCTGGGTGACGACGCCGGCGACCCGGACGGTCTGCGCCTCCCCGGGAAGCTCGCGATCGGTGACGACCACGTCGTCGAGCTGGAGGTACTGACCCGGCGCGATGGCGACCCAGAACGACAGCGGCGTGCTGTCTTCGGTCCCGATGACGCGACCGACCGCCTCGACTCCATCCTCCGCCATGCGTCGACCGTACCAACCCGGGCGGGATGAACCCCGCCGCACTCGGCGGCTACGGTCCCAGGCCGACCTTCAAGGGGGACCTGTGCTCGAACGATTTCGACTCGACGGCAAGATCGCCATCGTCACCGGTGCCGGGCGGGGCATCGGCGCCGCGACCGCACGCGGCCTGGCCGAGGCCGGCGCCGACGTCGTGCTGGCGTCCCGCACCGCGGACCAACTCGAGGCCGTCGCCGCCGACGTCCGCGCCTTCGGTCGCCGCGCTCTCGTCGTCCCGACCGACGTCAACGAGAACGAGAACATCGTCGCGTTGGCCGCCACGACCATCGAAGAGTTCGGCCGGATCGACATCGTGATCAACAACGCCGGGGGCACACCGCCGCGGCCGTTCATGGACACGAGCCCCGGCTACTTCGAGCGAGCATTCCACTTCAACACCACCACGGCATTCGTCCTGTCTCAGGCCGCGGTACCCCAGATGCTCGAACAGGGTGACGGCGCGATCGTCAACATCTCCTCGGCGATCGGGCGTCTCCGCGATCGCGGCTTCGCCGCCTACGGCACCGCGAAGGGCGCGCTCACCCACCTGACTCGTCTGATGGCCGCTGACCTCGCGCCGAAGATCCGCGTGAACGCGATCCGGAGCGGATCGATCCGGACCTCGATGCTCGAAGACGGCCTCTTCCGGGCGCGCCCCGAGATGGAGGCGGAGCTGCTGCGCTGGACCCCCGGCGCGCGACTCGGGACGCCCCGGGACATCGCCATCGCGGCGACCTTCCTCTGCTCGCCGGACGCGCAGTACATCACCGGCGCGATCCTCGACGTCGACGGCGGACTCAACTCGCCGAAGTCTCCGCTCGCCCTGTCGGCGATGGCGCACGGCAAGGACAAGGCCCCGTCCTGGTAACCCGTCCGGGTCGAGACCGCGAGGAAACCGAAACGAATGGCGAAGAAGA
>JANLRZ010000208.1:0-16958 GCA_031362155.1 Acidimicrobiia bacterium | reverse complement strand
TCGCCACGTCCCATCGACTGATACGACCGGCGTGCGAACCGCCACCCGGCGGCCGTGCGCACGACGTCGTCCTGGTACAGCCCGAACGCGCGGCTCGGGCCCCCGTCGTGGTCCTGGCGGAGTTCACACATGTAGGTGCGCAACGCGGCCCGATCGACGTCGCCATCGCGCCGCAGCATCACCCGAATGTTGAGCGCGACGAACTCGAAGAACGGGTACTGCTCCAACGCGCCGCCGATGAACTCGCCGATCTCGCCGGGTCCGGTGAACGCGAACGGCTCGCGATCGCGCAGGTCGATCGTGATCGGCGCGTCGGCCACGAAGAGATCCGCGAACTCCGTCCACGTGCGCCGGTTCACGACATCGGCGTACGCCGCGATCAATGCGCGGAGTGCAACCTCGTCGACCGCGTCACGAACCTCGTCGGGCGTGGGGTCCGCCATGGAACCGACGGTCAGCCGCGGCTGCGGTAGGTGGTCTTGCCGCCGATCGAATCCTTGTTGAGCCGCTTCGACAGGTGCAGACCCTCCAACACGAACTCGACCGCGGAGGCCACCCCGGCCGGGGTCTCACCGACGCCGAGGTCGGCCAACGCCTCGCTCAGCCCGTTCATCGATCCGAGCAGATCGGTGTACTCGGACGAGGGCACGTCGGCGCCCGTGTGCACGATCCGGCCGTCTTCGAACGCACTGACCAGCCCACCGAGCTTCTCGGCCGGCACTGCCGAACGGAATACTTCGAGCACCGAGGCCTTCACGATGCGGTCGAGCACCTGGGAGTCGCGGCCGTCCTCCACCGTCTCGATTTCGATCTTGCCGGCGGTCGACGCGACGAGGGCATCCAGGTCACTGATACGCGGCACCACCTCGTGTTCACCCGTGCGCAGTGAACGCCGGAGCGCGTTGGCGATCATCGTTTCGTAGTTGGCGATCGAGAGCCGGACCGACACGCCGGAGCGCTGGTTCACGTGCGGCGAGCGCCGGGCCTGCTGGCTGATCTCGGCCACGATCTCGGTCATGTAGTCGGGCACGTTCACCACGAGACCGTCGGCGCCGAGCGGACGGGCCTCCTGCTCGATCACGTCCATCTCGATGTCGACATCGAGCGGGTAGTGCGTCCGGATCTGCGAGCCGAAACGGTCCTTCAGCGGGGTGATGATCCGCCCGCGGTTCGTGTAGTCCTCGGGGTTCGCCGAGGCCACCAACATCACGTCGATCGGGAGTTGGATCTTGTACCCGCGGATCTGCACGTCTCGTTCTTCGAGCACGTTGAGCAGACCGACCTGGATCCGTTCCGCGAGGTCCGGCAACTCGTTGATCGCGAAGATGCCCCGGTTGGTGCGCGGGACGAGGCCGTAGTGCAGCGTGAGTTCGTCCGAGAGGTACCGACCTTCCGCGACCTTGATCGGGTCGACCTCACCGATGAGATCCGCGATCGAGGTGTCGGGAGTTGCGAGCTTCTCGCCGAATCGCCGGTCGCGGTTCACCCATTCGATCGGTGTTTCGTCGCCGCGTTCCGCGACCAACAAACGCGCGTGATGCGACACCGGGTGGAACGGGTCGTCGTTGATCTCACTGCCGGCGATGATCGGCATCCACTCGTCGAGCAGGTTGGTCAGCGACCGGATCATGCGGGTCTTGGCCTGGCCGCGCTCACCGAGGAAGATCACGTCGTGCCCGGCGAGCAGGGCATTCTCCAGCTGGGGCAGGACGGTATCTTCGTAGCCGAGCACGCCCTCGACGAGCGGTTCGCCCGCCGCCACCTTGGCGATGGCGTTGGCGCGCATCTCGTCCTTGACGGTTCGGGACTGCCATCCCGATTCGCGCAGCTCCCCAAGGGTGGCGGGACGACTCATGAACGATTCTCCTCCGACGGGGGCGTACTCCGCGCACCTTAGAAGGAATCCGGACGGCCCCGCATTCGGCTACAACCCGATCGGGAACCGCGAGTCCATCAGGGCAGCGAAGGCGGTGACCGCCGGCGTGGACTCACCTTCGATCCAGGCCGCGAACAACTCGGCGAAGAGTTCGACGGGATTCGTGGTCGCGTAGTCCGACACCTGGGTGATCAGTTCTTCGCGCGCCACGACCCAGGCCGGCTCGGCGTTCGGCCGTTCCCCGCGCAGTGCGAACTCGACCGATTCGACTCCGACGGCCTCACCAATCAGCCGCCGGAACTCCGTGGCGCTCGACAGCCGGCCGCTCTGGGCCAACTCGTCGACGCAGTGACCGATCTCGTGGGCCACCACCTTGTCGACCGGCAGGAACCGGCCGGACGGCGCGCGCGGGAGCCGTCGCGGACCCCCGGTCGGCGCGGCCGTCGGTGCGGCGCGCGCGGCCAGCGCCGCATAGGCGCGCCCGTCGACATGCGCCGGGTTGATCGAGATCCGACCGCCGCCGGCCTCACCGCTCACGCGACCGGTCGCCATCCCGTACCCCGACGTTGCGAACACCAAGTGATGGAACCGGCGGGCGAGCCGCGGAAACCGTTCGCCGATCCGCAGCATCGTGTCGAGCGCGGCAGCGAGGGACTCCACCATGAGTTCGGGTCCGGCCGGCACCACCGCGCTCACGTCGATGCCCGCTCGGGTCGCGGTGACCCGAACGTTGTGGGACAGGCCGGACTGGACGCGGCGCAGCATGCGGGTCAGCGGACTCCCCCGGGTGGTCTCGACCCGGCATCCCGGCAACCAACGTTCGACGCGATCCGCGACCGACTCCGGATCGTCGAGGTGGACCGAACCCAGCTCGGCGGCCGAGGCAACCAGGTCGGACCGCAGCGTTCCGGCGAAGCCGAGCGCACTCGCCTGGGCGCGCAGGAACGGATCCTTGGTCGCGAGCGTCACGTGGCCCACGCCACTTGCGAAGGACTGCTCGCGGATGCGGACGACCAGACCGTCGACATCCGTGCCGAGGAACCCGAAGCTGCGCACCGGCACGACTTCGATGCGCAGGGTGTCAGCGACGCGCTCGGACCGGATACCGGCGATCGATTCGTCGCCCCGCACGAGGGGAGCAAACCCCTCGTCACCGTCGTACTCACTCACGATCGACCGCCATTCCCCCATTGTCGACCCTTCCGGCACCCGACCGGAGTCGGGGAGGGAGTGGTGGTCGTAGTGTCGATGCGTATGTTCGAGCCGCCGGATCCGAAACCCGTTGATCTCTCGGGCCGGTGGCAGGCCCACGTCGACGACGGCGACCTGGCCCGCAACTTCATCGAGCCCGAGTTCTCGACCGCCGACTGGCCCGACATCGAGGTACCCGGTCACTGGCGCAGTTCCCCCTTGTTCGCCGAGACCGACGGGCCGGTGCTCTACCGCCGGGCCATCGCACCGACCGAACTCCCGGAAGGCCACCGTCGCTTCGTGTCCTTCGACGGCATCTTCTACCTGGGCGACATCTGGTTCGACGGTCACTATCTCGGCGCCACCGAGGGATATTTCTTCCCGCACACGTTCGAGATCACGCGATTCCGTGACCCGAGCGGGCCGGAGCACACGCTGGCGGTCGAAGTCGCCTCGCCGCGCCAGACCGACCGCACCGCCAAACGGTCGATCACCGGGGTGTTCTCCCACTGGGACAACCTCGACCCCGACTGGAACCCCGGCGGAATCTGGCGTCCCGTCCGCATCCGCGACACCGGACCGGTCCGCATCTCGTGGTGCCGCGTGCTCTGCACCGAAGCCACCGAGGTCCGAGGCGCGCTCCAGCTCGACGTCACCCTGGATCCGGGCGAGGTCCCCACCGACGCGCCGGTGCAGGTCCACGCCACCATTCGTAGCGACACCGGCGAAGAACTCGCGCGCACCGAGACCGACGTCGATCTCTCCCGCCGGGGCACGACCGTCAGCATGCCGATGTTCGTCGACGAGCCACCGCGGTGGTGGCCGTGGCGAATGGGCGACCAGCCGCGCGTCACCGTCGAGATCGTCGTGGTCGTGGACGGGGTCCGCAGCGACGACCGGAGGCTCACCACCGCGTTCCGCGACATCGTGGTGGACGACTGGCAGTGGCGCGTCAACGGTGAGCCCGTCTTCGTGATGGGCGCCAACCAAGGCCCGACCCGCATGGCCCTCGCCGAGGCCACCCCCGCCGAACTCGCGGCCGACGTCGCGTTGGCCAAGGCCGCGAACCTCGACCTGTTGCGGATCCACGCCCACGTGACCCGCCCGGAGTTCTACGAGGCCGCTGACGCCGCGGGCCTACTGATCTGGCAGGACTTCCCGCTCCAATGGGGCTACGGCCGCGGTGCTCGCAAGCAGGCGGCCCGCCAGGCGAAGGAGATGGTCGATCTCCTCGCGCACCGGCCCAGCATCGCGATGTGGTGTGCCCACAACGAGCCGTTGGCCGTCGAGTTCCAACCGGGCGAACCCATCAGGCCCAAGGCCGCGCTCCGGGTCGGGGCGAGCATGTTCCTGCCCTCGTGGAACAAAGACGTACTCGATCGCTCGGTCGCCCACGCGATCCACAAGGCCGACCCCACCCGATTCGTCGATCTCCACTCCGGGGTCTTTCCCGGCATCGGCAGTACCGGCACCGACGCCCACTTCTACTTCGGTTGGTACCACGGGCAGATGGACGGCCTCGCGCCCGCGCTGCGCGCGGTACCGCGGCTCGCCCGGTTCATCTCCGAGTTCGGCGCGCAAGCGGTGCCCCACGACGCCGCGTTCATGGAACCCGAACGTTGGCCGCACCTCGACTGGGATCACCTCTTCGAGCGCCACGCGTGTCAGAAACATCAATTCGATCGGTACGTCCCTCCCGCGCTGTTCGAGTCGTTCGAGGCCTGGCAGCTCGCGACCCAGCACTACCAAGCCGCGCTCCTCCAACTCCAGATCGAGGATCTCCGGCGCCTCCGGGGGAATCCGGCCGGCGGGTTCTGCCAGTTCTGCTTCGCCGACGGGCACCCGGCCGTGACGTGGTCGGTCCTGGGTCACGATCGCGTGCCCAAGGCGGGATATGCGGCGTTGCGCGATGCGTGTCGCACGGTGCTGCCGATGCTCGAACCCCGCCGCGGGCTCATCCATGTGGCCAACGAGGGTCGCACCGCCCTCGCCGGAGCCCGGATCGAGGTGGAGATCGACGGCCGGGTCCGCACCTTGCTCGGCGATGTTCCCGCCCGATCGATCAGCTACGTGGGCCGGGCGCACCTCGATCATCGGACCGGGGAAGTTCGGGTCCGACTCCACCACGACCTCGTCGGCACGGTGGAAAACCGATACGACGAGCTCCTCGACTGGCTCCGGATCGTGAACGAGGATCGCTAGCCGGTAGCTTCCCCTCCGCTCACCCGAGTGGGGATAAGGAGGCGTGAGCACATGACAGCCACGCACACGACGACCGGCCAGCACCCGAAACCCGTGCACCCGGGTTCGCGACCGACCAATCCGGTCCTGCGCTTCTGGCGCTCGGCCGTCGGCAAGAAGTGGGTCATGGCGGTGACCGGCATCATGATGCTGGGCTTCGTCCTGGCGCACATGGTCGGCAACCTCAAGATCTACCTCGGCGCCAGCCACCTCGACGAATACGCCGAATGGCTCCGCACGCTGGGCGAGCCGGCACTCCCCCGTACCGCGTTGCTCTGGATCATGCGGGTCGGCCTCATCGGCGCGTTCTTCCTCCACATCATCAGCGCCGCGCAACTCACCCGGATGAACCACCGGGCCCGCCCCACCAAGTACCAGTCGCCGCGTGACTACGCCGCCGCCAACTTCGCGTCCCGCACCATGCGCTGGACGGGCGTGATCGTCGGCCTGTACCTGGTCTTCCACCTCATGGACCTCACGTGGGGCAACGCCAACCCCGACTTCGTGCGCGGTGACACCTACGAGAACGTGATCCACAGCTTCCAGCGGGTGCCGGTGGCGATCGTCTACATGCTCGCCAACCTGGCGCTCGCGTTCCACATCTTCCACGGGGCGTGGTCGATGTTCCAGAGCCTCGGGATCAACAACCCGAAGTGGAACTCCCTCCGGCGCAACTTCGCGATCGGCTTCGCCACGATCATCGCGATCGGCAACATCTCCATGCCCCTCATGGTCGTCACGGGAGTGGTCAAGTGATTCTCGATTCCCATGTGCCCGACGGGCCGATCGAAGAGAAGTGGGACAACCACAAGTTCGACGTCAAGCTCGTCAACCCGTCCAACAAGCGCAAGTTCCACGTGCTCGTGGTCGGCTCCGGTCTCGCCGGCGCGAGCGCGGCAGCGACCCTCGGCGAGCTCGGCTACCAGGTCACGATGCTGACCTTCCACGACTCCCCCCGGCGGGCGCATTCGATCGCAGCCCAGGGTGGAATCAACGCGGCGAAGAACTACCGCAACGACGGCGACAGCGTGCAGCGCCTGTTCTACGACACCGTGAAGGGTGGCGACTTCCGCGCCCGGGAGGCCAACGTCTACCGCCTCGCCCAGGTGTCGGTGAACATCATCGACCAGTGCGTGGCCCAGGGCGTTCCCTTCGCCCGCGAGTACGGCGGCCTGCTCGACAACCGCTCGTTCGGTGGCGCCCAGGTCTCGCGCACGTTCTACGCCCGCGGCCAGACCGGCCAGCAGTTGCTGCTCGGCGCCTACCAGGCACTGGCGCGCCAGGTGCATCTCGGCAACGTGGACCTCCACAACCGGACCGAAATGCTCGACCTCGTCGTCAAGGATGGTCGGGCCTGTGGTGTGGTCGCCCGCCACCTCATCACCGGCGAGGTGAAGTCGTTCGCGGGTCACGCGGTCGTGCTCGCCACCGGTGGGTACGGCAACGTGTTCTATCTCTCCACCAATGCAATGGCGTCGAACGTGACGGCCGCGTGGCGGGCCCACAAGCGCGGCGCGCTGATGGCGAACCCGTGCTTCACCCAGATCCATCCCACCTGTATTCCGGCCAGTGACGACTTCCAATCGAAGCTCACGCTGATGTCGGAGTCGCTCCGCAACGACGGTCGCATCTGGGTACCGGAATCCGGCGACGAAACCCGCTCCCCCGACCAGATCCCCGAAAGCGAGCGGGACTACTACCTGGAGCGCCGCTACCCCGCCTTCGGCAACCTGGTGCCGCGCGACGTCGCGTCCCGGGCCTCCAAGCGCGAAGTGGACGAGGGCCGCGGCGTCGGTCCGGTCAAGAACGGCGTCTACCTCGACTTCGGCGAGGCCATCAACCGGCTCGGCCGTCACACCATCGAAGAGCGCTACGACAACCTCTTCCAGATGTACGAACGCATCACCGGCGAGGACCCGTACAAGGTCCCCATGCGGATCTACCCCGCGGTGCACTACACGATGGGTGGCCTCTGGGTTGATTACAACCTGATGAGCAACGTGCCCGGGCTGTACGTGCTCGGCGAGGCCAACTTCTCGGATCACGGCGCCAACCGACTCGGTGCGAGCGCGCTGATGCAGGGTCTCGCCGACGGCTACTTCGTGCTCCCGGCCACCATCAACGACTACCTGGCACCGCTCCTCGGGTCGGCCGCCGTCGGCACCGACGACCCCGCTTTCAAGGAGGCGGAGGCCAACGTCGCCGATCAGACCAACCGCATGCTGTCGGTGAAGGGGACCAAGTCGGTCGACCACTTCCACCGGGAACTCGGCAAGATCATGTGGGACGACTGCGGCATGGCTCGCAGCGCGGAGTCGCTCGACAACGCCCTCGGCGCGATTCCGACGCTCCGGGAGGAGTTCTGGAACGACGTGCGCATCCTGGGTGATGGCGAGAGCTTCAACCAGAGTCTGGAAAAGGCCGGCCGAGTGGCCGACTTCCTCGAGTTCGGCGAACTCCTCGTCCGCGACGCGCGTGAGCGCGAAGAGAGCTGCGGCGGACACTTCCGCGTCGAGCATCAGACCGAAGAAGGTGAAGCCCTCCGCGACGACGACAACTACGCGTACGCCGCCGCGTGGGAGTGGACCGGCAACATCTCGTCACCGGAAGTCCATAAGGAACCGTTGACGTTCGACAATGTCCACCTGGCGCAACGCAGCTACAAGTAGGGAGGCCGAAACCATGGATCTGACCCTGCGAGTGTGGCGCCAAGCCGGCCCCGACTCCCCCGGACGCTTCGAGACCTACGCAATGCCCGGCGTGAGCGAAGACATGTCGTTCCTGGAACTCTTCGACGTGCTCAACGAGCAACTCGTCGCCGAGAACGAAGAGCCTGTCGCGTTCGACCACGACTGTCGGGAAGGGATCTGCGGATCCTGCGCCATGATGATCGACGGTCGCGCCCACGGACCCGAGAAGGGCACCGCGACCTGCCAGCTGCACCTACGAAAACTGGCGAACGGTTCGGTCATCACCGTCGAACCCTGGCGGGCGGCCGGCTTCCCGATCATCAAGGACCTCGCCGTCGACCGCAGCGCGTTCGACCGGATCGTCGAGTCGGGTGGCTACATCACCGCCCCGACCGGCGCGGCGCGTGATGCCAACGAGATCCTCGTGCCCAAGGAAGCGTCCGACGCAGCCATGGACGCCGCCGCGTGCATCGGGTGTGGCGCGTGCGTAGCCGCGTGCCCGAACAGTGCGGCGCAACTCTTCACCTCCGCGAAGTACTCGCACCTCTCGCTGCTACCGCAGGGCCAACCGGAGCGCTACACCCGGGTGGTCGCGATGGTCGAGGAGATGGAGAAGTACTTCGGCTCCTGCACCAACCACGGCGAGTGCGAAACGGCGTGTCCGAAGGAGATCTCGATCGACTTCATCGCCATGCTCAACCGCGACTATGTGAAGGCCCAGTTCAAGAACAGCCGCCTCAGCGGCCAGCGTTCCTGACTCCTCCTCACACGCAGACTCCGAACTTGCGTCAATAACCCTCGCGATCGAGGGGGTTATTGACGCAAGTTCGGGTCGGGGCCGGGGGCGAGTCAGTACTCGAGCATGGGGACGATCTTGCCGCCACTCCAGTAGGGGGTGCCGCTCACGCGCGGCGCGTCGCCGACCGGGTGGAGCGCGCCGTCGAGGTCCATCACGTAGCCGGACGGCTTCGCCCAATCGGTGATGATGACCCGGCGCGCGACATCTTGGCCGGGCCAGTAACCCGAGGTGCGCGCCACCGGCGCGTCGCCGAAGTTGTGGAGCCCGCCCCAGCGGTCAAGCGTGTATCCACTGGTCGGGTCGAAGGGGTTCAGGATGACATCGACTGCCATTCCGTGTTCCACGTCGTCACTCTCCTGAGGTGCGGTTTGCAGACAAGGTTTGTTGTGATTGGCGGTTGAGTTGTCGACCGCGACGGTCGGCGCGCAGTTGCCGACAATGAGGACGGCCGGATCGCACGACACCACCCGGCAGGCGATGCGGCCAACGGTGGCGACCTGTTGATTGCACTGGCCGTAGCGAAACGCGACGCACCCGGCCTTGCGATTGTTGCAGTCACCCTTCGCACACCCGCAACCCCAGGGTGCATCCGAGCATTGGTCAGGACAGATACGACCGGTTCCGCAACGACAGGTGGCATTGCAATCGATGTAGTACCGGGAGCCGTTGCAGTACTGCGAGCCGTCGGCCTTCCACCAACCGGCGGCGATCGTGCCGGGTGGGCAACTGTTGGTCCCGGTCATCGTGCAGCAGAACTCGGTGTAACCGTCGCAGCAGAGTGAGCCGCACTCGCACGACGAACCGCTGCAATTGCAGATCGCGCCGTACGCAGTAGTGGGGCGCAGCATGAAGTCGGTCGGCGCGACGGCCAACGCGCTGCCCACGAGTGCGGTGCGGGTGAGGAACGAACGCCGGCTCGTGTGCCGACCGATGAAGCGGGCCGCCCGATCGGCGAGGCGTGCACTCATGAGAGCGCCCCGGTGCCCGACGGCGTCCGGAGGAGGCGCGGGACGACGGTGAGCACGATGAACGCGGCATACGCGCCCGACAGGCACAGCCCGACGAACGGGATACCGGCGACGGGTTGATCCGCAAAACCGTGGAACACCGATCGGCCATCGCCCGCGGCTACGGCGATCGCGCTCACGGTCGCCCCGAGGTTGATGACCACGTGCAGCCAACTCGGCGGAGTGTCCACCCGGCCGAAACATCCGCACGAACCGATCGGCAACCTCCGCGCCAGAGCGACCAGCACGAACACCGTGAACCCGACGTAGGAGATCGCGATCGCGATCGCCAGCCAACGGTTGCCCGTCACGATCGCGGCCACGCCGAGCAGTGCTTCCGCCGCGCCGAAGGCGCGCACGACCGAAGCCGGGACTCGCATGCCGACCCCTCGGAGTGCGCCTACCGTCATGGTCGGATCGATGGCTTTCCCGACGCCCGCCGCGACGACGAGCAGCACCGCGACCAGGTACGGGCCGGCCCACGCGCTCACGCCGAGGCTCCACGGTCGATCGCCGGGCCGATGGCCAGCGACGCGAGTACCCGATTCACGAGCGGCACCAGCCGCACCCGCCGCGCGTGAGACCCGAGCACGACGTACAGGCAGAACGCGCGGCCGGACTCCTGGAAGAACCCCTGGTATCCGCTCTGTCCCGGGATGCCCCGGCGCAACGTGGACGGTTCGAAATCTTGGACCGTCAGGGTTTGCGGTATCCCGACCGAACGGAACAGCGCGGTCCCCACCGACTCCGGCTCGTGTTCGAACAGCACGGTGAATACGTCGTTCTCGCCCATCAACTCGACCGCACCGCTGCCGAAGTCGCCGATCGCACCGGGAATGCCGAAGTTGGCGAGGTGCATGACGGGCCGGGAGCGGGTCGGGGCCATCCGAGTCCCGTTGGCGGTAAAGATCCGATCCGCGGCGCCGTCGCGCCGGACCGAGATTCGACCATCCCAGCCGGCCGGTGCGTCCACTCCGATGCCGTGTGCGCGCAAGACCGTCATCGGGCGATCGCTCCGGCGACGAGCACCGCAATTCCCGTCGTGGCTTCAGCGAACAGGGTCACCGAGTTGAAATTACCGGCTCCGGAATGAAAACGGCGCACCCGCGCGCTCACGCGCTCCGGATCGCGAGCCGACCGAGCCGTCAGCACCGGCACCGATCGAGCCAAGCCGAAGCTGGCTCCGACCAGCGCGCCCGCCTGCGGATGGGCGACCACGAGCGCTCCGACCCAGGTCAGATACACCGCGGCCGTCGTCACGATGGTGACGACTCCCAGCCCGAGCTGGGCGCCGAACCCGAACCCGTAGACCCAACCGCGGTAGTCGGCGAGCCAGTCCTCGTTGACCTGACGATGCCAACTCGGGATCGTTCCGCCCCGGCGATCGACCACGACGGCCACCGCGGCTGCCGCCGCGAAGATCGCGGCTCGGATGACATCGGCGTCGGCCAGTACCACCTGGCCGAGCAGACCGAGCGCCGCACCGAGCGCGGCGGCGGCGAGCATCGAAGCCAGTGTGTAGGCCGTGACCGTGAGTGCAAAGTGTTGTCCTCGGCCCCGCTCCCCGAGCGGGTGGATGCTCGCGAGCATCGACTCACCTCAGGGCGACCAGGTCGACCGCAGGCCGGCGACAACGGCAATGCTGACGGCCGCCGCGGTGAGGACGATGTCGGCACCGCTCACGGCGAGTCGTTGCCATCCGGCGCCGTTGTGGCGTCGGGGCCACCGGTCGCCGGGTAGAGGCTGGGGTCTCCGGGGTTGATGCCCGCGGCCGCCAGGGCATCGTCGGCCCGGGTCTCGCGTTCGCGATCAGCCAGGTGCCGTCGGGCCGCGCGCGCCTTGCGTGCCGCAGAGCGTCGGCGACTCGCAGCGAGCGCTCCGTCGTCGACCGACTCGGTGACCATGTTCTGCACGCGTTCCCACGTGGACGCAGTGCCTTCGCCCACCACTGCGCCGCTCATCCCGTCGACGAAGACGAAGTACGGCGAGCCCTCCACTTCGTACGCCTCCCACGCCGGAGTCGACATCACGACCAGCGCATCCGCCGGCGCCAACCGGCGGAGGGCACTCACGCTCTCGTCTTCGGGACTCATGGTCACCACGACCAGCCGGGCGTCGCCGGGCACTGCGAGGTTGGTGTCGCCGAACGCTTCCCAGAACTCCCGGCAGGTGAGACACCCGCTCGAGAGGAAGGCGAGCAGCGTGGGCGTCGGGCTTCCGAGGATTCCGACGGCCACCGCATCGCCATCCGGCGTCACCCCCGACAGATCGGTCGCCTCCGGGCTGGGACCACTCGTGGGTGAGCTCGGTGCGCTCCGTCGGCGCGGCCGGCCCATCGCAGCACCGGCGTCGTCGGCGTCAACCGCATCCGGGTCGTGGCTCAGCCCGGCGTCGTGCAGCGTCCGCAGGATCTCGGCGTGGCTCCGCAACAGGCTCGCCACCATCACCACGAGGAGCGCCACCACCACGCTCAGCACCACGACCAACGCTGTCATCGGCTCTCCAGGGTACGCGGTGGCCCGCTCGAGCCTGGCGTCGGATCAGAGCACCGTGTCGAGGGCGACGCGGAGGTCGGTGAGGAGGTCGTCGATCGATTCGAGCCCCACGGAGAGCCGGATCAGCGCGGGATCGACTTCGAGTGGCGAACCCGCGGCCGATGCGTGGGTCATCTGCCCGGGGTGTTCGATCAAGGATTCCACCGCGCCCAACGACTCGGCCAACGTGAACAACTCGGTGCTCCGTGCGATCTCCAGGGCTGCGTCCTCGCCGTCGGCCGCGGTGAAGCTCACCATGCCGCCGAATGCGCGCATCTGACGCGCCGCGACCTCGTGACCCGGGTGCGTGGCGAGCCCCGGATAGAGGACGCGCTCGACGGCCGGATGCTCGGCGAGCATCGCCGCGATGGTGACCGCGTTCTCACTGTGTCTCGCCATACGCACCGCGAGGGTCTTGATCCCGCGCAACACGAGGTAGCAGTCGAAGGGGCCGGGCACCGCGCCGGTCGCGTTCTGGAGGTACGCGAGCTGCTCCCCGAGTGCAGGATCGGCCACCGCGGCAAACCCGCCGATGGTGTCGGAGTGACCGCCGAGATACTTGGTGGTCGAGTGCACCACGACATCGGCACCCAGCCCGATCGGCTGCTGGAGGAATGGCGTCGCGAACGTGTTGTCGACCACGACCTTCACGTCGTGGCGGTGGGCGACCGCCGCGACGGCTTCGATGTCGACGATGCCGAGGGCCGGATTGGTCGGGGTTTCGATCCACACCACCTTCGTGGCCGAGGTGAATGCCGCTTCGATCGCCGCCGGATCGGTGAGGTCGGCCGCCGACCAGGTCACGCCGGCATCGGCGTAGACGCGAGCCACGAGGCGGAAGGTGCCGCCGTACGCGTCCATCGGAAGAACGATGTGATCACCGGGTTTGACCAGCGCGCGCAGGACCGCGTCCTCCGCGGCCATGCCGCTCGCGAACGCGAGCCCGCGCTCGGCCCCTTCGAGAGTCGCGAGGCAGGTTTCGAGCGCAGCGCGCGTCGGGTTCCCGGTGCGGCCGTACTCGAACCCGGCATGCTTGCCCACCGCGTCCTGCGCGAACGTCGTCGCCAGACTGATCGGGGTCACGACGGCGCCGGTGGTCGGGTCGGCTGGCTGGCCGGCATGAATCGCCGCTGTCTCGAACCCCTCGTCCCGACTCACCGCGTGTCCTCTTGGCCCTGCGGGCCGGGCCGGACGGGCCCCGCTCCGTTCACCGCGGGCCTTCCTTCGCGGCCAGGTACCCGAGCACGTCGCTTCGGGACAGCACGCCGATGGGGTGGCCGCCGTCGATGACGAGCAGGGTCGACGAACGGTCGAGATGCTCCACCAGGCGGGCCACCGGCTCGCCGATACCGACCATCGGCATCGCCGGGCTCATGAGTTCGGCCGCGGGTCGCTCGAGCGCGGCGGCGTCGCGGAACGCCAGCTCCATCAGCGACAACTCGTCGAGCATGCCGCTCACCTCCTTGGCCGCGAGCGGCAGCTCCTTGCTCACCGACACGATCACCTGCGAGACCCCGAGGTCGCGCATCAAGTTCCACGCGTTGCGCGCCGGTTCGTCCGGCTTCACCAGGACGAGTTCGGGGATGTCACCGGCTTTCGCGGCGAGCACGTCGCCGGCGCAGTCGCCGGCGCACCGAATGAAGCCGAAGTCCATCATCCAGTCGTCGTTGTAGATCTTCGACAGGTACCCGCGTCCCGAATCCGGAAGCAGCACCACGACCATTGCCTCCGGCCCGAGATCGGCACCCACCGTAAGCGCGGCGTGCACTGCGGTGCCGCACGAACCGCCGATCAGCAGACCTTCCTCGCGAGTGACCCGGCGCGCGGTGAGGAACGAATCGGCATCGCTCACCATGACGGTCCGATCGACGAGCGACGGATCGAACGTCGTCGGCCAGAAGTCTTCGCCCACGCCTTCGACGAGATACGGCCGTCCGGTCCCACCGGAGTACACCGACCCCTCGGGGTCGGCGCCGATGATCTGGACGTCGGGGTTCATGCGCTTCAGGTATCGAGCAATCCCGGTGATCGTGCCCCCGGTGCCGATCCCCGCCACGAAGTGGGTGATACGACCTGCGGTCTGGCGCCAGATCTCGGGACCGGTCGAGCGCTCGTGTTCGGCCGGGTTGTTCGGGTTCGAATACTGATCGGGGCGAAACGCGTTCGGTGTCTCACGGGTCAGCCGATCCGCAACCGAGTAGTACGAATCGGGATGCTCGGGCGGCACCGCAGTCGGGCACACCACCACTTCCGCGCCGTAGGCCCGTAACAGCGATACCTTCTCGGGACTCATCTTGTCCGACATGACGAAGATGCACTCATACCCGCGTTGCGCCGCCACGATCGCAAGTCCGACGCCGGTGTTGCCCGACGTCGGCTCGACGATCGTGCCGCCGGGCTTGAGCAGACCGTCGCGCTCGGCCGCGTCGATCATCGCGACCGCCGGGCGGTCCTTCACACTGCCGCCGGGGTTGAACGTCTCGACCTTCGCGACCAGGTCACACTGCAGGTCGGTACCGATCCGACCGAGCCGCACCATCGGAGTGTTCCCCACGAGGTCGAGCAGGGAATCGGCGATCTCGGGTTCGGGAGGAAGGCTCACGGCCGGGACCGTACTGGCTGGGAACTGACCGCCGTCGACGGGCGTCGAAGGGACATGCGCACATCAGGTCGTTCCATCCTCATTCCGATCCTCACTCCGATCCTCGTGGTCCTGACCGCCTGCGGCAGCGGGTCGAACGTGAAACAGGGCAACCAAGTCCAGACCCGCTCGATTCCCACCGGAGCCGAAGAGGTCGTGTTCCGGGTCGACTCCCGAGGCGGGTTCACCCCGATTGAGTACCAACTCGGGATCGTCCCCGAGATCAGCGTCTTCGGCGACGGCCGGGTCGTGGTGAGCGGCCCCGTCACCGAGCAGTATCCGCCCCGCGCGCTCCCCAACCTGCTCACCGGCACGCTCGATCGCGCCGCGCTCGAACGCCTGGCCGGTCGAGCCAAGGCCCTCGGCCTCTTCACCGCCCACGAGTACGGCCAGCCCGGCATCACCGATATGCCCACGACCACGGTCACGATCAACGTCGATGGAGTCCACCGCCACGAGGTCTACGCCTTGGAAGGCCCGGGGACCGACGCTCCGGGGCTGTCTGCATCCGAGCGGGAGGCGCGGTCGGCACTCTCGAAATTCGTTCAGGAACTGAGCGCCGACGCGACCGACGCGGCGAGCCAGCCGTACGAGCCAGCTGAGGTCGCGATGTACGCAACCCCGGTCTCGGATCGCCCTCTCGACGATGCGGTTCCGCCGACCTCCGAAGCCTGGCCGCTCGGGGCCCTCACCGAACTCGGCACTCCGATCGACGGCGGACAGGGATCCGGGACCGCGTACCGTTGCACCGTCCTGCGTGACGCGAATGCGGTCACCGCGCTGGCCGCGGCATCCGACGCGTCGACGACGAGCCAATGGCGCTCCGGCGGGAGCGATTTCACGATTGTCTGGCGGCCCCTGTTGCCAGACGAGCACGACTGCCCCTGAGTTCCTAGAGTCGGGACGGTGGAAATCGGCCAGCTCCGCACGATCGTCGTCGACTGCCTCGACCCGGCTCCGCTCGCGGAGTTCTGGAGCACCGTCCTCGGGGTCGAGATCGCATTCGTCGAGGACGACTGGGTGTCGTTGCGGAGCGCCACGCCCGGCCATCCTCGGGTCGCGTTCCAGAAGGTGCCCGAGACCAAGCGCGGGAAGAACCGCCTGCACCTCGACGTCTGGGTTCCTGACCTCGAGGCCGCGACCGTCGCCGCGGAGGCACTCGGCGCGACCCGGTTGGGCCGCCTCGTCCACGAGTCCCCCGAACCGTTCCAGGTGATGGCCGATCCGGCCGGGAACGAGTTCTGCTTCGTCCACCTCCCCGGTTCGACGGGACCCTGATGCAGGAGCACGTGTTTTCCGTCGATCTCGACGCGCCCGTCGAAGAGGTGTGGGATCTTTTCTGGTACCGGGCGCCCGATCGGCCGCAGGGCAAGATCGGCCAGATCCACATCCTCCATCCCGGTGACGAGATCGGCGAAGGTCTTGTTCGCCACTGCACGTTCCCGGTCCCGAGGATTCTCGGTTCCGGTGGGGTCGGGAAGTCGTGGGAGTGGCTGACCCAAGTGCGGCTCCACGAGTCTTGGCGCTACGACGCGGTCGGCAAGCCGCTGTGGTCCCGCGCCGAGGGATTCACCCGACTCGAAGACCTCGGCGACGGTCGCACGCGCGTGCACTTCACCGAGCGGTACGAGTGTTTCAACCCATGGATGCGTCGGGTCGGCCTCGAACGGTGGGTGCACTCACGGATCTCGCGCGACAACGACACGATCCTCGCCGCGCTCGAAGGCGGCCTGCGCTGGCATCGCAGGAGGCGGCGCCAGGAAACCACCGACCCGGACCCCGGACTCCCCACACCGTGACGCCGCCGGGCTGACGTTTGTACGTTGCACCACCGGGGAGGTGGGCGGGGTCAAGGGGTCACTGCAACGGGGTCGTCGAGCCGTGAGGCTTGGCTCGACGAGGAGGTTGTGGTGGCGAAGCGAGCGTGGCGAAGGTTGGATCGTGATCTGAGACGGCAGATCATCCGGTTGGCGGCGAAG
>JANLRZ010000183.1:0-2783 GCA_031362155.1 Acidimicrobiia bacterium | reverse complement strand
CTGGCCGACTCGCTCGGCAGGCCCGGCGTCTGAACTACTTGATCTTGGCGCAGGAGTCCCGGGCCGGGCGCCCGAGGGCTTTCGCGACTTGGCGGTTCACGGCAAACGAGTCCGGCTCGACCAGCCAGGTACTGTCAGCCGCCATCACATAGGGCAGACCCTCGAAATCGCTCGATCCGTCGGGCTGGCGCCCCAAGTCTTTCGCTTTCTTGCAGATCAGATCACGCTTGCGGTCGACGAAGGTTTGGGCGTTCGGAGCATCGCTCGGGAACACTTCGACGAGCAGGTTCTCGCCTTTGGGACCGACGCAGCTCGCCGAACCCAGTGGAAGCGGCAGCTTCTGGAGTGTGTAAGCCCTGACCAACGAGTTGAAGTCTTCGGTCTGGACGTTGGTGCATTCCACCCCGCCGGCGGCAATCCGGTCGAGCACCTTCTTCGCGTTGCGATTGGCGGCCGGCGCGAACCGCTTCCGGCCCTCGTTGTAGGACGACACGGACGTACCGTCGCTGGAACAGTTCGCCAGTAGCAGTGCGAATGCGACGAGCACGAGGGAGAGACGCCTGAATGAGCTGGGCACCGGAGGCCTTTCGCACGGCCAGCGCCGCGGGTTTGGGAACAGGGTCACGTCAGCGAGCAGAACATCGGGCCCGCCCCCGGAAGGGCGGGCCCGATGTCCATTGTACGGGTGTTGCAGTGTGGTGCAGGTTCAGGATTACGGAATCGAGATCAACCAGTCGTCGACCGAGGTACCGACGTCTGAACCGTCAGCCTGCGTGATGGTCAACTCCGCGAGGCTCGCCTCAAGGATTTGTACCCCTGGGGTCACCGGGTCATCGTCGTTCGTGACATCCGCGTCCACGCACTCGAGCACGTTGGTGTTCTTGACGCTCGAGGTCGGGAAGAAGTTCAACACGGCACTGACGTCGCCGCCGATACCCGGGCCCTTGATGACGATGCCCTTGACCGTGATGTGCTGAGCGTTCGTGTCAGCAAGGTCACGACCGGTACGGATGTACTGCTGGATTTGGATCTGCGCACCAAGAGGGGTGAGCTGCTCGAACTTCCAAATCGTCTTGCCCTGGAGCGGGTAGCTCTGCGGGTAAGTAGCGTTCACATTCACCGTGTCGCTGGTGTTACAGGTTGCGCTTCCGACCGAGCTGGCAACGTTCTTGCCGTCCGGCGCGGCGGTAGAGGCGCGGGTCAACGCCGCGTTACCGTTGGTCTGGTCGTCGAGCAAGTACTTGACGTCCTGACCACCCTGGTTCGTGCTGATACCGGCGTCCACGAAGCAGGCCGTGGTGTCGGCCGGGATCGCCGCGTTGCTGAGGTACTCAGTCTTGGTGCCGTCCGAGTCCTTCAGCGCAACCTTGGCGTAGGCGGCGTCGTTGGACTTCAGCGTCGGGTTCAGCGACCCGATAGCCGAAAGGCCTTGGCAGGTGAGCAGGGCCTGAGCCGCACCAGCGGGCGCCGGAGCGAAAGCCACAAGGCCTCCACCCACCAACGCTGCCGAGGCGACCGCACCCATAATGCGATTGCGAATCAACGGATTCTCCTTGGTTGTTGTGTAGTGCCGGCCGTGGCCGCGACGAGCCGGTGGATTTTGGAAAGGAGAAGACGTTCCACCACGGTTGTAGTGATCTGCGTCATGTAGCACTCCCCCCAGCACTGGCCGACGAAAACGCCGGCCCGCCCATGACCAGCCGTCTCGCTACCTCATGAAGTGGCGGGACGGCCGTGCGGTCGATGCAAATCCTGACTCGCGCCACGGTGGGTGTCAAGCGCAGATTTCACAAAACTGCCATTTGTCCGCTTCGAAGTCGCGAGAATTCTTGCCTCGCCCGCCGAGCACCGACGAAAGACTGAGGAAAACCCGGCATTTCGGGTGTGGGACTGCGCTCGTCAGACTGAGGGGGCTTCAGCGTTCAGAAGAGTTCGATGTCACCCAGCGTCATATTCCAACCGCTCGGCGCGTCCGGTGTCGCAAGGGGTCGGTGCGTGAGCAACGGTCCGACCCCCGGAAGGCGGGCCAGACCGCCCGGCCACACCCGTGGTCCGCCCAAGGCCAGGACATAGTCGGCAGCCGCGCTCGTGCGCACGGCGTGCACCAGTCGCGACGCGGTGCGGCGGTCCCCGGCGCGGGTGAGTAGGGCGACGAGCGCGGCCTCCTGGGCCGAGCCGCGCGCGCGGATCCGGAAGATCGCCACACCGTGGTCGAGTCCGGCGTCGGCGACCACGGCCCGATAGCCGAGCAGCGGCGTGCCGAAGCGCCACGCGAGGAACTCCGGGCTGAGCCGAGTCTCGATCCCCGTGGTGCTCGGCGCGCGCTCGCCGATCAGGGTGGCGAGCGCGCCGGCATCGGCGACGACCGCGGCGGCGTCCTCGCCGGCCGTGCTCGGCGTCGACCAGCGCTCGGCCGGGACCCGCGCCTTGGCGATCCGGGCGAGGCGACTGAGCCGGGTCGGACGCACGACGGTCGGGAGTTGGCCCACCACCTGCCAGCCCATCTTGAGGTAGCCGGGGCGGCTCTGATCGTTGGGGGTGTTGAACACGAAGTCGGTGCCCGATGCGGTCAACTCCTCGAGCGCGTGCAACGTGAGTCGCGTGAAGATGCCACGACCTTGGTAGTCGGGGTGGGTCGCGGTGTCGACGGCGCGCACCGCGTGGAGGGTCCGATCGCCGTCGGCGAACTCCCAACGCATGAGGGTGCGAAATCCGGCGATGCGATTGCCGTCGCAGGCCACCCAGGCCGGCGATTCACCGAACGCGTTCTCGAGGTGCTTCCA
>JANLRZ010000174.1:0-26792 GCA_031362155.1 Acidimicrobiia bacterium | reverse complement strand
CCCACCGCAATTCTCGTCGTGTACTACCTGGCCGAGCCGGCCGATCTGCCCATCCTCCGCGAGCACCTCGACCGAATCGAGCGCCACACGAAGTTGCCCTTTGTGGTCTATGCCGCCACCGAGCGACTGCTCCCCGGTGGGCACGATCTGCTCGCCGAGCGTCCCTGGGTTCGGAAATGCGAGCTCAGCCCCGTCGACGGACGTGGGAGTCGAGAGCACGGTGCCTACCTGGACCAGCTGGCCCACCAAGCGATGGCGGACGGATGTTCACGACTCGTGACCCTCGATGTCGATTCATTTCCCATCGACGATCGTTGGCTCGAGATCGCACTCGCGGGAGCCGAGGCCAGCGGAGTGGCCGGCATCGTGCGCACCGAAAACGGTGACACGGTGCTCCCGCATCCCTCGTGGACGGTCATCGATCGGTCGTTCTGGGAATCGGTACGGCCGAGCTTCTCGCCGGACTCGGACTTCACCCCGGACTTCCGTCGATTCCTGCGCACGACTGGTCAGGCCGGTGACACCGGTCTGGGGCTCGCGTACGCGCTCTGGTCGCGCGGCATCGAATGGCATCAGCTGCGTCGGAGCAACGTGCGTGAACTCCACCCGGTGATCGCCGGGATCTATGCAGATTCGGTCTTCCACTTGGCCGGGGTCGCGAGTGGCACGCTGTTTCGTCGTGACCTCGCCGAGTCCCGGCCGCATCGGTTGACCCGTCCGATCGAGCGGGTACCGGTTCCGAGTGCGATGCAGGGTGTGAAGCGCACGCTGCTCGGCCGGATCCGCGGGGGCGCGGAAGCCAGTATCAAGGAGCGGAACCGAGTGGCCTATGACCTGGCTCGGGAGTGGCTCCTGCACGATGCCGACGGTCTCATCGCGTATCTTCGGGGCGATGCGGAGGTTGGCGCCGAATGGGCCGATCGTCTGCCATCACCGTCGGAGCGCACTCGATGACCGGAACCGAAGGCAAGATCGTCATCGCCGGTACCGGTCGCGCAGGGACCACCTTGCTGGTGCAGGTGCTCTCCGATCTCGGTCTCGACACCGGCTTCGCTCCCGACGCGGCGATCGACCCACGGGTCAACGCCGGGCTCGAACGAGCGGTTGACGATCCAGATGGGCCCCGGATCGTCAAGTCACCCGACCTGAGTCGTCGGCTCGGCGACGTGCTGGAGCGCGGCGGCGTCGTCGTCGACCACGTGATCATCCCGATCCGGGATCTCGACGTGGCCGCCGCCAGCCGCGTGCGCAACACGAAGTACGGCAGCGACCTGCACACCTGGGGCGGCCTCCTCGGAACGAACCGGGCCACCCACCAGCGCGACGCGTTGGCCGTGATGCTCGCGGAGTTGTTGGTCACGATCGCACGGTTCGATTTGGCCCATACCCTCGTGATGTTCCCGCGATTCACCCACGACTGGTCCTACACGTACGACAAGTTGTCCTTCCTCGCGCCGGAACTTGCGCCCGAGCAGTGGCGGGATGCCTTGGCCGGTCGGGTCGACATGGATCTGATTCATGAACAGGCACTGACTCGGACCGAACGAGGCTTGACGGTCGTCGGCACTGTGTACAACCGCGGCATTGCACGACCGGTGCGGGGGGTGCGACGCCTGTTCCAGCCGGGCGAAAAGTAGATGCGGATCTACTGGTATTGGCCCTTCGCCCGGGAAGAAGATTTCGAGCTCGCGTTGGCAACGCCCGCGGCCGGCGACTCCCTGATGGTGCACGCGCTCGACCGTCCGGGCGCACCGCGTACCAGTCAGGGTCGAGTCACGGTCCGCGCCGACTTGCCGGACGTGAGTGCGGATCCGGAACGGTCGTTGCGGTGGGCGCTCTCGCGGACGATGACGTATCGAGCCCGGGCGCGGGCCCGACGCGCCGCCGTGAGGGACGGAGACTTCGACGTATGCCACGTCGCGTTCCTGAACCAGTACACCGATGTCTTCGATCTGCGTCGGCTCGGGCGGCGCACGCCGTTGGTCACAACGATTCACGACGTGTTGCCCCATCGCTCTCGGCTCCCGCGCGCCGCGCAGCGGGCGATCCTCGCGAACCTCTACGCCGCGTGCGGGACGATGGTCGTGCATCACGCCGATGTCGCGAGCGAACTCACGGCGCGTTTCGAGATCGATCCGGCGTTGGTGCACGTCGTTCCGCACTGGGTCTCGCCCTTCCGCGCACCGGACGATCGGCGGACGCTCTCGGACCGACATCGAGTGCTCCTCTTCGGCACGTTGCGTGAGAACAAGGGCGTGCGGGTGCTGCTCGACGCGCTGGATCGGGTCCCTGACGATGCCGGAATCGAGGTCCACATTGCGGGCCGCGGCGACGCCGACCTGGAGGCGGCGGTGCACCAGGCGGCCGACCGGATTCCGCTGCTCACGGCCGAGATCGGGTGGATCACACCGGAACGCAAGGCCGAGCTCTTCCGAACCGCGGACGTTGCCGTTCTGCCGTACACGGCGTTCTCATCGCAGAGCGGCGTCTTGCACGACGCGTTCGGCAACCACCTGCCGGCGATCGTCACCGACGTCGGCGCGTTGCGAACCTCGATCGAGACACCCGGCGCCGGTTGGGTAGTCGCGCCCGGTGCGGTCGACGAACTGGCCCAGGCCCTGACCGACGCGTGCGCCGATCCGGCGCGATGGCAACGGGCGTCGGATGGTGCGCGGAGGGTTGCGATCGCCCAGGCTCCCGAGCGGGTCGGCGCTGCATTCCGCGCGGTCTACGCGTCAGTGCTGGGTGTGGCCGGTCACTGATCGCTTCGAGTCGCGGCCTGGGCTCCCAGGACGTCGATGCCGGTGAGCGCCGTCAGCCGTTGGAGGTCGGGTTGGTATTTCTCGGCGAGTGCGGAGCGGGTCTCGTCGAGCATCGTCGGCGGCAGGCCGCGGTTCCACTGGTTGAGCCGATCGCGCAGCGGCGCCGCCATCGGTACCCCGTGGCGGGCGAGTCGGCGGAGCACGGTGCGCTCGAGGTACTGCGCCGGTATTGATTTGATGCCTTTGCTGGAGCCGAGCCGGGGGAGTTCGGCCACGACCTGGGGCGACACGCCGAGGAACTCGTGCACCGAGGCGAGGGTGGCGGCGGGCCGGGCGTGGAGGTCGTACAGCGTGGTGAACAGGAACCGATCCCGAGGAAAGAGATCGAGGTATCGCTCGACCTGCTCGCCGAACCGGCCGGAGCGGTAGTACATGAAGTTCCAGAACGAGTGCGGGCAGGTCCGAACGAACCGGGCGCTCCCATATCGCCGATCTTCGGCGGCGAGGGCGCGCTCGAAGGTAGGGAGAATCTCGTAGCCGTTCTCCAGCATGTACGAGTACATCGCGAGCGCACGGTCGACCGGGTTCCGGAAGATGGCGATGAACCGCGCGTTGGGGAAAAACGCATGCAGGGTTGCTGCGGCCTCGGGGTGGGTCAGGTACGCGTGGCTCGCTTCACCGACCGCAGTAGCCGCGCCGGCGCCGCGGAACAGCGACGCGTAACGGATCGGGTTGCGGGTGACCTGAAACGGCTCGGAGAAGAAGGTCGGTTCTTTCGGCGTCGACATGAAGATGCCGGGGTGGGCGCGCAGGACCGCGGCCAGGGTGGTCGTCCCCGATCGACCCGCACCGAGGATGAAGAAGTTCGGGAGTTGGATATCGCCCGCGGGTGCGGCCCGACCCGATTCACCCACGGTCGCCGCGCACGCGTCGAGCGACACGCGAACTCGCGCGCTGGACCGCGTGGCTGACCGCAGTGGCCGTCCCCGGGACGGGCAGGCCGTACTCCTCGGCGATCTCGCCGGCGACCGGCACCTTCGCACCCGATCCGGCGAGCGCGCCGGAACAGTTCTCGCCGGTGCCGATCTCCCAGATCGCCGCAGGGAACGGCAGTCGGGTCAGCGGGGTGCCGCGTTGCTCGAAGAACCCGACGATCGGCCGGTGCCGTCCCATGGTGGAGGTGGCGAGGTCGCGCCCCACCGCCTCCAACGTCTCGTCGCGCGTGAGCGTCGGGTCGATGTCGTCGGGCACGTTGAGGAGTCCGGCGCGAAACACGTGGGTCGAACCGTTGAGCTGATGGAAGCCGCTGCTCATCAGCCGGACATACCGTGATCCGCGCGGATGGAGGTACCCGGCATCGGAGTACCACCCGTCGACCCCTGGATTGGCTCGAGTGAACGACACGATGTCGCGACGGATGAAGTCGTCGGAGTCGACGAACATCACGTGTTCGGCACCCCGGCGGATCGCGACCGACGTTCCGACCCCGAGCTTCGCGCCCTTGTCGGCGGTGATTCCCTCGAGGCTCGGACTCCGACGGTCCGACGCCGGTGGGAACGAGACCGACACGACTTCGATGCGGGGATCGTCGGGCAGTTCGATCTCCGGTGGGCGATTCGCGACGATGACCAGATGGATGTCGGGGTCGTCCTGGCGCATGATCGAGGCCAGAGTGTCGCGGAACAGCAGCGACCGATTCAGGTACGACGCGCACCCATCGGGATGCGGGAGCGAGGTTACGAACGCGAACACGACGGGCTCCCGGAGGTGGCTGACGGTGAGGGCAACGAGACGGCGACGGTCATGACGTGAGCTCGGCCGGAACGCCGCGTGCCTCGATGTAGCGCTCGCGCATCTCGGTGGACCAGTCGTCGCGCTGGCGTTCGAGTCGGGGTGCGAGTTGGGCGGTAATGGGAACGCCGAGGTGGGTGCCGAGGTCGCCGAGCACGGCGCTCGGGTCGGCCGCGAGTCGTTCGTAGTGGACCACGTGAGCCGGCGCGCCGACGCGCCCGAAGTACCGCTGCCAGCCCGTGTCGACTCGGGTCAGCCACCGTAGGGCGCGGGCGATCTCGTCGGCGTCGAATGCCGGGTCGGGGCGGCGAGCGTTCGTGTCGCCGTCGGGCCGGACCCACTGGTTGGTGTTGCGGGCTCGGTAGAGCGACACGGCCTGGCCGACGCGGTCCTCGCGCCGGACCCACACGTAACGCAGGCCGTCGAACTTGGAGGCGAGCTTGCGCACTGCGGCCGCGCCCGTGCCGAGTCGGGCGTGGGCCATGAGGTCGGCGCGCGCACCGCGCATGAACCCGACGCCCTGGTTCCAGTGGAGCTTGACGCCGAAGGCGCCGTTCGGCGACGAGCGGTGTGCGACCAACCACGCCAGGTACTGCTCGCGAGTACCGCCCGCGGCGTCGTAGAGGTCCCGGAACACCGCTTTGCGGGTGTCGAAGAACTCCTCGGGTGCGCCGTGGGCACCGGTTTGGGCCAGCAGATCGCACAGCAGGGTCGAACCCGACCGCTGGGTCGAGCACACCCAATATCGCAGTGGCGCGTCGGCGGTCGGCGCGGCGTTTTGGGATTGCGTCACGACTCCCCCGAGACGGTCAGACGAACAAAGAACGATAGCGGATCGAACCTTCGAGCTGACCCAGGCGATTGCCCGCGACCCACACCCAACCGGCCCGTCCGGCGGCCCGGCGCAGGTCGGGGAGATGGACCACGAGCCAGATCCAGGATCGCCAACCGGCGAACCGCGGCGGCCGCGCGCGGCCGGCCTCGCGCAGCTTGCGGACGAGCATCGGTCGGGACCGTCCGTAGCGTCGCGCCTGTTGCCACAGCACGTGCGGGTCGGTGCGGTAGCGGTAATGGACCATCGCGTCGGTCGCGAAATACAGCTCGATGCCGTCGATCCAGGCCCGCATCGAGATCTCGAGGTCCTCGGAGCCGAGCAGTCGCGGGTCTTCGTCGAATCCGCCGATCCGATCCCACGCGGCTCGCTGCATCCCGATGTTGTTCCCGTGGGCGCAGGGGAAGATCTCCCAGAAGGTCGGCGATTTCCATTCATGGCGCCGGCCGCGGGAGCCGGCGAGTTCGGGAGGGTTGAGTCGGTCGAGTTCGAGGGGACCGGTGACCAACTCGTGGGTCCGCAGCGCGTCGCCCATCGCTCCGACCCACTGCGACCCGACGATGTCATCGGCGTCGGTCAAGGCGAAGGCGACACCCCGGCTGGCATGGATGCCCACGTTCCGGGCGTAGTTCCGGCTCGGGATCTCGGTCGCCGACACGAGGCGGACCCGGCGATCCGTGCGGCCGTAGGACTCGACGACGTCCGCGGTGGCGTCGGTCGAGCAATTGTCGACCACGATCAGCTCCCAGGTGCCGTCCCAGTGCTGGGCGGTCAGCGCGTCGAGCTGCTGACCGATCGTGGCCGCCTCGTTGTGCGCGGGGATGATGATCGACAGCTCGATCGGGCTCTGGTCGATACCCGTTTCAGCGTTCGGCGGCACGGTCCCCCCGGAGAATCTGCCCGCCTACAGTAGCGATCCATGAGCCGCTCCCGAACGCTGACCGTGCTCACGGCCATTCCATCCACGATCTGGCGCGCGCTCAGCGCGGGCGCGTTGCGCGTGCGGGGGATCGATCAGGAAGAGTTCATCCCGCCGTGGGAAGCCAGCGTCGCCGACGACATGGCCTTGAACCGACCCTTGAATCTCCTGTTCCGATTCATGCGTGCCAACCTGGCGATCCGGCGGCGGATCCCTGGTCTCGGACTCCGTCGGGGTGTCACGATCGCCATCGTCAACTGGAACTCGATGGACCTGCTGCGTGACGTCTTGCGCGCGATCGAACACTTCGGTTCGCCGTCGGGGATTCCGATCGAGGTGCTGGTCATCGACAACGGCTCCAACGATGGCAGCCGGCCCTTCCTCCGGACCTGTCGGGCCGAGGGCCGGGTGCGGTGCCTGCTCCTGCCCCAGAACATCTACCACGGCCCGGCGATGGACCTGGCGTTTCTGATGAGCCGGACGGAGTTCGTGGTCGCGCTCGACGTCGACGCCTTCCCGATCACGGCCGGGTGGCTCGAGACCTTGCTCGCCCCCCTGGACCACGGTGCGACCGTCGCCGGGGCCGAAGCCGCTCGGGGGTACATCCACCCATGTTGTCTGGCCATGCGCACCGCGCATTTCGCGCAGCGGCGCCACACCTTCACGCCCCACATCGGTACCTGGAACCCTGAACGGATGGGGATCGACGAGTGGGACACCGGGGAAAGCATCACGTTGCGCGAGGGCCGGGATCACATTGCCGCCTTCGAGCGCACGCGTGTGCGCGGTCCGCTCCAGCTCGGCTCGGTGTTCGGCGAGTTCGTGTACCACAACGGTGCGTCGACCCGGTTGCGATCAGACGTCAAGATCGACGGACTGACCCGTAGCGATGCCGAATGCGCCTGGGACGAGGCCGTGACCGAGCACCTCGACGGTCAGGCCGTGCTCGGTGCCGACGAGTGGGTGTCGGGCGAACCCTCGACGACGAACTCGGTGTCCCACGCGGGCGACCCGTCGGTCACCGTGCACGTCGCGACGCTCAACACCGCCCACGTGACCGAGCTGTGCATCCGGTCGATGCGACGCCACGCGGGTCGCTCCTTTGATCTCGTAGTCGGGGACGCCGGTTCGACCGACGGCTCGGTGCCCATGTTGCGGGCGTGGGAGGCCCTCGGCTGGCTCACACTCGAACAGGCCATCGAAGGTCGAAATCATGCGGACTGGATCGACGGATGGCTGGCGACGTGCCCCTCCCGATTCGCGGTGTTCAGCGACTCCGACGTCGAGTACCGCGAATCCGACTGGCTCGCCGACATGGTTGATACCGCGCTCACGACCGGTTCGGCGATGGTGTGTGCCCGCATGCTCAATCCACATGGTGTGTACGTTCACCCCGTCACCGGGGCGACGCGGCGGCTCGCGAACCGTCCGAGCCCGTGGCTGCTCTTGCTGGATCTGGACCAGGTGCGGGGTCGGGTCGAGTCCACGTTCCAGTCGCGCGACGTGAAGGACCCGGGTTCGGCCACGCTGGGCGTGTCGTTCGACGTCGGTGCCACCTATTTCGAAGCGCTCGTCGCCGCCGGGCTCACCTGGACCGAGATGCCGGTGGCGTGGCGCACGAAGTTCCGTCATTACGGCGGGCTCACCTGGCTGAAGAACGGGGCCTTGGCCAAGAACTCGACGGTGCGGGCCCGTCAGATGGCCAAGCTCGGAATTGTCGAGGCCCGGTTGCGTCGGGCGCGCGTCGGTCGGTGGGGTGTGTCGCCTCCCGATGATCCCCACGCCCACGTCGCGTAACCTGCGCGGCCCGGCCGCGACCGAACACGGATCACGATCGGTTGGGGTCGTGGTCCAGGAGGCGAGAACGATGGAACCGACGACGACGAATCCGGGCGAACGGGCGCGGGTGCTCGAGTTGCTGGCGACGGAACCGCCGACGGTGCATCTCAATGCACCCACGGGTGTCTGGGCGGCGGCGCAGGACTGCTTGGAGTTCCTGACCGACACGGTCCAGCCCGGACAGCGCACCCTCGAGACGGGGTGTGGCGCCACGACGATCGTGTTGGCCGCCGCGGGCGCCGTGCACACCGCATGTTTCCTCGATGCGTCCGAGGGTGAAGCGGTCATCCAGTGGTGTGCCGGCCACGACTTGAGCACCGCCACCGTCACGCTCTGCCCCGGTTCGTCGACCGAGACGTTGCCCCGGCTCGAGATCGGTGATCTGGATCTGGTCATGGTCGACGGCTGCCACGGGTTCCCATTCCCCCAGATCGACTGGTACTACGCGGCGTCGCATCTGGTCACCGGGGGCACCCTGATTATCGACGACACCCATCTTGCGGCCCCGTACGAGTTGCGGCGGTACCTCGAGGCCGACCCGCGGTGGGAAACCATTCGCGTTGGCACGCAGTGGGTCGCATTTCGCCGGCTGGGGAGCGGTTCACTCGACGAGGAATGGATGAGCCAGCCGTTCCATCAACCGTTGGCGATTCGCGTCCAAGCGCTCCGGCGTCGGGCGCGGGGCGCGGCGGGCCGGCTGCGCAAGAAGGTCGGCCTGTAGCCCTCCCGCGACGCGGGAGCTAGAGGTACAACCGACGAACGACGCGGGACCCTTCGAGGGCGCCGATGCGAAGGCCAGCGGTCCAGAGCCATTTCGCCTGACCGGACTGGCCCCGAACCAAGCCGATGTGGCGAACCAGCCACGCCCAGTTCCGGGCCCCTTGCCAGCGGGAGGCCTCGATCCCGGAATACGCACGGAGACGTTCCGCGATTTGGGGTCGGCAGGCGCCATAGGCCCGGGCGCGGTCGAAGAACTCGCGTCGGGTCTGTCGGTAGCGGTAATGGATCGTCGCGTCCTCGGCGTAGTGAAGCGGGACGGATTCGAGGAACAATCGCATCGAGAGTTCGACGTCTTCCCACACCATGATGCGTTCGTCGAAGCCGCCGATCGCGAGAAACCGCTTCCGCCGAACGCCGAGGTTGCACGAACTCGCGAACGGGAAGATGTCGTCGAACCACACGGCGCTCGCAGTGCCGGTGGTTCCCTTCGCCTCGACGAGCCACGCGGGATTCAACCGCTGAAGCTCGAATGGCCCGCACACGAACTCGTGCGCTCGGAGCCCGTCGGCCATGGCCTGGAGCCAGCCGGGAACAACGATGTCGTCCGCGTCGCAAAAGACGAGATCCCGACCGCGCGCCATGCGCGCACCGGCGTTGCGGGCGTACGCCGCGCCGCTGCGTTCGGAGCCGTCGACGAGTCGGATACGAGGGTCACGGTCGTGCCACCGGGCGGCGATGGCGGCGGTGGTATCCGTGGAACCGTTGTCGACGATCACGACTTCCCAGCTCCCGCCAAACTCCTGGGCACTCAGTGCATCGAGCTGCTCGTCCAAGGTTTCGGCCGCGTTGTAGGCCGGAATGACGACCGAAACATCAAGGTCCGGAGTCGCGCATTCGGGTTCGAGGTCACGCGGCGGGGGCGTGGTCCACGCCTGCGCGTTGGCGGCACGGTGGTTGGTCGTGCGGCTCGGCAATCGACGGCGGAGTCGACGCCCGTAGACGCGCCGGGCGCGCCGCACGCGCATGCGGGTCTCGGTCGTCGTGGCGGTGACGAAGGCGCGCGTCGATCGCCGGAGCCCTGAACGTGGGTATCCGAACGTGTCGAGGGCGGTGCCGGCGATCTCGTCGAAGATCGCGATCTCATTCGGGGTGAGGTCGACGTGCCAGTCGCGTAGGCCTGCTGTCGGGGGCTTGCGGATGCCCTGAATGTGATGGGTATGGCGCACCCCGTCGAGCAGTTCGTCGGCGCGTTCGTGGTATCCGAGCATCTCGGGCCGGTAGGCCAGATCGAGGAAGTCACAGATGTCGGTCAGGACTCCTGCGGGATCCGCGACGAGGTCCTCGTACTTGATGAGGTGGTACCGGTTCGGGCCCAGTGCCGACGCGGCTCGGTGGGCGCGCAAGGTCTTGCGCCGCCAGACTCGCGCGGCCTCCGCGAACGTCGAGGCGCCGAAGTCCATGGTGACCATCGAGGCCGCAACATCGCGACCGTCGCGCACGATGTGGACGAACTGCGTGTGCGGGAAGCGATCGGCGAGGAGATCCACCTCGACCATATGGCTCGGCGTCTTGTCGCCGTATCGGGTCGTGCCGTGGGTGCGGGCGTAGGCCGCGTAGAGGCCGGCAACGGCGTCGGCCACGGTGACAACCCGGGGGTCGTCACGGAGTTCGGCGAGGACCGCGTCGGTCAGCTGCCAGTCGGCGAAATACTTGTCGGCCCGGACCGCAGCGATCAACCCGTCGATGTCGAGCGGGCGGACCTGCCGGCCGAGCAACCGGATGACCGAGTGCGCCTCCGGAGGGACCGCGAAATCAGGATGCGAATCGAGCATCGCTCGCAGCATCGTGGTTCCCGATCGCTCGTGACCGAGGATGACCACGAATGGATCGTCGGCCCGGCCGCACGCGGGGGTGGGTGCCGCCCCGGAATCGGGCCCCGGTGCCGACGAACTGCTCCCCACGGGCAAGGATCGTACTCGGCTACGGTGCGCCCGCCGGGCGTCGCCCATCGATCAGCGCACGCGGAGATTTTCCACGCACATGAACAGTTCGCCGACCCCCGGGTCCCGCCGATCGTTGGCCTCCGACGCGAAGTTCCATGCGACCCGAGCGCTCGGCAAGGGTGCGTCGCTCGTCGGGCGAACGGTCGCGTCGCGCCGCCGTGCGACCCTGACGCCGGGCCGGTTCACCGTACTGACGGTCAACTGGAACACCGTCGACTACCTCCGAACGGTGGTCGACGCGATCCAGCGCTTCTCCCCGGAGGGCACCGAGATCGTGGTGGTCGACAACGCATCGCGCGACGAGTCGCGCGCCTACCTTCGCGATGCACCGGTACGGAACCTCAAGGTACCGATCAACCTGGGCCACGGTCCGGCGATGGATCTCGCGACCGGTCTCGTTCGGACCGAGTACTTCGCCACCCTCGACGTCGATGCCTTCCCCATTTCGCCGGACTGGCTCGATGTGCTGCAGAGCCACCTCGATGCCGGGAACGCGGTCGTGGGTGGCCGCTTGTATCGCAACTTCGCGCACCCGAGCATGCTGGCGATGCGGACTGCGACCTTTCGCGAGCGCCGGCATACCTTCATCCGCTCGTCGTGGCGGTCCAGTGAGGATTTCGTTCACGGCGTGTCGTGGGATGTCGCCGAGCGCATCTCGATGCGGGAAGCGCCGCGGGTGGCCTTGATCGAACCGTCGGAGGTGCGTGGCCCCGGCGTGATCGGGACCGTCTACGGCGGGATCGTGTACCACAACGGCGTGTCGGCCCACGGCAAGGAGAGCAATCGCGTCGAGGGTCGCACGGCCTGGACCGAGGCGTGCGAGCGGTTCCTCGGCCCGTCGTGATCGCAGAACCCAGCCGCTAACGTCGGTCCCCGTGGCGAAGGTCCTGATCGTCGGTCTCCCGCGTTCGGGAACCAGCTGGGTCGGCAACACCCTCGGTCGCGCGCCCGACACCGCCTATGTCCACGAACCGGACGGCGATCACGATCCGTTCGCGTTCCGAGCCCGGCGCGGTTCGTTCATCACGCCGACGCTGCGACCGGGCGATCCGGCACCGGAGATGACGCGCCTCTGGGCGGGCGCGTTCGCCGGTGGGCGCCGCCCCGAGTCGAACCGCAGCCGGTTGGCGTGGCGGATGTACCGGAAATCGCCGGTTGATCAGCGGTGGAGCGCGTGGCTCGACGGCAAGGTGTCGCCCGGGTTGGCGATGATCTCGGCGCTCGCCGTCCCGCGGATTGCCGTCGCCGGCGCGCGCCACGTGGTCGCGAAATCGGTCCGCGCCGAGTGGAACATCGAGTGGATCGTGGATCGGTTCGCACCGAGCGTCGTCATCGTGGAGCGGCACCCGCTGAACGCGCTGGCGAGTTGGAGTGAACTCGGTTTCGGGAAGGACGGCCGGGCGGTGGTCGGTCTCGGCCGAGTGGCCGACGAGCGGTGGAGCGTGGCGCCGATCTCGCGCGAGGCGCCCTTGATCGAGCGACAGGCCTTCACCTACGGAGTGGGCGCATGTGCATTGCGCGAGGCGCGCGACCGCCATCCCGAGTGGACGGTGGTGCGCCACGAGGCGTTGTGTCTCGATCCGATCGTGTCGGCGAAGGCGCTCCTCGGCGCGGTCGGCCTCGAGTGGGGTGCGGGGACCGAGCGTTATCTCGTCGAGTCGGATCGCGACGGGAGTGGCTACCGCACGCAACGCAAGGCCGACGAGCAACCGGAGCGGTGGCGGCAACGCCTCACCACCGAGCAGGTCGACGGCATCCTCTCGACGTTGGCGCGATTCCCCTACGACTTCACCGCCGGCTGAGTCGGCCGACGGAGGCGACCAGTCGAGTCGGCCAGTCGAGTCGGCCAGTCGAGTCGGCCGGCGCAGTGGGGGTCACGATGCGTGGTAGCGGTTCAGAAGATCTGTGACCAGGGCCTCGAACTGCGAGATGACGAAATCCGGATCCACTTCGTCGCGCGCGGCATGAGCCCGAGCGGCGATCGCGAGCGCTTCGTACCGGGCCGGGTCGTCCCACATCTCGCTCAGTGCGGCGACCCAGGCCGGGGCCCCGGCGTCGTTCGGGACCAGGAGCCCGCCGGCGCCCACCGCCTCGAGGAGACCGGGAAATTCGGTGGCCAGCACCGGGATTCCGTTGGTCTGGGCCTCGAGGACGACTCGCGGACGATTGTTGACTCGGTGCGGGACGAGCAGGATGCGCGCGTGCTCGTACAACTCGGCGGGGTTCGTGGTGTACGGCAACACCGTGACGTTCGGATGGCTCGGGAGTTCACGGTCGACCGCGGCGTGTTCCTCCGCGCTCATCATGTTGGATTCGCGTACGACGAACGGAATGTCGGGTCGGGCCGCGGCCAGTGCCCAGATGCGATCGCCGCCGAGCATCTCGATCGGATTGATGAGCACCACGGCCGACCGGGTGGTCTCGGTGCGGGCGCCGTCGAGATCCACGATGGATGGAACCACGGTGCAGTCGTATCCGGCGGCCCGCGCTTCCTCCGCGAGGCTCTCGGCGTTGGCGAGGAGGAGGTCGGGGGGTGCGCCGGTCACCGTCAGGTGCCCCTTCCCCGAGGCCTCGCGGAGATAGAGGACGCTGGGCACGCCCCGGGCCCGGAGCTGGGCCCGGATCCGTCGCCACGACACGCGGTCGATGCTGGCCGCGACCACGACATCGGGTTCGAACGATCGCCAGAGGGTGCGCATCGCGTTCTCGGGCACGACGCACATCCAGGTGGGGTGATCGGGGGTGTCGACCCGCTGGATGCGGCGTCCCATCGGCCGTTCGAGGGCCAAGGCCCCGCGGCGGAGCGGGTTGCCGCGCAGCTTGGTCGAGAGGTCGACCTGGCGTTCGTAGAACGGGCGTACGAAGCGACTGTCGGGAACGCCGGCGAGGATTTCGACCTGATGGCCGCGAGCCGTCAAGCGGCGGGCGAGTTGACGTTGGCTCACGCTCGAGCCGCCCCGGGTGTCGTGCGAGATGAACATGAACTTCATCGGAGTGGGCCGGGCCGCCTGCTGGTCGAGTTCGGAACGATAACGTTGGGACCCCTCAATGCCGCAGGTCGGGGCCAATGACGCTGGATTCTACCTATGAGCTCGCCTTCGAAACGGTGGGCAACGCCACGCTGATCGCGCACGACGGCACGCCGGTGCTGGCGACCGATCCGTGGCTCTTCGGCGACGCGTACTTCGGGAGCTGGGTGCTGTCGCACGCCATTCCCGAGGAGCAGCTGGCTTCGATTCGGGCCTGCCCCTACCTGTGGATCTCGCATGGTCATCCCGATCACCTGAGCATGCCATCGCTCGAGACCCTGCGCGACGCCACGGTCCTGTTGCCCGATCACGTCGGCGGCCGCATTCGCGATGCGCTGGTGAAGGACGGATACCGCGTCCGCGTATTGCCCGATCGGCAGTGGGTTCCGTTGAGCCCGAGAATCCGCGTCTTGTCGATCGCCGACATCTATCAGGACGCGGTCTTGCTCGTCGATCTCGACGGCACGCTCGTCATCAACACCAACGACTGCAACGACCATGGGTTCAGCCCCTTGGTGCGCCGAGAGGCGCGGCGAGCGAAGACATCGTTCTTGCTCTCCTTGTGTGGGTACGGCGACGCCGACATGATCAACTACTTCGACGAGCACGGCGATCGCATCCCCCCACGCGCCGCACTGCGGATCCCACCGGGTCGAGCGATCAACGCCAAGATGGAGTTGCTCGGCGCGGAGCACTTCGTGCCGTTTGCCGCGATGCACCGGTACCAGCGGGAAGACAGCATCTGGGTCAACGAGTTCGGCACTCCATTGGAGGATCTGAGCATCGGATTCGATCCGGCTGTGGGTGAGATGCTCCCCGCCTTCATCCGGTACGACTGTCTGGGTCGCACGGTGCATCGCCTGGACCCGCCCGAGAACGTGATCGAACCCCAGCCCCCGAGCCGGTTCGGCGACGATTGGGACGAGCAACTCACCGAGGACGACGTCGCGACCATCGCGGCGTACCTCGCGCCCATCAGCTCGCTGGCCGAGGTGGTCGACGGCGTCGTCTTCCGGGTGGGGGGAGAGGACCATGAGTTCCCGATCGGCTCGGGGACGGGTCGTTCCGTGCGGTTCGATGCGCCGCGTACCTCGTTGATGAATGCCATTCGGTGGGAGATCTTCGACGATCTCCTCATCGGCAACTTCGTGCAGACCACGTTGTTCGGCCACTGGCCGACCGGTTCGCTGCGCCCCGACTTCACCGCACGGATCGCGAAATACGCCGACAACGGCCGGGCCTTCACGCCCGCGGAGATCAAGGAGTATCTCGACGAGTATCGCCGTCGCAGCCCGCTCGACTACGCCCGGTACGAGATGTTGCGCCGCTACTCGGGGGGTATTCGCCGGCTGGCTCGGAGGGTGCGCGGCCGGGTGTCGGGCGACAGCGCGCTGGGCCGGGCGGGCCGTGCGGTGTACGCGAAAGCGCGCCGATAGCCCGGTCGGAGGGTCTCAGAGCGCCGTGTATCCTCTCGCCCCGTGGAGGTGGAGGACGAGACCCAATCGCATTCGGGCATGCCGGCCCGATCGCTGGACGCGGTCGACGAGAACGGGCGACCGATCCTCCCGGAACTGCCCGATGGTCCGGATCCGTCGACCCGATATCGGCGGTCGCACAACACCCGATCCGCGTTGGTCTCGCTCTGGCAGTCGCGTGGGATCACGCTGAGCCTTGCCCAACGGGACCTGCGGGCGTCCTACTCCCAGGAAGTGCTCGGCTTCGCCTGGGTGCTGATCGGGCCGATCATGTTGATGGTGGTGCTCACCTTCTTGAAGAACGTGAGCAACACCAAGATCGACACAGGCGGCATCGAGTACCCGTTGTTCCTCTACGTCGGGTTGCTGCCCTGGACCTTCTTCTCGACGTCGGTATCAACGAGCGCGGGCAGCCTCGTGAACAACCCCTTGCTGAACAAGGTGTATGCCCCTCGGGAGACCTTCGTCCTCGCGCAGATCATCGAGGCGATGGTGAACACCGTGGCCGCCGCCGTCGCGCTGATCGTCCTGTTCGTCGTCTACGGACGGATGCCCGAGGCGACATCGTTCTGGGTGATTCCCTTGCTGGTCATCCTCTTGGTCTTCGCCGTCGGGGTGTCCCTGTTCTTCGCCAGCCTGACGGTGTTCGTTCGCGACGTGCGCCACGCGCTTCCGCAGGCGTTGCAGCTGGGTTTCTTCGTGACGCAGATCTTCTGGGGTCTGGCCGACATCTCGCAGGGTTGGAGAATCGTCGTGTGCGCGATCAACCCGGTCGCCGCGGTCATCGACGGCATTCGGCGATCGGTGTTCTTCGGCACTGCGCCCGATCTCACGCTCACCCTGATCGCGGCCGGGGTATCGCTCCTCTGGCTCATGGTCGGTTACCGAGTGTTCAAACGCTTGGAGACCGGGTTCGCCGATGTCAGCTGAAGGTGCGGTCTCGGTCGACCACGTCTGGAAGCGGTTTCGGGTGGACCGCGGTCGGCGCCTGCTCCGCGATCACCTGAGCCGAGCCGGGAACACGATCCGGGGCTCGCGCAACGACGACTCGTGGCGGTGGGTCCTGCGAGACATCGACTTCCAGGTCGCGCCCGGCGAATCGGTCGGGATTGTCGGCAGCAACGGTGCTGGGAAGTCCACGCTGCTGAAGATCATCTCCGGGTTGATGTTCCCGTATGCCGGCGAGGTCCGCACCTCCGGTCAGGTCGGCGCGCTCATCGAGGTGGCCGCAGGGATTCACAACGAACTCACCGGGCGCGAGAACGTCATGATCTACGGGAACCTGCTCGGGCTCAGCCGTAAGCAGGTCAACGCGCGCTTCGACGAGATCGTCGAGTTCGCGGAGGTCGAACAGGCCGTCGACCGGCAGGTGAAGTACTACTCGTCGGGGATGAAGGTCCGCCTCGGCTTCGCCGTCGCGGCGTTCCTGGAGCCGGCGATCCTCATCGTCGACGAGGTCTTGGCGGTCGGCGACTCGTCGTTCCAACAGAAGTGCCTCGAACGAATGCGGGAGGTCCTCACCGGGGGTACGACCCTGCTCCTCGTGTCGCACGACCTGGCGTCGGTCGGCGCATCGGTGTCACGCGGGATCTGGTTGGCCGACGGCCGGGTGCAGACCGACGGCCCCATCGAAGACGTCCTCGGCGACTACCGCCACGCGATCGAGGTCGAGGCCGAGCAGAACTCGCGCATGCAGGGCGACATTCGCGTGACCAGCGTGGCGACCACCGGCGTCGACGGCCGCCTGCCCGCGGTCGCGGAAGACGTCACGGTCAAACTCACGGTGACGACCGATCGTGAACGGGATGCGCGGCTGTACCTGGGCATCAGCGAAGGTCAGGCCACACCGATCTTCGTCGTGATGCACGCGGCGTCGTTGGCGGAGGGCTCGACCGAGTACGAGATCCTGCTCGAACGTCTCCCGCTGCCCCCGAACCGGTACTTCCTGTGGTTCGGCGCGTGGGATCACCACACGTTGGAGCAAGCCACGCCATGGCAACCGATCGGGCCGCTGTTGATGTCGGGCCAGCGCCGCCTTGATCGCGTGCCCAAAGCCATCGTGCGGCTGTCTCCCGTCTACGTCTCGGCGCAGTGGTCAAAGGTGCAATGACCGCTCGGCCCCGAGTGTCGATCATCATCCCGGCCTACAACGTCGAGCTGTACATCGAGGCCGCGGTCGACTCCGCGCTCGCGCAGACCTATCCCAACGTCGAAGTGGTCGTCGTCAACGACGGCTCGACCGATTCCACCGGCGAGATCCTCGCTCGATACGGGGATCGCATCGTGGTCGTGACCCAGGTCAACGGTGGACTGGCCGCCGCCCGCAACGCCGGGCTGCGCAACGCGACCGGAGACATCTTCGCCCTGCTCGACGGCGACGACACGTGGCTGCCGGAGCGACTCGACCGCATGGTCGACCTGCTCGAGTCTCGACCCGAGGTCGGGTTGGTCACGAGCGATTCGTGGCTGATGGAGGACTTCACCCCCACCACGAAGCGCTCGTACCCCGACCGGCGCCGCCGCCCGTTTCCCGCGACCGAAGCTGATCAGATTCCCGAGATTGCTCGGTTCAACTTCCTGTTCATCTCGGTCCTGATTCGGCGCGAGTTGGTCGAGGAGTGCGGAATGTTCCTCGAGCACACTCGTCGCGGTGGTGAGTTCCAACGGCACGCCCGCGCCGGTGGCGGACCGAGCATCGAGGGCGCCGAGGACTACGAACTCTGGATGCGCTACCTGTTGGCCGGGACCCGAGCCGGATTCCTCGACGAGCCACTCGGGTATTACCGGGTGCGCTCCGGGAGCCTGAGCGACGCGAAGAAGGATCAGGGCCGCGCCCATCTCGCGGTGCTCGAACGGCATCTGCCGGAACTGTGGCGACAAGGTGCGCGCGGCTACACCCGTGACATCTTCACGATCGCGTCGAGCCTCGCCGTGCGGCGGGAACGGCGCGAGGCCGCGATCTTCTTCTGGCACGCCCTGCGCGGTGAAGGCAAGCAAGGCTCACGCGTCCGCCAGGCCGCCAGCTCGATCCGCCGGCTCATCGCGCCGGTTCCCACCTGGCTCGAGGATTAGCGCCTTCGCTTCTCAGCCGGGGATGCGGCGCAGGAGTCGGTTCGAACGGCGCGTGAGCGTGCGACCAATCCGCCGACCGCCCTTGCCTACGACGGCCATGGCGCGGGTCGAGGAGCGGTACCAGATGCGGCGGAGTCGGGACGCCGCCCAGGTGTGATCGGGTTCGTATCCGAGCGAGATCAGGAGATCACCCGCCACCGCGTCGAACAGCAGTCGATCGTTGGTGCTCCAGGCGTCGGCCCAGCCGCCGACCTTGCCCTTGCCGTAGAACCCGGTGGGCTCGGTCGTGACCTTCTGACCGCCGACGGCACCTCCGCGCGCGATCGGGCTTTCCGCTTTCCCGGAGGCCATTCGTTCGAGCGAGTACTCGTTCATGAGGTCGGCACATTCCTCAGTCGTCAGTGTGAGGCCGCAGCGGGCAAAGGCGCGCTGGAGCGGTTCGGGATCTCCGCCCCGCAGGTCTTCGTACCGGACCTCGGTATAGCGATCGGTGGTCGCGGCGCGTCGCGCGCCCTCGACGGTGTCCTTCCAGAGCTGGGCGGACTTCTTGACCGATGACGACGCCCAGTGGCTGCCCCAGCCGCGCGCGGCCGACTGCAACGAGGCCACCACGTCGCGGCCGTCGCGCACGATGTGCACGAATGCGGCGTCGGGGAGGTAGCGCGCGATCAGATCGGTGTGGCGACTGTGCGACGGGCTCTTCTCGACGATGATCGACGCGGCCGGGTCGAGCGCGTGCACCGCCGCGAGCACTCCGTCGATGAACTGGGTGAGCAGCGCCTCGTATTCGGCATCGTCGAGGACCGACGGGAGTCCCTTGCCGCGACGCGCCGCTTGAACGTCTGGTGACAACGCGACCTGTTGATCCCACCAGGATTGCAAGGGCGCGATGAAGTTGGAGAAGAGATCCGTCTCCTGGGGCGTGATGACCTCGACGTGGGCGCCGAGGAGCGATTGCAGCCAGGTGGTCCCACTGCGCGGCGAACCGATGAGGAACACCATCCGCGGTGGGGTGGGGCCCTGATCATCGAGGGCCGCGACCGGTTCACTCATGATTGGCGTCCTTGGCGGGGGCAGGGGCTGCGGGTGGGCCGGCATCGGCGAACTCGTCGAGGCCGAACACGGCGAGCACGGCCGCGCCGGCCCGAGCGTCCGTGGCTTCGACCTGACTCGTCCACGATCGGGCGACGTCGGACGCCGTACCGAGCGCGCTGTCGGAACGCCACGCCGAGGCGGAGGGCCGATCGTCGACGACGGCGGTGCGAGTGCGACCGAGGAACCGGTCGATCCGCGCGGCTTCGCGTTCGGCATGGTCGACGAGCGACTCGTAGGAGACCACGAGCACCCCGGGATCGTCGGGAGCACGGAGGCGGAGCGCGTTCTCGGTGCACCACCGCGCTACGTGACGGGCGAAGGGGGTCGTGGCCACGGCCCGCACCGCCGCGGGGTCGACGTCGATGGTCGCGAACAGAGGACCGTGATCGAGCAATTGGTCGAGGTGGTCGTCCCAGTGCAGTCGGGTGGCCGAGTTGGCGACGCCGAAGGGATGGCGGACGATATAGAAGATCGCCAACCTCGGGAACTGCACGCGGAGCCACGGCACCAGATTCGTGATCCGGACCTCTTTGACGATACGGCGGGTCGCCACGCCTCGGTGGTTGTACTGGTCGACCCACGGGCTGCGCACCCGACCGGTGAGGATCCGCTGCGCCGCGGCACGCCGGGTCGGATCGACGGTCGCGGGATCGAGGTACTCCCCGGGAGTGAACGCAAGGGCGGTCTCGACCCGGTCGGCGCGGAACGGTTCGAACATCGACCGCTGGCGGTGGTGCGGATCGATGATCTCAGAGAGCCACGTGGTTCCACTCCGGCCGCTCCCGACGATGAGCGTCGTCCGCCGGAGGCTCGGGATCAGATCCAGGGAGTAACGCTGCGGCTCGGTGCCGCGCAGTGCTCGTTGGAATCGATCGGCGGAGGCACGAACGTGCATGGACCTTCCTGGCTGGATCCCGTGGTTGGCGCGGTCGCGCGGGCTCATGACGCGGGCCGAATGATACCGGCACCGATCGGGGCTCAGAGCCAGCGCAATGCCGCGGCTTCGTCGGCCGACAACGGATCGCCGGCGCGTTCGCGCTGGCGGACTGCCTCGGCGAACTCTTCCGACTGGTTCGAGTGGGGGTCGTGCTTGGCGTACTTCAGGTGGAGGTAGCAACTCTCGTCGACCCGCCACGTGTCGGGTTCGCAGAGATCGCCGTTGATGAACGGACCCATCAACTGTTCCCACGATTGGCCGTCCACGTAGTGCGCCTGCGTGCGTTCGAAGATCCGGGGTTCGGAGACGGTGAAGGCCAGATGGTCGACCATGCCCGAGCCGGGCCGGAGCGGATCACCACCGGCGATGGTCGCGGCATCGTTCGAGGCCAGACGGTGGGTGAGATCCGGGGCGACGTTGGTGCCGAGGAATCGGCCCGTCAACTCGCGTCGACCAGCCCAGTCGGCCAGCATCTCGCGGCCGCGATCGGTCGCGATCATGTCACCGTCCCACTTCACCACGAATGGTGTCTCACACTTGGCCAGACACCAGTTGTAGAAGCTCGCGAGCCGGCGCGGGTCGTCGACCGGCGTGGTGTGGCGCGCCTCGGCGTGCTCCCGTCCGACCCGGAAGATCGAGTGCGGGTACTGGAAGCTGGCGACGTTGGCGCACTCCTCGGTGAGTTCGGCGATGACGGCGCCGGTGCCGTCGGTACTCATGTTGTCGACGATGACCACGGTCTCCACCAGGTCGGCAATCGACCGCACCGCCGGTCCGAGGAACTGTTCCTCGTCTTTCACCCGGAACATCGCAGTCAGCGAGCGGTCCGTGCGCCCGGCGACCCGGCGCCGGAGGCGGGCGTAGGCCAGGCGGTCCCAACCGCGCCGCAGACCGGCCTTGAGCGGGTGAGGAGGGGAGTCGGGAGGCATCGAAGGCGAGAGTTCGTGGCGGGCGCAGGGCCGCACGGGCCCGTCATAGTACGTGCCGATGCTCGACTACCTTGCCCCACGTGATGCGGGTGCTCTGGCTGGTCAAGGGGCTCGGCCCCGGTGGTGCGGAGCGACTTCTCGTCTCGGCCGCCGCCGCCCACGACCGGCGCGAGTTCGAGTTTCGAGTGACCTACTTGCTGCCCTGGAAAGACGCCCTGGTCCCGGAACTCGAGGCGCTCGGCGTGGCGTGTACGTGTCTCGGTGTCAACGACGAGCGTGATCTGCGGTGGGCGCGGCGCCTCCGCCGCGACCTGCGAGCCACCCGGTCGACATCCTCCATGCGCAGTCTCCGTATCCGGCAGGGATCGCAAGGTTGGTGGCCCGCACGTTGCCTCGGTCCCGGCGCCCACGGCTGATGTACACCACCCACAACACGTGGTCGAGCTTCTCCACGCCAACCCGCGTGCTCAACGGGCTGACGTTTCCGCTCGACGATGCCGACCTCGCGGTGTCCCAGGTCGTCCAGGACACGATCTGGTCGCGGCTCCAGCGGCGTTCGGAAGTTCTCGAACACGGGGTGATGCTCGACGACGTTCGCAGCCGGTGGGATCGCGTCGGTGTCCGGGCCGAGCTCGGGATCGGTCCGGACGAGATCGTGGTCGGCACCGTGGCCAACTTTCGCGCCCAGAAGGATTACCCCAACCTGCTCGCCGCGGCGCGGTTGCTCGCCGATCGCGAGGTCGGGGTGCGCATCGTGGCCGTTGGCCAGGGTCCCCAGGAAGCCGAGATGCGGGCTCTGCACGCCAAGCTGGGGTTGGGTGATCGGGTGGTGTTGCTCGGCCAGCGCGACGATGCCGTGCGGGTGCTCTCGGGGTGTGACATCTTCGCGATGGCCTCGAACAACGAGGGTCTCCCGGTCGCGCTGATGGAGGCGCTGGCCCTCGGCCTCCCGGTGGTCGCGACCGCCGTCGGGGGTATCCCCGAAGCGGTGACCGACGGGGTCGAAGGCCACTTGGTCCCGCCTCGGAACCCCGAGAGATTGGCCTCGGCGATCCAGGACCTCGTCGAGCACCCCGAGCGCCGGGCCGAGTTCGCGGCCGCCGCGACTCGCGGCGGTGATCGGTTCGACATCCGCCGCACGACGGCCCGCATCGAGTCCATCTATCGACAGATCGGCGAACCATGACCGACGACGGCCTGACCCTCCGGCGGGCGACCGCGGCCGATCGAGGCGAGATCCTCGGATTGCTGGCGGCCTCGCTCGGCCGCGATCAGGACCCACGGTTCGAGGCGCTCTTCGCGTGGAAGCACCTCGAGAACGCGTTCGGTGAATCGCCGGCCTGGGTGGCCTGCGACGGCGATCGCATCGCCGGATTTCGCACGCTCATGCGTTGGGAGTTCGCCGACGGCGATCGGACCCTCCACGCAGTGCGCGCCGTCGACACCGCGACCCACCCCGACTACCAAGGTCGTGGCATCTTCACGCGACTCACGTTGCACGCGCTCGAGGAGTTGACCGCATCGGGCACCGATTTCGTGTTCAACACCCCCAACGACCAGAGCCGCCCCGGCTACCTCAAGATGGGCTGGCAGGTGGTGGGCCAACTCCCCACGGTCGTGCGCCCGACCCGACTCAGTCGCCTCGCCCGGATCGCCAAGGCGCGGGTCCCGGCCGAGCGTTGGTCCACCCCGAGCACGGCCGGCGAGGACGCCGCTGCGGTTGTCGCCGATGCCGGTGCGCTCGCCATCCTGATCGGCGAGCGCGCGCCGAGCACCACGGGGATCGAGACTCGGCTGAGCCCGGAGTTCCTCGCGTGGCGCTTCGGTACGCCGCTGCTCGGTTATCGGGCGGTGGTCGCCGACGCCGGACTCGACCACGGTGTGGCGATCTTCCGGATCCGCGCGCGCGGCTCGGCTCAGGAGGCCGCGCTCGTCGCCCTGCTCACCCGCGCCGGGGACCGCCGCACCGCGGCGCGACTCGTGCGCGCCGTGCGCACGAGCGCGGCCGCCGATTATGTGCTGGCCCTGGGCGGTCCACGGGTGTGGCCGGGCGGTCTGACTCGCCTTCCGGGGGTGGGACCGTTGCTCACGCATCGACCCCTTGCGACACCGGACGCGCCGAGCGGTTGGAATATGACGCTGGGTGACATCGAACTCTTTTGAGAGCGGCGGCGGCCTCAGACTGACGAACGCAGTTCCACACCCGAAACGCCGGGGTTTCCTCCGGTTTTCGTCGGTGCTCAGCGATCGAGGCAAGAATTCTGGTGACTGCGAAGCGGACAAATAGCAATTTTGTGAAATCTGCGCTTGACACCCACCGTGGTGCGAGTCAGGATTTGCATTGACCGCACGGCCGTCCCGCCACTTCATGAGGTAGCGAGACGGCTGGTCATGGGCGGGCCGGCGTTTACGTCGGCCAGTGCTGGGGGGAGTGCTACATGACGCAGATCACTACAACCGTGGTGGAACGTCTTCTCCTTTCCAATTTCCACCGGCTCGTCGCGGTCACGGCCGGCACTACACAACAACCAAGGAGAATCCGTTGATTCGCAATCGCATTATGGGTGCGGTCGCCACGGCAGCGTTGGTAGGTGGAGGCCTTGTGGCTTTCGCTCCGGCGCCCGCCGGTGCGGCTCAGAGCCTCCTCACCTGCTCGGGCCTTTCGGCCATCGCGTCGCTGAACCCGACCATCAAGTCCAACGACGCCGCCTACGTCAAGACTGCGCTGAAGGACTCGGACGGCACGAAGCTGGAGTACCTCACCAACGCGCCCATCCCGGCCGACACCACCTCGTGCCTGGTGGACTCGGGTATCCGTACGAACCAGGGTGGCCAGGACGTCAAGTACATCCTCGACGACCAGACCAACGGCAACGGTGGTTTGACCCGCACCGGCAATGCCGCTCCGGATGGCAAGAACGTTGGCACCACGACTGGAAGCGCGACCTGTAACAGCTCTGACGTGGTGAACGTGGACTCTGCTTACCCGCAGGGCTACCCGCTCCAGGGCAAGTTGATCTGGAAGTTCGAGCAGCTCACCGCCCTTGGTGCGCAGATCCAGATCCAGCAGTACCTTCGCACCGGTCGTGACCTTGCTGACCCGAACGCTCAGCACATCACCGTCAAGGGCATCGTCATCAAGGGCCCGGGAATCGGCGGCGATGTCAATGCCGTGTTGAACTTCTTCCCGACCAACAGCGTGAAGAACCTCGACCCACTCGAGTGCGTGGACGCCAATGTCAGCGATGACGCTCTCGAGGCGAGCCTCGCGGAGTTGACCATCACGCAGGCTGACGGTTCAGACGGCGACGCCTTCGTCGACAATTGGGTGATCTCGATTCCGTAACCCTGAACCCGCACCACCCTGTAACACCAGTACAATGAACATCGGGCCCGCCCTTCCGGGGTGGGCCCGATGTTCTGCTCGCTCGCAGCGACCTCTGTTCCCGACTTGCGGCTCCGGCCGTGCGAAAGGCCCTCCGGTGCCCACCCTCAGGCGTCTCCCCCCTGTGCTCGTCGTGTTCGCGCTGGTACTGGCAAGTTGTTCCAGTGACGGTGCGTCGGTCTCGTCCTACAACGAGGGCCGGAAGCGGTTCACGCCGGCCGCCAATCGTGAGGCCAAGAAGGTGCTGGCCCGGATCGCCGCCGGCGGGGTGGAGTGCACCAAGCCCCAAACCGAGGACTTCGACTCGTTGGTGAGGGCCTACACACTCCAGAAGCTGCCGCTTCCCCTGGGTTCGGCGAGCTGTGTCGGTCCCAAGGGCGAGAACCTGCTCGTCGAAGCGTTCCCGAGCGATGCTCCGAACGCCCAGACCTTCGTCGACCGCAAGCGTGATCTGATCTGCAAGAAAGCGAAAGACTTGGGGCGCCAGCCCGACGGATCGAGCGATTTCGAGGGCCTGCCGTACGTGATGGCGGCTGATAGCACCTGGCTGGTCGAGCCGGACTCTTTTGCCGTGAACCGCCAAGTCGCGAAAGCCCTCGGGCGCCCGGCCCGGGACTCCTGCGCCAAGATCAAGTAGTTCAGCCGGCGCCGGGGGCGCCGAGTGAGTCGGCCAGGTCCTGGGGCAGGCAGTTCCAGGGTTGCGAGCGCACCGGAGCATCGAACACGGGATCTGGGGTGTCAGCACCGGCGGCCTCCACGGCCAGGACCCCCACCCGGTTGTTGATGCTCCCCGGGCCACAGACCAGCTTGCGCCCGGCGGGGGTGGTGGCCTCCACGAGCAGGGCCACATCGTCGGCAGGGCCCGCGAAGTAGGCCAAACCCTCGGGGGAGATGGCCATCGGCTTGGTCCCGCCAACGGTGGTGATCGTGGCCTGGGTGCCCGGTGGGAACACGATGCCCAGCAGTTCGTAGGGCAGGGTGGCGCTGGCGTCGAGCGGTATCGAATAGGCCTCGTCCTCGGACCGGTCGTTGACTCTCACGCTGCAGAATCCGCCGCTGGGCCGGGGCGCCTCGATACCGACGAACGGCGGTGTACTGGTCACTTTCCAGCACTCCCAGACTTCGTTGGCGTTGGCGCGGCTGATCTCGATCGACGTCGATCCAACGTTCAGTGTCGCCAGTGTGACGTAGGGGCCGGTGGCGTCGGGCGGCGGCGTGCCGGTGACCTGGACCGACTCGGGAGCCGGGGGCGTGACCGAGAGTGGCCCGCGAAACTGGCGAAGGGTGTAGTGGGAGCGAGCGCCGTCGATGCTGGTGAACCCAATCGAGGTGGGCCGATTGCGGTCCGCCACGACCGTGGACACCGTTTGAACTCCCAGCGACTGGGCGAGCACGCCAGGGAGGCGGGCTCGGTATCGGCGATCGCCGGTTGCGGACACCTCGGAGAATCGGACGCGCTTCTGCGCGAGAGAGTCGAGGAGACGGGCGGGGTCGAACGGCACCGACAACCTGGCGAAGACTCCGGCGTCCGGCGGTTTGGCTTCCAAGTAGGGAGGACCACCGGTAGGCCGGTACAGCAGCAGGGCCGAGTTGAGTGACGCAGTGGTGGTTTTGGTTCGCGTCTGCCCCTTGACCCAGGCTTGATCGCCGGTCCGGAGATAGCGCACCCGAGCCAGCTCGGTCGGGCTCGCGGCCACGGCGAGATTCGAATCCACGGCGTAGGGCTTGTACCGGATCTGTCCGGCGATCGGGCCGGTCTGGCGCCCGAGCCTGGTCTGGCCTTCAATCGTCACGCCGTCCTGGGCGCGAATCCAGGAGGCTGCGGCTGCGGGGTCGAAGGTACCGCCCGACGTCGTCGGTGTGGCGTCCGAATTGCATGCCGTGAGTCCGAGTGTGGCGACGACGATTGCCGCCAAGAACCCTGTCGTTTTCATGATCCGCATGACGTCTATCGTGGCACACCGCCCGTGTTCGCGGCTCGCGCCTCCGGTCGTGGTGCGGTCG
>JANLRZ010000170.1:0-4969 GCA_031362155.1 Acidimicrobiia bacterium | reverse complement strand
GACCGGTTGGCGCGCCGACGGCACCCTGCCCGACGAACGCATCATCGACGTTCGGTTCGCCGACCTCGTCGCCGATCCCGCCGCCACCGTTGCCACCGTCATGGAACGCGCGGGTGGAGTCCTCTCATCGTCGAGCGCAGCACTGGTCGCTCGGTACGTGACCGAGAAGCCGCGTGCCCGCCATGGCCAACACGAGTACACCTTCGCCGACACCGGGCTCGATCTCGCCGAGACACGCGAACGGTTCGCGAGCTATCAAGCCCGTTACGGCGTGCCGTCCGAGGTCTGACGCACCGATCGGGTCGCGGGAACAGTGAGGACCGGAGTCGGGGTCGACGCCGGGGAGTGGTCAGACAGTGCGCCCGGTCAACGCAGCGAGTCGTTCGATCGGTGACGCGCCGGCCGGGGCCGTGGTCGCGGCGGCGAAGGTGTCGCCATCGCGCATCGGCTCCGCGATCGCCTGGCGAGCGAATGCCTCGACGTCGGCCACCAGCTCATCGGACGGTTCATAGGGTTGACCGGTGGCGACCGCGAGGTCCCAACCGTGCACCAATCCATCGAGCACGACGAACCGGGCGAACGCCTCGCCGGGCATCGCCCCGAACGGAGCATCGACCGTCCGGTCCAGGGCACCGGGCGATTGGATCGCCGCGATCAGGTCGCCGAGCTTGGCTCCCGCGAGTGCCACGACGTCCGGACCGTCGCCGATGTCGTCCGGTAACTGCGGTGCCGACTCTCCACGGAACGCAGCGGCGAAGCCCGAGGCACCACGAATCATGTGATCGAGGACTCCCCGCACCGTGAAGTTCGCACAGGGCGTCGGCGAGTCCAAGTCGGCCGGCGTGATGCCGGAGGCAACCTGGCCCAGCAACGGTCCGAGCTGGTCGAGCTGTTCGAGTGGTCCCATGGTTCGGTCTCCTCGGGTCGGGTGGTGCATCGCAGAACGCGACTCCTGTACCTGCCGGGCGGCAAGTTCAGCGGCTTCACGGTCGCGGCCGTGCAGTAGCAGCTGCTGCACATCGGCCGCCCAATCGGGCTCAGGGCCCTGCGGGTTCATGGTCCCATGATGACGGATCGCCACGGCACCCGCATCGGCCAGATCATGTATCGGCTCCAACGAGCGATGGGTGATTCACCCCATCGCGCAAGAAGGCGGACCCATCGAAATGCAGGTTCCGCCCGATGCGACCGCGCCGGATCAGGCGCACACTCGTCACTCAACCGGGATCGACCCGGCATGAACGGAGGACCTGATGCACGCTGCGACCCACGAAATCCCGATCGAGATGAACGTCGATGGCATCGAAACCCGAGGTATCGCCGCCGGCGACGTGACCATTCGCCACCTCACACTCCCGGCCGGTACCGACTTCACGCCATTGCTCCGTGGCCTTCCCGGCGACCTGTGTGACTGCCCGCATTGGGGCCAAGTCATCGAGGGTTCCATCACCGTTCGCTATGCGGATGGCACCGAGGAGACCACCAGCGCCGGGGAGGTGTACTACTGGCCGGGCGGGCACACGGGGTGGACCGTCGACGGTGTCACGTTCTCGGAGTTCAGCCCCACCGCGGCCATCGAGCCCGTCTTGGAACATCTCGCTCGCCAGATGGCGGGCAGTTGAATCCGCGCGGCGGCAGTGCGCGGCCGCGACCGCTACGGTCGCTGGTCATGTCGCGGCCCATCAGCGAGACGTGAACGGCGACGACCAGCTCGCGGCGGCACGCCGAGCGCTGGAGACCTGCGACTGGCAGGGTGCCCTCGAGGCGGCGTCGGTCATCGACCAATCGGAGACCGAACCGCTCGTGGCGGCCGAAGGGCTCGACGCGCTCGCTGAGGCTCAATGGTGGCTCGGCCGCCTCGACGCATGCATCGAATCCCGCGAACAGGCGTACGCGCGGTTCGAAGAACTCGGGCATTCGCGTCAGTCAGGCCAATGTGCCGTCTGGCTCTGGGAGCACTATTCGTTCAAGGGCCGTCCGGCGATCGCCGGCAGTTGGCTCCGCCGGGCCCGGCGAGCGCTCGAATCCGAACCGGAGTCGAGCGAATACGGCGCGCTGCTCCTGCGCGAGGCAGAAACCGCCCACGGCGCCGGAGACTTGGAACGGAGCGCGGCGACGGCGCGTGCCGTGCTCGAACTGGGACGGCGCCTGCGCTCACCCGACCTCGAAGCCGAAGCCCTCCAGGCCCTCGGCCGGGTGCTCATCGACAGTGGCGATCCCGGCGAAGGGCTGGCGAACATCGACGAGGCGATGCTCCTCGCCGTCGAAGGTCGACTCCGTCCGTATTCGACGGGCAAGGTGTACTGCAGCCTGATTAGTGCGTGTGAGTCCCTGGGAGACCTGGCGCGGGCAGCCGAGTGGGCGGATGCGACCACCCGGTGGGCCCAGCAACACCCGCTCGCGGTGTTTCCCGGGCTGTGTCGCGTCCACCTTGCGTCGTCACTTCGGTCACGCGGCGATTGGAATCGGGCGGAGGAGCAAGCTCGGCGCGCGTGCGATGAGCTGGCGACGCTCAACGCCGGGAACGCCGCCGCCGCCTTCGCGGAGATCGGCGAGATCCGGCGCAGGATCGGTGACCTGGAGGGGGCCGAAGCCGCACTGCGGCGGGCCGAGGAGCTGTGCGGCCAGCCTCAAGCCGGATTCGCACTTCTCCGCCTGGCCCAAGGCAACGTGGACGCGGCGGCGGCGATTATCAATCGTTCGATCTCGGAGATCACCTGGGATCGGCTCGCCCGGGCCCGTCTGCTCCCTGCGTGCGCCCAAATTGCGATCGCCGCCGGGGATCTCGTCGGCGCGACCACGGCGCTCGATGAACTCGAGACCACGGCAACCGACTTCGCCAGCCCCGCGCTGATGGCCGCGGCGCTCACGACTCGCGGCCGGGTGCAGTTGGCGGCGGACGACGCGGCGGCCTGCGCAACCTTGCACCATGCGGCGGAGCGATGGAACGAACTCGACGTTCCCTACGAAGTCGCCACCGCACGCATGCTCCAGGGTTCCGGTTGTCGAAAGGCCGGCGATCTCGATGGGGCAGCCGCCTCATTGGCCACCGCGCGCGAGATCTTCGAGCAACTCGGAGCGGCACTCGACCTGCGCCACCTGGGCCTCATGAGTGCGACCCCGCAACTGCCGGCGGGGCTGAGTGCTCGGGAGGCCGAGGTGCTACGGCTCGTCGCCACCGGCGCGACCAACAAGCAAATCGCCGAGGCACTGTTCCTGAGCGAGAAGACGGTGTCGCGTCACCTCTCGAACATCTTTACGAAGATCAATGTCACATCGCGAGCAGCCGCGACGGCATTCGCCTTCGAGCAACGCCTCGTCCGCTGACCCGGCCGGCGTACCCGACTACGTTCCCCGGTATGACCAATCCCGACATGCCTTACCGACGCCTCGGCCGCTCCGGTCTGAAGGTCAGCGCGCTCTCCTTCGGAAGCTGGGTCTCCTTCGGTGCCCAACTCGACACCGGCATGGCCCGCGATTGCCTCGCGGCCGCGCACGAGGCCGGCGTCAACTTCTTCGACAACGCCGAGGCCTACGCCGGTGGCGAGTCCGAACGCATCATGGGAACCGCGATCGCCGAGCTCAACTGGACTCGGGAGTCCTACGTGGTCTCGTCGAAGTTCTTCTGGGGCCTGACCGAGGGCCCGAACACCCGCAACACGCTGAACCGCAAGTACCTCATGCACGCGATCGACGGCTCGCTGGACCGTTTCGGGCTCGACTTCCTCGACCTCATCTACTGCCACCGTCCCGACCCCGAGACACCGATCGAAGAGACGGTCGAAGCAATGTCGGACATCATCGAGTCCGGTCGGGCGCACTACTGGGGCACGAGTGAATGGTCCGCCGACGAGATCCGCGCGGCGTGGGAGATCGCGGATCGCCGGAATCTGCGCAAGCCGGTCATGGAACAGCCGCAGTACCACCTGTTCGAGCGGCGCCGGGTCGAGCGCGAGTACGCCCGGCTCTATGAGGACATCGGTCTCGGGCTCACCACCTGGAGCCCGCTGGCGTCGGGTCTGCTGACCGGCAAGTACCTCGACGGCGTGCCCGACGACTCCCGGGCGATGCTGCCCGGCTACGGCTGGTTGCGCAGCTCGCTCACCGACCAGGCCCGCCTCGAGAAGGTGCGGCGCCTGAAGTTGGTGGCCGATCGCCTCGACGTGCCGCTGGCCCAGCTCGCCATCGCGTGGTGTGCCTCGAACCCGAACGTGTCCAGCGTGATCACCGGCGCCAGCCGACCGAGCCAGGTGACCGAGAACTTCGCCGCGCTCGACGTGCTACCGCTCATGACGGCCGACCTGCGCGCCGAGCTCGACGAGATCACGAAGTAGCACCGCGTGCGCACCACCCGCCTGTCGTACAAGGCGATCGTCGCCATCGCCTTCGTGCTGGGGTTGTTCATGGACATCCTCGACACGACGATCGTGAACGTGGCCCTGCCCCAGCTGGCCAAGGACTTCAACGCCAGCACGACGACCATCGAATGGGTGGTCACCGGCTACCTGCTCAGCCTGGCGCTGTGGATCCCGGCCTCGGGGTGGCTGGGTGACCGCTTCGGCACGAAGAAGATCTTCGTGTTCGCGTTGGTGATGTTCACGCTGGCGTCGGCGTTGTGCGGCGCGGCGTGGAGCATCGAGAGCCTGGTGGCGTTCCGCATCCTGCAGGGCGTGGGCGGCGGCATGCTCACCCCCGTGGGCACGGCCATGCTCTACCGGGCCTACCCGCCCGAGGAGCGACCGCGAGCGTCGTCGATCCTGTCGATGGTGACGGTGCTGGCCCCGGCCATCGGCCCGGTGCTCGGCGGCCTCCTCGTCGAGAAGGCGTCGTGGCGCTGGATCTTCTACGTGAACCTGCCCATGGGCATCTTCGCGGTGGTGTTCTCGGTGCTGTACCTGAGGGAGCACAAGGAGCCCTCGGCGCGCCGCTTCGACGTCGCCGGCTTCGTGCTCGCCGGTGCCGGCCTGGC
>JANLRZ010000140.1:0-9455 GCA_031362155.1 Acidimicrobiia bacterium | reverse complement strand
CGTAGCCCGACGTTGCGTATTCGGCCTCGAGGTCGGGCACGGTCCGGCCGGTGGCCACCGAGAGCAACGAGAGCAGGTTCGAGACACCGGGCTTCTCGGCGACGTCGAAGCGCACCGCAGTGTCGGAGTCGGTCACTGCCGATTTCACCTTCTTGGTGATCACCTTGGGATCGTCGAGCACGAGGATCGTCCCCTGGGGCGACTCGATCGACTTGCTCATCTTCGCGGTGGGGTTCTGCAGGTCCTTGACGCGCGCGCCGACCGGCGGGATGGTCGCCTTCGGGACGACGAGGGTGTCGCCGAACCGGTGGTTGAACCGGATCGCGAGGTCGCGGGTCAGTTCGACGTGCTGGATCTGGTCCTCACCGACGGGCACCTCGTCGGAGTCGTACAACAGGATGTCGGCGGCCATGAGCACCGGATAGTCGAGGAGGCCGGCGCTGACCGATTCCTGGCCGTGGCCCTTTTCCTTGAACTGGGTCATCCGCCGAAGTTCGCCCACGGTGGCGACACAGTTCAGGATCCAGGTCAGCTCGGCCACGATCGGCACGTGGCTCTGGATGAAGAGGGTGCATCGCGCGGGATCGAGGCCGGCGGCGAGCAGGAGCGCCGCGAGGCGGCGGGTCCCCGCGGTGAGTTCGGCCGGGTCATAGGGGAGCGTCATGGCGTGCAGGTCCACGACACAGAACAGGCCGTCGTCTTGGTCTTCGACCCAACGGCCGACTGCGCCGACGAAGTTGCCGAGGTGCATGTCACCGGTGGGCTGAATCCCTGAAAACTGGCGGCTCATGGGCGTCGACCGTAGTGCTCCGAGCCCCGGATACCAGCCATTTTGAGGATGCGCGAGTTCCGAGGGCACCTTCGCTATCCTGCGTTCACGATGTCGTACGAAGTGCGCACCCCGGTCTATGAGGGGCCATTCGAGCTCCTGCTCCACCTCATCCTGAAGGAAGAGGTGGATATCTGGGATGTCTCGATCACCCAGGTGATCGACCGGTTCATGGTCGAGGTCGAAAAGCTCGACCGGGTCGATCTCGATGTGGCGACCGAGTTCCTGTTGATTGCCTCGACGCTGATCGAGCTCAAGGTGCGTCGGCTCCTGCCGGGCTCCGAGATGATCGAACTCGACGAGGAACTCCTCCGGTTCGAAGAGCGCGACCTCCTGCTTGCCCGCTTGCTCGAATGCAAGACGTTCAAGGATGTCGCGCACGTCCTCGAAGGGATGTTGCGCCGCGGCGCCAAGGTCGTGTCGCGCTCGGCGGGGCCCGAGGAGCCGTTCCGTTCGTTGGCTCCGGACCCGCTGGCCCGAGTCACGCCCGACCAATTGTTGGCCGCCGCGATTCGGGGGCTCACGCCGCCGGCGCCGCCCCCCGAGATCGACCTCTACCACGTGGCGCCGATCCGGATCAGTGTGCGCGACGCGGCCGATGCGGTGCTGCTGGCCCTGACCGACACCCGTCCGGTGAGTTTCCGGCAGTTGGTCGCCGGGATCGACGACCGCATCGAAGTCATCGTCCGGTTCCTCGCAGTGTTGGAGCTGTTCAAGCAAGGCATCGTCGACCTGAACCAGATCGAGACGTTCGGCGACCTCACGGTCCGGCGGCTCACCAACGCCGAGTCGCTCATCGACCTGGTCGCGATGGAGGACTGGGAAGACACGGCGGCGGGCATCAGCGAGGCCGCCGAGGCCGACGCGGTCCCGGCCCACTGACCGGCCGATTCCGAGGATGGGCGAGATGAGCGAAACCAAACGAGCGATCGAGGCAGTGCTCATGGCGGCGATCGAGCCCGTCGAGGCACAGCTGCTCGCGCAGCTCACCGAAACGCCGATCGAGAAGATCGAAGTGCTGTGCACCGAACTCCACGACGAGTACGAGCGCGACGGGCGCGGGTTCACCATTGCGAAGGTCGCGGGCGGGTACCGATTCCAGACCCACCCCGACGCCGCGGCCTACATCGAGCGGTTCGTGCTCGAAGGCCAGTCGGCCCGACTCTCGGCGCCGGCGCTCGAAACCCTGGCCATCGTCGCGTACAAGCAACCGGTGTCGCGGGCTCAGTTGGCCGCGATTCGCGGCGTGAGCGTCGAGTCCACCATCGCGACGCTGATCCAACGGGGCTACGTGGCCGAGATCGGCCACGACCCGGGGCCCGGTCAGGCGATCTTGTACGGCACCACGGTTCGTTTCCTCGAGCAGATGGGTCTCGACTCCCTTCAGGACCTGCCGCCGTTAGCGCAGTTCGTGCCCGATGCCTCGGTGGTCGAAGCGCTCGAGCGCGGCCTCCACCTGCGAGTCGAGGACGTCGAGTCCGCGCCGACGGAATCGGTCGCGGCGGGCGTCGAGTCCGACTCGATCGCGGAGTGAACGCCGCCGACGACGGCGAACGATTACAGAAGGTCCTCGCCGCCGCGGGCCTCGGATCGCGTCGAGTGTGTGAAGAGCTCATCGCAGCCGGTCGCGTGCGCGTCGATGGCGAGATCGCAATCCTCGGCCGTCGAGTGCACGCCGAGACTGCGATCGTCGAGGTGGACGGCACCGAGGTCCCGACCCGAGCCGGGCTGGTCTATTACCTGTTGAACAAGCCGGTGCGGGTGGTGTCGACGGCGAGTGACCCCGAGGGGCGTGCGACCGTGGTCGATCTCGTTCCGGCCGAGCCTCGGGTGTACCCCGTGGGTCGGCTCGATTGGGAGAGTGAGGGTTTGCTCCTGCTCACCAACGACGGCGCGCTGACCCATCGCCTGACGCATCCGAGCTTCGGAGTAGAGAAGGAGTACCTCGCCGAGGTCGAAGGCGTTCCGAGCCGAGCGGCGCTGCGGATCCTGCGCGAGGGCGTCGCGCTCGATGATGGCATCACTGCGCCCGCCCGGGTGCAGCTCAGCCAGGCCCGAGACGATTCGGCGGCACTGACGATCGTGATCCACGAGGGTCGGAATCGCCAGGTGCGTCGAATGTGCGACGCAGTGGGTCATCCGGTCCGCCGGCTGATTCGCACCCGGATCGCAACGCTGACGGACCGGACCCTCAAACCGGGAGAGTGGCGGGCGCTGACCCCGGCGGAGGTGCGGGCGCTCTACGTCGGCGCTGGTGCCGGTGATCCCGAACCCGACCCGGGTGCCGAGCCCGGCAACGAAACCGATTCAGGCGAGTGCAACAACTAGCGTGACTCGTCGTGAAACTCCGAGGCCTCCGTGGTGCGACGACCTGTCAGGTCGACACTGTGGAGGAAATCGATGCGAAGACCAAAGCCCTCGTGCAAGCAATGTTGGAACGCAACGACATCGATCACGACCAGCTGGTCAGCATCATTTTCACGGCCACCGACGACCTCCACGCGCAGTTCCCGGCGACCGCGGCCCGGATGCTCGGACTCGGCGACGTTCCGTTGCTCTGCGCTCGTGAGCTCGACATCGTCGGTGGCAAGCCCCGCACGATTCGCGTGCTGATGCACCTCTACACGGAACGGACCCGCACCGAGCTCCATCACGTGTACCTCGAAGGCGCGACGACGTTGCGCGACGACCTCCCGGAGTGACGGTGACGGTCGCGATCCTCGGAACTGGTCTCATCGGAGGCTCGATCGGTCTCGCCCTGACCAAGGCCGGTCTCGACGTCTGCGGGTTCGACGCGGATCCGGCGCGGGCGGAACAGGCGCGCGCGCTCGGTGCGATCGGTTCGGTAGCGGCGTCGGTCGCCGACGCGGTCGGTGGTGCCGACGTGGTCATCGTCGCGGTTCCGGTCGGCAAGATTGCAGCCCTGGTCATCGAGGCGATCGACGCTGGGGCGCGGGCCGTCACCGACGTCGGTTCGGTCAAAGCTGCGGTGATCGAGCAGGTGCGATCGGCGCGTCCGGAGTTCGCGTCCCAATACGTGGGCGGCCATCCCATGGCCGGGTCCGAGCAGGACGGTCTCGACGGCGCCGACGCCGACCTGTTCGCCGGCGCCACGTGGGTGCTGACGCCGACCACGGAGACCGATCCCGCGGCGCACACCTCGATCCGTGGGGTGATCGCCCGTCTGGGTGCCGAGGTCGTGGAGATCCCGCCCGAACAGCACGATGCGCTCGTCGCGGTGGTGAGCCATGTGCCCCAACTCGCGGCGACCACGCTGATGAACGTCGCCGCCGAGAGCGACGACCACCACGAGCTGCTCATGCGCCTCGCGGCCGGGGGCTTCCGGGACATGACCCGGATCGCCGCGGGTCACCCGGGGATCTGGCCCGATATCTGCGTCGCCAATCGGGACGCGATTCTCGCGGCCCTCGATGGATACCGAGGTTCGCTCGATCGCGTGCGCGCGCTCGTCGACGCTGGCGATGGTGACGGATTGCTCGCCGTATTGGAACGCGGGCGTCGCGCCCGACGCAGTCTCCCCACCGGTGCCCGGGTGAGCGGGCCCTTGGCGGAGCTGCGCATCCCGGTACCGGACCGGCCGGCGGTGTTGGCCGAGGTCACGACGATGGCCGGGCGGCTCGGGGTCAACATTCTCGACATCGAGATCGCGCACTCGATCGAGGGCGACGGTGGTGTCCTCGTGCTCGTGGTGCCGACGGCCGGTGCCGCGCCGTTCGAGGCGGAGTTACTGGGCGCGGGCTATCACGTTGCGCGAAAGGATCTGAGCTGATGAGCGGACCGGCGGTGGCTCCGTCCGAGCTGACGGTGGCGGGTGGCGCGCCATTGCGCGGCCGGCTCCGCGTTCCCGGATGTAAAGGCATCTCCCATCGGGCGCTGATCTTCGCGGCCATTGCCGAAGGACGGTCGACCCTGCGCGGGCTGGCTGATGGCGCGGATGTAGCGTCGACGATGACGGCGCTCGATGCGTTGGGCGTCAAACTTCGTTCCGACGGCGAGTCCGTCGTCGTTCGCGGCCTCGGATTCGACGGTCTTCGGGAGCCGGTGACCGTCCTCGACTGCGCCAACTCCGGCACCACCATGCGCATGCTCGCCGGACTCGTGGCCGGGAGGGACTTTCTGTCGGTGTTGGTCGGTGACCAGTCGCTGTCGTCGCGACCGATGCGGCGGGTCCTCGATCCGATTACGGCGATGGGCGCGGCGGTCGACGGGCGCGCGGGTGGTGCATTGGCGCCGATCACGGTGCGGGGAGGTTCGCTGCGCGGGGTCCGCCACGAGCTGGCGACGGCCAGTGGCCAGGTGAAAACCGCGCTGATGCTTGCCGGGCTCCAGGCCGACGGCACGACCGAGATCGTCGAGCCGGCGCCGAGCCGAGATCACACTGAGCGCATGCTGGGGGCCCTGGGCGTTGCCCTGGAACGGCCCGACCCGGCGACGGTCCGCGTGCAGCGAGGCCAGCCGCAACCATTCGAGTTGACCGTGCCGGGCGATCCGTCGTCGGCGTCGTTCTTCGTCGTGGGGGCGTGCATCACGCCCGGGTCGGAGCTCGTGCTCGAAGCAGTGAGTCTGAATCCCGCGCGGATCGGTTACGTCGACGTCCTGCGCCGGATGGGGGCCGACATCGACGTGGTCGTCACGGGAGAACACGTCGGTGAGCCGGTCGGCGAGATCACGGTGCGTGCGGCCGACCTCCACGCCACCGACATCGCCGGCGACGAGTCGATCATCGACGAGTTGCCGGTGCTGGCGATCGCGGCTGCGTTCGCGGAGGGCACGACCACCATCTACGACGCCGCCGAACTCGCGGTGAAGGAGAGCAATCGCATCGGCACGATGGAGCAGGAGCTGACGCAGTTGGGGATCGGCGTCGAGGCCCGTCCCGACGGTCTCGTCATCCACGGGGGCGCTCCGAAGGGCGCATCGTTGAAGAGTCACGGCGACCATCGGATCGCGATGGCGGGTGCGATCGCCGGGCTGGCCGCGGCGGGGGAGACCACCGTGCGCGGTTTCGGCGCGACCACGATTTCCTACCCCGGTTTCGCTCGCGACCTGGCGTCGGTGCGGCAATGAGCGGAAGTGACCGTGAACGAGTCGTTGCGATCGACGGGCCGTCGGGCTCGGGGAAGTCGACGATCTCGCGCGGTGTCGCGGCCGCCCTGGGGCTCGAGGTGCTCGACACCGGTGCGATGTATCGAGCTGTCGCCTGCGCAGTCCTCCAATCGGGGATCGACGGGACCGACGAGGATGCCGTGGCCGCGCGAGCTCGGGATGCGGTCATCGGCGTCGACCGCGGGATCACGACCTTGGACGGAGTCGACGTTTCGGCATTCATTCGCGGCCCGGAAGTCACGACACTGGTCTCGGTCGTCGCTGCGTATCCGCCGGTGCGGGCCGAGCTGGTCCGTCGCCAACGCGCGTGGGTCGACGAGCACGGCGGCGGTGTCGTCGAGGGCCGAGATATCGGGTCGGTGGTCTTCCCGGACGCGACCGTCAAGGTGTTCCTGACCGCATCGGACGACGAGCGGGCTCGCCGCCGACACCGCGAAGAAGCCGCCGCAGCTCGGGAGGTGTCAGTCGGCGACGTGCAGGCCGCGATGGCCCGCCGGGATGCGGCCGATTCCAGTCGGGCGGTGTCGCCACTGCGTTCTGCCGATGGCGCGCTGCACATCGACACGACTGGCCGCACCCCCGAAGACATCGTGGCCGAAATCGTGACCGCCTTCACTGCGATCGAAGGAGCGACATGAGGTTCTACGCCTTTGCCCGAGTGGTGTTGCTCGGACTCAGCAAGCTGCTGTTCCGAATCCAGATTCGTGGGACCGAGCACGTGCCTACCTCAGGCGTATTCATCGTTGCTCCCACCCATCGGTCCTACTTCGATACGCCGTTCGCCTCCTTCATCACGCGCCGCCGGATCCGCTTCATGGCGAAGGAAGAACTGTTCGCCAACTCGGTCGGAGCCAAGTTGTTCACGGCACTGGGTGGCATCCCGGTCAAGCGGGGATCGGCCAGCGCGCGGTCGGCGACCAAGGCCATCGAAGCGGCCTTGCGCGAAGGCGAACCCGCCGCGGTCTTCCCGGAAGGGACCCGGGCCCACGGACCGACGGTCACACCGCTGTTCGACGGCGCGTCCTACCTTGCGGTGAAGTTGGGCTGCCCGATTGTTCCTGTCGCGATCGCAGGGAGCGAGGAGATACTTGCCAGCGGCAAGAAGTTGCCCCGGCTGCACAAGGTGTCGATGCGTGTCGGGGCGCCGATCATGCCGCCGGCCGATGCCAGCACGCGCAAGCGCAGCGACCTGGTGGCACTCAGCGACGAACTCATGAAGTCGCTCCAGACGCTCTTCGACGCCGCCAACGCCGACGTGCGCTAACCCCGAACTTGCGTCAATAACCCCCACTTTCGCGAGGGTTATTGACGCACGTTCGTCTCAGCGGGCGAGCAGGACTCCGAGGAAGAGCGAGATCACGGCGAAGAGCACCGAGATGCCCTCGCACGCGCCGGAGAATGCGGCCGCTTTGCGACGGTTGGTTTCATCGGTGGCGGCACGGACCCGTGGGGCTCCGACCAGGATGTGGACGGCGGCCGCGCCACCCGAGATCGCGACGCACACCAACTTGATCATGAGGGTGGTCAGCCAGGTGCGGCCGTAGTCGCCGACGTGGAGCGCGACCAGGTTCCACACGCCGGTTGCGAGCAGGACGCCGAACGCAATCCACGCGACGGTCTGGAAGCGTTGAGCGACGGCACGGATACGGACGCGCGCCGCTTCGGGGTCGGGGTCGTCGGCGGCGGGACGTAACGCCGGGATGATCGCCCCGAGCGTGAGTTGGCCACCGACCCAGATCGTCGCGGCGAGAACGTGCAGGAACAGGCGAATCGTGGATTCGTCGACGCTCAGCATGTCAGTGCGACGACCGCACCAACTCGGCGAGCACCTCGGCCGCGGAAATCGTCCGATCGTCGGGAGGGATCAACTCGCGCAGTTCACGCGGGGGCGGGAAATACTCGTCCTCATCGGTGACGTGGACGAGTTCGACGCCGTCGGCGGGTGCGAGTTTGGCGATCACGGCCTGGACGACATCCTCGGGTGCACTTGCGCCCGCGGTCACGCCGACGATCTCGGCACCGCCGAGCGTGTCGAGGTCCAGCTCCTCCGGCCCGTCGACGCGCACAACGAGCGGGCATCCGGCCGCGGTTGCCACCTTGGCCAGCGCGATGGTGTTCGACGAGTTGGCGCTGCCGATGACCACAACGGCCTCGGCGCGCTCGGCGATGGCAGAGAGTGCCGACTGACGGTTGGTGGTCGCGAAGCAGAGGTCATTGCGGGTCGCGGTCCACAGGTTTGGGTACCGGTCGCGGGCTTCGTTGGCCACGCCTTCCCAGTCGTGAAGCGCCAACGTGGTCTGGGCGAGCAGCGCGACCTTGTCGGGATCGCCCACCTGACCGAGGGCGCGCTCGAGATCGTCGTCGTGGTCGACGAGCTTGATCGCGTCCGGCGCCACCGCGAGCGTTCCCACCGCCTCGTCGTGGCCGGCATGTCCGACGTAGAGAATCGTGTAGCCCTTCTCGGCGCGCACTCGGGCTTCGTGGTGGACTTTGGTCACCAGCGGGCAGACCGCATTGACGACGAACCGGTCGTTCGCCTGGGCGGCCGCGACGATCTCGGGGGCCGATCCATGGGCAGAGAGCATGAGCGGTGCGCCCGGCGGGACCTCGTCGATGTCGTCGACGAAGACGACTCCGAGTTCGGTGAATCGCTCCACGATCAGTCGGTTGTGGACGATCTCGTGGTAGCAGTAGACCGGCGCCGGGAAGAGCCGCACCATCCAGGCCAGCGCTTTGATCGCCATCTCGACCCCGGCACAAAAGCCACGGGGTTCCGCCAGAAGGACCTTTCGCACGGGCACGGTCGCGAGGCTACCGCCCCGAGTTTCCGGCCCCAGGACGCGCGAGGGGTGGGGAGTACACTTCCCCGATGTCCCTTGCACGAGTTGAAACTGTCGCGCCCGGAAGCCCGGCCGCCACGGCAGGGGTCGAAGTCGGCGACGAGCTGGTCGACGTCAACGGCGAAGCGCTGCGGGACGTGATTCGCTACCAGGTCCAGGTCGACGAACCGAACGTCCTCCTCACGCTGCGTCGAGGTGGCGTCGACCGCCCGGTCGCGATCGAGAAGCCGGCAGGCTCGCCGCTGGGCGTCGAACTCGACAGCGCGGTCTTCGACCGGGTGCGGACCTGTGACAACCACTGCCCGTTCTGTTTCATCTATCAGCTTCCGAAGGGCATGCGGAAGAGCCTGTACCTCAAGGACGACGACTACCGGTTGTCCCATCTCTACGGGAACTTCACGACCCTCACCCGGTTCACCGAGGCGGATCTCGAACGGGTGATCACCGAAGGGCTCGGCCCGCTCTACGTGTCGATCCACGCCACCGATCCCGACGTGCGCAGCGCCCTGTTGCGGAACCGTCGTGGCGCGACGAGTCTGCGGTGGCTCGAACTCCTGCTCGAAGCGGGGGTCGAGATCCACGGCCAAGTCGTCGTGTGTCCGGGGATCAACGACGGCGACGTGCTCGACGACACCTTGCTCGGCGTGCTCGATCGGTTT